>NZ_JBHXVG010000009.1:0-114475 GCF_042672405.1 Streptomyces sp. NPDC127197 | reverse complement strand
CAGCATCCGGACGGCGGTGATCTCGCCACCGTCGAACGTCACCTCCACCTGCACGTCACCCTTCTCCGTGTGGACGGTCGAGCCGACGACGACCTGGGTCGAGGTGCCGGGGGTTCCCGCGGTGGAGGGCGCGGAGGGGGTCGCGACTGGCTGGGCGGCCTCGGTCGTGGTCGTGCCGTCCGAGGGCGCGTACCGCCAGACGGGGATCAGTCCGGCAACGGTCAGGACCAGGACAGGAAGTGCTCGTTTCACGGTAGGTACCTCGTCCCCGTCATCCGGCCAGGCTGAAGCGTTCGAAGTGGATCTGCGGCTTGGGTACGCCGAGCTCGCGCAGGCTGCGCAGCACCGCGGCCGTCATGCCGGGCGGGCCGCAGACGTAGACGTCGCGGTCGGCCACGTCCGGGACCAGCCGGGCCAGTTCGCCGGGCGCCAGCTTGTCCGGGGCGACCGGGCCGGTGACCAGATACAGTTCGGCGCCCTTCGCCTGGGCGAGGTCGCGCAGCTCGTCGTAGAGGACGGCGTCCCGGTCGCTGGACACGCGGTAGATCACCACGGCGTGGCCGTGCAGCTCCTCCAGCAGGGCCCGGATGGGGGTGACGCCGACGCCGCCGGCTATGAGCAGGGCATCGGGGCGGGTGCGGTGCATGGTGGTGAAGGCACCGTAGGGGCCCTCGGCGAAGACCCGGGTGCCGGCCTTCAGATGGCGCAGGGCGGCGGTGCCGTCGCCGGCGGCCTTGGCGGTCAGGCGCAGGGTGCGGCCGTCCGGGGCCGCCGACAGGGAGAACGGGTTGGCCTGCCACCAGCGGTCGCGGGTGAGGAACCGCCACAGGAAGAACTGGCCGGCCCGTGCGGGCAGCCGGTCGAGGTCGCGGCCGGTGACGTAGATGGAGACGACGTTGTCGTTCTCGGGGACGACGGCCGAGACGCGCAACTGGTGGCGGTGGTTCCGCCACAGCGGCAGCACCACACGGCCCACGGCTACCGAGCCGAGCGCGACGCCCCACAGGGTCCACCAGTACGCGGTGGCCGCCGGCGAGGCGACGAAGGTCGTACCGACCGCCACCTGGTGCGAGAAGGCCAGGACGACGGCGATGTAGGTGTAGAGGTGGATGAAGTGCCAGGTCTCGTAGGCCAGCTGGCGTCGGGCGAACCGCGCCGAGACCGTACCGATCACGATGATCAGCGTCAGCGCGACGGCCGCGCGCAGCACGCCCTCGACGGTCTCGGCCAGGTCGATCAGCTGGTTCACCGGGTCCAGCCCCGAGGAGTCGGCGTAACCGAAGGTGATGAACACCGCATGGGCCAGCAGCGTCCACAGCAGTGAGAAGCCGACCCAGCGGTGCCACAGGGTCAGCCGGTCCATGCCGATCCGGCGGTCGAGCCAGGGCAGCCGGGCCACCAGCAGCAGCTGGAACGCCATGAGGAGGGCGCCGTACAGCCCGGCCAGCCGGCCCAGAACGATCAGCGCGTTGGAGGCGAACCCTGCCTGGACGAAGAAGACGGTGACCACGGCCACGTTTGCGGCCAGCACGGCGTACAGACCGGTGCGGGCCACCACCTTGGGGCGCAGCGCCGCGGTGGGCGCGGGAGGTGACTGGACTGTCGTCACGGACGGCAACTCCTTGATCGGGGCCTGAGGACTCCGAGCTTCGCTGGCGGGAGCTGTCGAATTCCTGTCGTACGACTTTCAAGTGGATATCGATGTGGACGGGGATGGTCACCTGGTCTGGCATGGGAGAACGGTTGGCGCACTATGAACGGGTGGAAAAAGTACGGCTCCTGGTCGTGGACGACGACCCGCCCATCGCCGACCTCGTCGCCACGGTCGCCCGCTACGAGGGGTGGGAGGCGGTCACGGCGAACTCCGGCGACGAGGCACTGCGCCGCGCCGCCGAGTTCCATCCGGACATCGTCGTGCTGGATCTGATGCTGCCGGACATCGACGGCTTCGGCATCCTGGACCGGCTGCGCAGTTCGGGGACGATGGTGCCGGTGGTGTTCCTCACCGCGCGGGACGGGATATCCGACCGGGTGGCGGGGCTCACCCGGGGCGGTGACGACTATCTGGTCAAGCCGTTCGCCGTGGAGGAGCTGATGGCCAGGCTGCGGACGGTGCTGCGGCGCACCTCCGTGCCCGGTTTCCAGCGGTCGGTGCTCCAGGTGGCGGACCTGACGATGGACGAGGACACCCGAGAGGTGCGGCGCGGCGGGAAACTCCTGACGCTGACTCCGACCGAGTACGAGGTGCTGCGCTATCTGATGCGCAAGTCGCCGACCGTGCTCACCAAGGCGCAGATCCTCGACCATGTGTGGGAGTACGGCTTCGGCGGCCGCTCCAACGTCGTCGAACTGGTCGTCAGCCGGCTGCGCCGCAAGCTCGACGACACCGGCTCCCCGCTGATCCACACCGTCCGGGGCTTCGGATACGTGATCCGGCAGGCCGCCGAGTGATCCGCCGGCTCCGGCAGACGTACCGCAGGCTCCGCCTGGGCACCCGGCTGGCGCTGGGCCTGGGCGCCCTGGCGCTGGTCGTGTTCGCCGTCGTCGGCACGGCCCTGACGACGTACATGCGGGACTACCTGTCGGCCCAGCTCGACACGCAGCTGGCGCAGGGCCAGATCGCCCAGTCCAAGAGCATCGCGGACTACGGCACGCTCTCGGGAAAGAAGTACTACAGCTGGTTCTACGCCGTGTACGACGTGTCGGACGGCAAGCCCGTGCTCCGCAGGCCCGAGGACCCCGGTGACCTGCCGCGGGACGTCGACGACTTCACCGCCCTGGCCCGGGCGCAGTCCACCGCGGACACCGAGCTCCTGCGCACCGACCACCTCGAGGGCAAGGGCACGTACCGGCTGCGCGCCTGCGAGGTCGAAGCCGGAGTTGTCCTGGTGAGCGCCGCGCCCATGGACGACATGGAGGACACGATCAGCCGGCTGATCACGATCCAGGTCGTGACGTTCGTCCTCGCGCTGATCGCGCTGGTGATCTTCGGCCGGAAGATGCTGCGGCGCGGGCTGAAGCCGCTGAGCGACATGGCGCACACCGCGCACGGCATCGCCTCGCACGATCTGACCGAGTCGGCGGCGCGGCTGCCACTGCGGGCCGACGGCCCAGGCGGCGGGCCGGAGGTGGAGGAGCTGCGCACGGCGTTCAACACCATGCTGGAGCACATCGACGACTCCCTCGCCGTGCGCGCCGAGGCCGAGCAGCGGCTGCGCCGGTTCGTCGCGGACGCCTCGCACGAACTGCGGACGCCGCTGATGTCGGTACGGGGCTATGCGGACCTGTTCCAGTACGCGGCCGCCAACGCGCCCGAGGAACGGGAGAAGCATCTGGCGCGGCTGCGTGCCGAGGCCGCCCGGATGGGCTTCCTCCTGGACGACCTGCTGCTGCTCGCCCGGCTGGACGCCGCCGAGGTGGAGGCCCCGCTGCGGCTCGCGGACGCCGACCTGGTGGAGCTGGTCGAGCAGGCCGCGGACGCCTTCCGCGCCGCGCACCCGAGCCACCCGCTGACGGTGACGACCGGGAACGGGCCGGTGCGGCTGCGGCTGGATCAGCAGCGGATCCGGCAGGTGCTGGACAACCTGCTCACCAACGCCGCCGTGCACACGCCGGCCGGCACAAAGGTGTGCGTGGAGACCTCCGTGACGGCCGGCGCGGCGCTGGTCCGGGTCACCGACCGGGGACCCGGGATTCCGGCCGCCGACCGGGAGCGGGTCTTCGACCGCTTCTACCGCGTCGACAAGGCCCGCAGCCGCGACCGCGGCGGCAGCGGGCTCGGGCTGTCGGTCGCGAGCTCACTGGTACGGGCCCACGGCGGCACGATCGAGCTGACCGGCGAACCGGGGAGGACGGTGTTCACCGTCCGGCTCCCGGTTCAGGAGTATTCCGGGTTCAGGAGCAGGTGACGTCCGAGGTGCTGTGACGGCAGTGCGTGCCTTCACCGGGGGGGCGCGTCAGGTGTCGGCCGTCGGAAGCGTCACCTCGAATCGGCAGCCGCCGGTGACGTTGCGTACGGCGGCCCGGCCGTGGTGGGCCTCCACGATGCCCCGAACGATGGCGAGTCCCAGCCCGGCCCCGGCCGGTGGCGTCCGCGCGTCGGTGCCGCGCCAGCCGGTGTCGAAGACGCGCGGCAGGTCCTCGTCCGGGATTCCGCCGCAGCCGTCCGTCACGGACAGGACCACACCGTCGGGCGAGCGTTCGGCGGCCACCGCGACCGTGCCGTCGGCCGGGGTCCGCCGGATCGCGTTCACCAGCAGATTGCCGAGCACCCGGCTCATCTCCCTGCCGTCCACCTCGACCGGCACCGGCTCGACCCGGTCGCCGACGAGCCGTACGCCGTGCTCGCGGGCGACCGGGTCCACGCCCGCGAGGGCGTCGCCGACGAGGTCGTACACCGAGATCCGGCTCGGGCTCAGCGCCAGCGTCCCCGCGTGGATACGGGAGAGCTCGAACAGGTCGCCCACCATGTCGTTGAGCCGCTCGGCCTCGGCGCGGATCTGCCGCAGATAGCGGTCGGGGTCGGCGGCGACACCGTCCTCCAGTGCCTCGGACATCGCGCGCAGTCCGGCGAGCGGGGTGCGCAGGTCGTGCGAGATCCAGGCGACCAGCTCGCGCCGGGAGCTCTCCAGGGCGCGCTCGCGGTCCCGGGACTCGGCGAGTTTACGGCTGGTTGCCTCCAACTCCCGACTCAGCGCGGCTAGTTCGGCGGTAGCCGGGCCGTCGGGGCTGGTGAAGTCGCCGCCGTCGCCGAAGGAGCGGGCGGCGAGGGTGAGGGCGCGGCTGCGGGCGACCACCCAGCGGCCGAGCAGCAGGGCGGTGGCCAGGGAGACCACGGCTGCCATCGCGACGACGGTGGTCACGACGGTCAGGTCGTGCCGGGACAGGAACATCGCCTGCGCCACCGCGAGCGTGCCGGCGAGCATGGCACCGACGGCGACGGCGACGACCACGGCGAGGTGCGCGGTGAGCGAGCGCCGGCGGATCAGCAGCAGCACGCCCGCCCCGAGCAGCCCGGCCGCGGCGGCACCGAGGAAGGCGAACAGGGCGATGAGCAGGGTGTCGCGCACGGCTCACGCCTCCCCGTCGGCGGAGTCGAAGCGGTAACCCACGCCCCACACCGTCTGGATGAACCGCGGCCGGGCCGGATCGTCCTCCACCTTGCCGCGCAGCCGCCGCACATGGACGGTCACCGTGGACAGGTCGCCGAAGTCCCAGCCCCACACCTCGCGCATCAGCTCCTCCCGGCTGAACGCCCGTCCGGGATGCCGGAGGAAGAACGCGAGCAGGTCGAACTCCCTGATGGTCAGGGCGAGTTCGACTCCGTTCTTGGCGGCGCGCCGGGCGCCGGGGTCGACGGTGAGCCCGGCGGTCCGCAGGGTGCCGGCGGGCTGCCGGCCGGGCCGGGCGCGGCGCAGTACCGACTCCACCCGCAGGACCAGCTCGCGAGGGCTGAACGGCTTGGTGACGTAGTCGTCGGCGCCGACCTCCAGGCCGAGAATCCGGTCGTCCTCGTCGCCGCGCGCGGTGAGCATGATGACCGGCACGGGTCCGCGGTCCCGCATCCGCCGGCACACCTCGAGGCCGTCCATGCCGGGCAGCATCAGGTCCAGCACCACCAGGTCCGGCCAGTGGGCGGCGGCCCGCGCGAGGGCGTCGGGGCCGTCACCGGCCCGGTCCACGACGTATCCGGCCCGGTCGAGATACCCGGAGACGACCTCGGAGACGGTCGGGTCGTCATCGACGACGAGCACCCGGGCCCCGTACGACTGCTGTTCCATGCCGCCAGCCTCGCACTCGGTACCGGCAGGTGGCGCCGCCGCCCCCGGATGTCCCGGATTCGTAAGGAACCCGACCGTGGTGGGAACGTTCAGGCGTGCCCGAAGACCTCGTGCACCGGGGGCGGCCGGTGCCGCAGCCGGGCCGCCAGGACAGCCACGTCGTCCTCCGCGTGCCGGGCGTCGAGGCGGGCCAGGACGGTGTCGAGGATGCCTTCGACCCCCTCCGAAGCGTTGAAGTGGAGCCTCGCCAGTCGGTCCAGGGACTGGTCGATGTCCTCGCCGCGGTGCTCGACGAGCCCGTCGGTGAACAGCACCAGGGTGCTCTCGGCGTCCAGCTCGTACGTGGCCGGCTCGTAACCGCCCAGTCCCGTGCCCAGCGGCGGGCCGACCGGCACCGGGAGCAGCGATGTGTCGCCCTTGCCGTCGATCACCGCGGGCGGCAGATGGCCGGCGCTGGCCAGCGTGACCTGTCCGCGGTTGGGGTCGACACGCACGATCAGACAGGTGGCCGGCCGGCGGTCGGACTCGCTGGAGGCGATGTCGTCGAGCTGGCGCAGCACCCGGTGCGGCGGAAGGTCGGCGGAGGCGATGTAGCGCAGGGCCGAACGGTAGGCGGTCATGTCCACGGCAGCTTCAATGCTGTGCCCCATCACATCACCGACGACGAGCAGCGTCCGCCCGAAGTGCAGCCGGACGGTCTCGCACCAGTCACCGCCGACCAGGGCGCGGTGCCCCACGGGCAGATAGCGGATCGCGACGTCCAGGTTCGGATGCGGCCGGCCGGGCTCGGCGAGCAGCGCGCGCTGAAGATCGCCGACTATGCGACCCATCCGGTCATACTCGCGGGCGTGCCGGACGTGCGAGGCGGCCCGCTCGGCGAACAGGGCGAGGGCGTCCGTCTCCGAGCGCGTGAAAACCCCCTCCTGCCGGGCGCACACGAGGACGCCGTAGTGGTCCTCGCCGCTGGCGAGCGGCACACAGAGCGCCGGGCCGGCCTCGTGCCGTCCGACCCGGCTGCCCACCCTGCGGACCACCGCCGCGGCCCACGCGATGTCGGGCAGCACGGCGGCGTCGCCGCTGACCGCCTCGTACACCGACTCCGTCTCGGTACCGCCCCGCACGATCGCCGCGGCACCGCCGATCAGGTCGGACACCGCGCTGGTCAGCTCCGAGCAGGTGGTCTCCTCGTCCAGCGTCGTGCCGATCCCGGCCGCGGTCGACCGCAGCGCCGTCAGCCGCGACGACACGCCGGTGCCGGCCGCGGACGCGTTCGCACGGCCGACGGCGTGCACCATCGGGGGTCTTCGGAAGGACTGGAGCCATCGAGCCACACTGAACACCTTAAAACGTGCTTAACACACACAGACCGCACAGGTTTCCCCGAGCAACCATCTGCGGACGTCTGGACGTCGAAATACTGAACGGCTGACCCCATGAGCTGGTTTGAATCCATCATCCTCGGCCTGATCCAGGGCCTGACCGAGTTCCTGCCCATCTCCTCGAGCGCGCACCTGCGGCTCGTCGCGGCCTTCTCGGGCTGGCAGGACCCGGGCGCGGCCTTCACCGCGATCACACAGATCGGCACGGAGACCGCCGTGCTCATCTACTTCCGCGCCGACATCGGCCGCATCGTCAGCGCCTGGTGCCGTTCCCTGGTGGACCGAAAGGCGCGCCAGGACCAGGATGCCCGCATGGGCTGGATGCTGGTGATCGGCTCGATTCCCATCGGCGTGCTCGGTGTCACCTTCAAGGACCAGATCGAGGGCCCGTTCCGCGACCTGCGCCTGACCGCCACCATGCTCATCGCCATGGGCCTCGTCCTGGGCATCGCCGACCGCATCGCCGCCCGCGCCGAGGTCGGCGGCCGCCACCGCACCGCCGTCGTGGGCAAGACCCTGCACGACCTCACCGTCCGGGACGGCCTGGTCTACGGCCTGTGCCAGGCGATGGCACTGATCCCCGGTGTCTCCCGGTCCGGCGCCACCACCAGCGGCGGCCTGTTCATGGGCTATACTCGGGCGGCCGCCGCACGGTACTGCTTCCTGCTCGCCATCCCGGCCGTCCTCGCCTCCGGGCTCTACGAACTGAAGGACGCCACCGAGGGCGGTCACGCCACCTGGGGTCCGACGCTGCTGGCCACTCTCATCGCCTTCGCCGTCGGGTACGCCGTCATCGCCTGGTTCATGAAGTTCATCGAGACCAGGAGTTTCATGCCGTTCGTGCACTACCGCATCGCCCTCGGCCTGGTCATCATCGCCCTGGTGACCTTCGGCGTGATCAGCCCGCACGCCGCCGAGTCCGCCGGCTGACGCCCCTCAGGGCAGTGGCTGTTCCGTCCAGATGACCTTGCCGTCCGTGGTGTAGCGGGTCCCCCAGCGCTCGGTGAGCTGGGCGACGAGGAACAGCCCGCGCCCGCCCTCGTCCTCGGTCCGGGCGCGGCGCAGCCGGGGTGAGGTGCTGCTGCCGTCGGAGACCTCGCAGATCAGCGCACGGTCACGCAGCAGCCGCAGCCGGACCGGGCCGGTCGCGTGCCGGATGGCGTTGGTGACGAGTTCGCTGGCGACGAGTTCGGTGGTGAAGGCCATGTCGTCCAGCCCCCAGGCGGCCATCTGGTCGGTGACCGCCGCACGGGTGCGGGAGACCACCGCCGGGTCGCTGGGCAGCTCCCACTGCGCGACCCGCTCCGGCCCCAGTGCGTTCGTACGGGCCACCAGCAGGGCCACGTCGTCGCTCGGCCGGTCCGCGAGCAGCGCGTCGAGGACAGCGTCACAGGTCTCCTCCGGCGGCCGGCCGGCGCAGGCCAGTACGGTACGCAGCCGCTCCAGGCCGGTGTCGATGTCACGCAGCCGGTCCTCGATCAGGCCGTCGGTGTACAGCACGAGCTGGCTGCCTTCGGCCAGGTCGAGCTCCACGGTCTCGAAGGGCATCCCGCCGAGCCCGAGCGGCGGCCCCGACGGCAGGTCGACGAACTCCACGGTGCCGTCGGGTCCGACGACCACCGGGACGGGGTGCCCGGCACGGGTGAGGCTGCAGCGCCGGGACACCGGGTCGTAGACGGCGTACAGGCAGGTGGCGCCGACGATGCCCGCGTCCGGATGGGTGTTCTCCACCGCCCAGCCCTCGCCGCGGTCGAGCCGTCCGACCAGGTCGTCGAGGTGGGTGAGCAGGTCGTCGGGCGGCAGGTCCAGGGAGCAGAAGTTGTGCACGGCGGTACGCAGTCGGCCCATCGTCGCGGCTGCATGCAGACCGTGGCCGACGACATCGCCCACGACCAGCGCCACCCGCGCGCCGGACAGCGGGATGACGTCGAACCAGTCGCCGCCGACGCCGGCCTGCGCGGGCAGATAGCGGAAGGCGGCCTCGACCGCGCTCTGCTCGGGATGCCCCCGGGGCAGCAGGCTGCGCTGCAGGGCGAGAGCGGTGGTGTGCTCGCGCGTGTAGCGGCGGGCGTTGTCGATACAGATCGCGGCGCGACCGACCAGTTCCTGGGCGAGGGACAGGTCGTCGTCCTCGAAGGGGGCGGGCTGCCGCGAGCGGTAGAAGCTGACCACGCCGAGGGTCGCGCCGCGCGCCTGCAGCGGAACGGTGATCAGGGAGTGGACGCCCGCCGCGAGCATCCGCTCGGTCCCCTCCGCGTCCTGGCCGTGCCGGCCTTCGGCCGCGGCCAGGACGGGTTCCAGCACCGACTGGCCGCTCTCCAGACCGTGGGCCTGCGGCGTGGCCGGGCCGTAGTGGACCGCTCCACCGGTCTCCTGCAACGGGGACTCCTCGGGTATGGCGCCCAGTGCGACCCGGCACAGCGCGGTGTCCTCGCCGAGCGGCCCCGGCTCGTCGCCGCGCAGCACGGAGGCGGGCAGGTCTACGGCGGTGAAGTCGGCGAACCGCGGAACGGTCACCTCCGCCAGCTCCTCCGCGGTGTGCGCGACGTCGAGGGTCGTTCCGATCCGGACGCCGGCGTCGTGCAACAGCTCCAGCCGCCTGCGCGCCAGCACGGCCAGCCGACCGACACCGGGCTCACCGACGAGCAACAGCCAGCCGTCGGCGGCCGAGTCACCGGCGTCCTCCCGCAGCGCGGTGAACGCGGAGACAGCGGGCGCAGCGGGCGCCTCCGGCGGGGGGACAGTGGGCGCAGCCGGTGCCTCCGGCACGGGGACAGCTGGCGCAGCCGGTGCCTCCGGCGGGGAAACAGCGCGGGCAGCGGGCGCCTCCGGCGGGGAAACAGCGGGCGCAGCCGGGTCGGCCGGTGCGGATCCGACCGTCCGCATGACGACGGCGGACGCCGACGGCACGGAAGCCGTGCTCGACGCCGCCAGGAACGGTGACGCGGCGGGAGCATCCGACGCAGGCGGCGATACGGCAGCCTGGGCCGACGCGGCAGAAGATGCCGACACGGCAGGAGGCGTCGGCACAGCAGACGAACCCGGCCCAGGAGCCGCCGACACCGCAGACGAGCCGGCCGCAGGAGCCGCCGAGACGGCAGACGAACCCGCCCCGGAAGCCGGCGCCACACCAGGGGTGACCGGCGCGGCAGAAGCCCCCGGCGTCGGGACCGGCACGGCAGTCACCGTCGGGAGGGCGGCGGATACGGGCGTTGCCCCGGGCGCGGCGGGGCCGTCCGTTGCCAGTTCCACGTGCCGCAGTCGCGGTTCGCCGAGCACTCGGGCCTCGACCACGACGCCGGTCTCACCGGCATCACCCCTGATCGGCCGGCGCAGCAGGATCGCCACTCGGCCACCGGAGAGGGCCACCTCGTCGAAGGTGAGGTGCGGTGAGGCGATGAGCTCCTCGGCCTTCTCCCGCAGCACGGCGAGATCGAGCCGGCCGAGGTCCGTGCCGTCGTGGCCGGCCTCGGCGCCCGCGGGCGCCTGCTCGGGCTGCCGCGGCCATGCGCCGCCGCCGTCCGCGGCATGCGAGGCCCGACGGTATGCGGTGAGCAGCGCCCGCTCCCGCTCCGTCGCCTGCTCCAGCAGCCGGGTCTCGATGTCCCGGGCGGCATCGTGCACCAGCCGCACCATGGCGGGGTCGCCCTCGTCCCGCAGACAGGTGAGGTCGAGGACGGCCTCGATACGCCCGCTGAGCGGATTCCGCACGGGTGCGCCCGCGCAGGTGAACAGGGACAGGCAGTCGGCGAAGTGCTCACGGCCGACGACATAGACGGGCCGCCGCTCGGCCAGTGCGGTGCCCACGCCGTTGGTGCCGGCGACCTCCTCGGACGCGCAGAAGCCCGGGGCGAAGTTCACCTCGTCGAGCAGTGCGAGCAACTGCCGGTCACCGCCGTGCCGCTGGACCAGGCGGGCCTGCCCGTCGCACAGCACGACCGCCATGCTCACCTTCTCGAACGACGCGGTCAGACGCTTGAGCACCGGTTCGGCGGCGCGCAGCAGCGGGTCCTCGACCGCGAGGTCCGGCGCGTAGGGGATCAGCAGCCGGTGCGGCTCGAGCCCCGCGAACCGGCACCGCTTCCAGGAGTCGAGCACCGAGTCGCGTACGTCCGACTCGACCCGTGCACCGGCCAGGAACCGCTCATGAGCATCGACGAGACCGCCGATGTCGTCCCATGCGACCGACAACGGGACCACTTCCTTCACCTGGAGGAGGCCCCGGCACACACCGTCGTTCGGCTCGCCCTGCGGGGAGATCCTCCAGGTGCTTCAACCCTAAACCTTGCGTGACGCACGCCACAACGTGCGCTCACTCCCCTTCGGGCTGCAACCTCAGGGAGATCGAGTTGATGCAGTACCGCTGGTCCGTGGGGGTCGGATACCCCTCACCCTCGAACACATGCCCGAGATGGGATCCGCACCGCGCACATCGCACCTCGGTGCGCACCATGCCGTGCGAGCGGTCCTCGACGAGCTCCACGGCGTCGGTGTCCTTCGGGTCGAAGAAGGACGGCCAGCCGCAGTGGGACTCGAACTTGGTCTCCGAGGTGAACAGCTCGGCACCGCAGGCCCGGCAGGAGTAGACGCCCTTGGTCTTGGTGTCGGTGTACTCGCCGGTGAACGCGGGCTCGGTGGCGGCCTCGCGCAGTACGGCGTATTCGGCCGGCGTCAGCTCCGCACGCCACTGCTCGTCCGGCTTTTCGACGTCGTACGACATGAGCGTTCAGCCCCTCACTTCGACAGGCGGTCCAGGATGCGCGGGCCGAGGTCGGTGACATCGCCCGCGCCCATGGTCAGAACGAGATCACCGGCCTTCGCCATTCCCGCCACGACCTCGGGCACCTCCGCCTTGTCGTGGACCGGTGTCACGTCGGCGCCGGCCGCGCGGGCCGCCTCGATGATCAGTTCGCTGGTCACGCCGGGGATCGGGTCCTCGCGGGCCGGGTAGATGTCCAGAACCACGGAGGCGTCGGCCAGGGCCAGGGACCGGCCCATCTCCCTGCCGAGCTCCTGGGTGCGGGAGAACAGGTGCGGCTGGAAGACGACCAGGATGCGCGCGTCGCCCGCCGCCGCGCGCATCGCCTCCAGGTCCGCCGTCATCTCGGTCGGGTGGTGGGCGTAGGAGTCGATCACCTGAACGCCCGCCGCCTCGCCCTTCAGCTGCAGGCGCCGCTTCACTCCCGTGTACGCGGCCAGCGCCGGGGCCAGCTCCGCGGCCGGCACGCCGAGGGCCGCGCCCGCCGCGAGGGCGGCGACCGCGTTGTGGGCGTAGTGGCGGCCCGGGACGGAGACGGTGAAGGTGAGTTCCGTACCGTCCAGAAGGACGGTGACCTCGCTCTTCAGCCCCTGCGGCACGACCGACAGGACGCGTACGTCGGCGTCGTCCGCCTCCCCGTATGTCACCGTCCGCACGGCCCCGGCCAGCCGCCGGGTCAGCTCCCGGGCGCCCTCGTGGTCCGCCGAGATCACCAGCGTCCCACCGGGCACGATCCGCCCGGCGAACGTCTCGAACGACTCGTAGATCTCGTCCATCGACGCGTAGTTGGCGTGGTGGTCGAGCTCGACGTTGAGGACGATCGCCACCTCGGGCGCGTACTTGTGGAAGCTGCGATCGCTTTCGTCCGCCTCGGCGACGAAGATCTCGCCCTCGCCGTGCAGCGCGTTGGAGCCGGGGGCGTCGAGGTCGCCGCCGATGGCGTACGACGGGTGCAGGCCCAGCTCGGACAGCGACACCGCCAGCATCGAGGTGGTGGTCGTCTTGCCGTGCGTGCCCGCGACCGCGATCGGGCGCAGGCCGTCCATCAGGGCGGCGAGCGCGTCGGAGCGGTGGATCACCGGGATGCCCCGTTCGGCCGCCCGGGCCAGCTCCGGGTTGTCCGCACGGATCGCCGACGACACCACGACACAGCTGGCGTCGTCCGCGAGGTGCTCGGCCGCATGCCCGATGTGCACGGTCGCACCCAGCGCGCGCAGGGCCTCGGCGGTCTCCGACTCCTTCGCGTCGCTGCCGGCGACCTTGGCACCGCGCTGCGCGAGGATCTTCGCGATGCCCGACATCCCGGCGCCGCCGATGCCGATGAAGTGCGGTCGGTCCATGGCGGTAGGAAGGCCGGGTGCCATGCGTGTATCTCCCCAAGATCCGAATGCGACGATCAGCGCCCGCGAGCGAACGCGGGCCCCAGCCTATTGCCTGCGGCCGACAGCGCCTCACTATGCCTTGCTGTGCGAGAACAACTTCAGCACGGGCACTCCGACCCGGTGCCGGGCCCGCGAAGCCCAGTCCCGGTGGAAGAACTCCTCCACGTAGTGGGGATCGGTCAGGACGATCACCTCGTCGGCACCGGTCTCCTCGACGAGGTCCTTGAGCACATCGAGCGGGTGGGCCTCGATCAGCCGCCCCTCCGCCTCGCTGCCCGAGGCCCGCAGCGCCTGCAGGGACACCTCGAGCGCCCGCTGCCCCTCCGTTCTGGCCGCCTCCCCCTCCGGGGTCTCGCCCTCGCGCACCGCCTCGTCGAGATCGCCGAGGGCGAGGTCGTCGATGGCGCGCAGCAACCGGTCCGCCTGCTCGCCGCGCGGCTGGAGCAGCACGTGGAAGGTGACCGGCTCGTCCCCGTGCAAGGTGGTGACGAACTCCACGTCGGCGGACGTCAGGGCCTTCTCGATCATCAAAACGCTTGTGAACACCAGGCGCCCCTTCTCCTCCGTGGGCCGTACCAGGCCCTGCGGAAACCATCCTGCCCCGTGATCGCACGGGTACTGCGAGTCCTAGTGTGCCCGGCGAAAGCTAAACGGAACGGACAATTCCGCCGACCTCAGGACCGACGGTAACGGGAGAACAGAAACCCGGCCTCTTCCAGCAGGGACGCCAGGGCGAAACGCTGCGGCACCGCCACCGACGGCCCCCCTGCGATCCGCTGCGCGTCGCCCGCGGTGAGCATCGGGGACACGGTCAGGCACAGCTCGTCGAGCACCCCGGCGGCCACCAGCTGGCCCAGCAGCCGTGGGCCGCCCTCGGTCAGCAGTCGGGTGTACCCCAGCTCGGCGAGGGCCCGTACGGCCCGGGCGGGCTCCACTCCGACGCCGTCACCGGCGACCACCACCCGGGCGCCGGCCTTCTCGGCCGCCACGATCCGGTCCGGGGCCGCGGCGGCGCCCGTGAGGATCAGGGTCGGAACCAGGGGCGAGGTGAACAGCGGAAGCGAGAAGTCCAGATCCAGACTCGCGGTGACCACCGCGATCGCGGGCGCGGGCCCCTGCCCGGCCGCCTTGCGCAGCCCCGCGAACTCCGCACGCGCGCGTGCCGGGCGATACCCCTCCTGACGGACCGTTTCGGCGCCGACCACGACCACGTCCGCCAGCGCCCGGAGCGTGCCGAAGATCCGCATGTCGGTGGCGTTGGAGATGGGCTGCGAGCGACCGTCGTGCTGGGCGGCGCCGTCGAGCGTGCTCACCATGTTGGCCCGCACCCACGCCACCGGCTCTCCCGGCCGGGGCTCGGGATAGGCATAGGCGGCGGCCAGCTCGGCGAGGCTCCACTCGCGGTCGTCCGGCCGGTCGGTCACAGGGAACAGGCGTCGCATGCAGTGCAGTGTTCCACGCGGGGGAGGAACCGTCCGACGTCTCGCCTTCCCCCGAGCGGGGGACCCCCACCGTGGGCCCGGCCACATACAGCCCGCAGCCCACAGCCGGACCCGGGCCACCCCTTAGCATGGGTAAGCGTGTCCACCTCTACCGCCGCCGGGCGGAGCCCGATAGCCGAAGCCGGCCCGCTCTCCCTGTGCGCCCGCGAGCCGCATGTCCCCGCGGATCGCCTGGTCGCCGAGATGGTGCCCCCGCCCCGCTTCGACTCGGTGCGCTTCAGCACCTACATCCCGGACCCGAACCAGCCCAGCCAGAGCGAGGCGGTAGGGGTCCTCGAAGGCTTCGCCACCGGCCTCGGCGGAGTGCCCGGCACGGGCAGGCGCGGATTCTTCGGGTTCGGCAGGTCCAGGTCCCCCAAGCCCCCGGCGGGACCGCGCGGTGTCTACCTCGACGGCGGCTACGGCGTCGGCAAGACCCATCTGCTCGCCTCTCTGTGGCACGCCACCCCGGCCGAGCCCGCGCTGAAGGCGTTCGGCACGTTCGTGGAGCTGACCAACCTCGTCGGAGCTCTCGGCTTCCAGCAGACGGTGCGGACGCTGTCCGGCCACCGTCTCCTGTGCATCGACGAGTTCGAGCTCGACGACCCGGGTGACACCGTCCTGGTCTCCACCCTGCTCGGCAAGCTGGTCGACGCGGGCGTCGCGCTCGCCGCCACGTCGAACACCCTGCCGGGCAAGCTCGGCGAGGGCCGCTTCGCCGCGGCCGACTTCCTGCGCGAGATCCAGGGCCTGTCCGCCCACTTCCGCACCCTGCGCATCGACGGCGAGGACTACCGCCACCGCGGCCTGCCTCAGGCTCCGGCCCCGTATTCGGACGAACAGGTGATAAAGGCGGCGTACGCCACGGAGGGCGCCTCGCTCGACGACTTCCCGCACCTGCTGGACCACCTCGCCCGGGTCCACCCCAGCCGTTACGGCGCCCTGACCGACGGCCTGAAGGCGGTGTGCCTGACGGATGTACGGCCGATTCCGGACCAGTCGACGGCGCTGCGGCTCGTCGTCCTCGCGGACCGGCTCTACGACCGGGAGGTTCCGGTCCTGGCCTCGGGACTGCCGTTCGATCAGCTGTTCAGCGAGGACATGCTGAAGGGCGGCTACCGCAAGAAGTACTTCCGCGCGATCTCCCGGCTGACCGCACTGGCCCGGGACGCGAAGCGCCTGGTCGACACCCAGTAGCGGACCAACCCCCCAGATTCAAGGGCTGGATCACGCCAAACCACCCTTGCTTTTGAGGCTCTCTCCGGGTCGAAACGCCGAGTTAACCCTGCAAACAACTTTGCAGGGTTAATGTCTTTCTTGACCAACCGTTGACCAACCGTTGGTACGGACTAGAGACGTGAACAAACCGGAGGGAGGCTCATGTTTCGAGGTGGGACGGCCCGCACGCTGTACTCGGTCCTGGCTGCCCTCCTGCTGACCCTCCCGTTCTTCACGTCCACGGCGTCCTTCGCACATGCGTACACAACCCGTCACGCAGAGGCCGAGGCCCAGCCCGGAACCAACCCCTCCGGCAAGGTGCTGCGCGCCCAGGACGCCGCGTGCCACCACGACACGCAGTTCGGGGACCCGACCGGTCCCCTGCGTATCCGCGACCGCCACCGCGCGGTCGACCCCGCGCCCTGCGCGCCCGAGCGCCCGCTGCCGGCGCGGGATCAGGGGGCCGAATCCGACGCGAGCGTGCGCAGCGCCGCACACGACCATGCGTCGAGACCCTCGACAGCCCACTCTCCGGCGGCACTTCAGGTCTTCCGCTGCTGAGAGCAGAGCAGTCCCCCCACCTCTGTCCTGCCCGCCCGACGCGCCCTGACGGTGCGCCAGGAGGAATCACCACATCATGCAGCCCCTCATCGACAACGCCCGCACGTTCGGACAACGCCCTGAGGAGTTCGCCCGGTTCGCACAGGGCCAGTCCCCCGAGGTCCTGTTCATCACCTGCTCCGATTCCCGGGTCGTACCGGCCCTGATCACGGGCGCCCGCCCCGGCCAGCTGTTCGAGCTGCGCACCGCGGGCAACATCGTTCCCCCCTACCCCTCCGGCCACCCCACCGGTGAAGCGGCCACCATCGAGTACGCCGTGGAGGTGCTCGGCGTCCAGGACGTCGTGGTCTGCGGCCACTCGCACTGCGGTGCCGTCGGCGCGCTGGTGCGCGGCGACGACCTCGATGCCGTACCTGCCGTGCGCGACTGGCTGGCGCACGCCGCCGACGAGCCCAAGTCCGCCGATCCGGCGGACCCGACGGTCGCCGAAGCGGTGCAACAGCATGTGCTGGCCCAGTTGTTGCGCCTGCGCTCCTACCCGTGCGTCGAGCAGCGACTCGCGGACGGCCGACTGCGACTGCGCGGCTGGTACTACGAGGTACACACCGGCACCGTGCGCGAACACCGCACGGCCACCGACGCGTTCGAGGCCCTGTGAATCCCGTCATGACCAATTCCCCTCACAAAAACCCCCAGAAAAGCCCCCACAAATACCCTTATCTCAAGCAGGACTTCGGCGCCTCCATCGTCGTCTTCCTGGTCGCGGTGCCGCTGTGCGTCGGCGTGGCCGTCGCCTCCGGTGTCCCGGCCGAACTCGGCCTGGTCACCGGTATCGTGGGCGGCCTCGTCACCGGGCTCATGCCCGGCAGCAGCCTCCAGGTGTCGGGCCCGGCCGCCGGCCTGACCGTGCTGGTCTTCGAGGCCGTCAGCGAGTTCGGGGTGGCCACGCTCGGTGTGATCGTGCTGATGGCCGGTCTGCTTCAGCTCGCCATGGGCTTTTTGAAGATCGGCCGCTGGTTCCGGGCCATCTCCGTCTCCGTCGTCGAGGGCATGCTGTGCGGCATCGGCCTGGTAATCATCGCCGGCCAGATCTACGCGGCGGCGGGCCTGAAGGCCCCGGAGAGCGGCATCGGCAAGATCGTGGGTCTGCCCCGGGCGTTCGCCGACGCGTTCGGGAACACCGAGGCCCTGGCCTCCCTCGCGATCGGCGCGGGCACCATCGTCGTCATCGTGCTGTGGAAGAAGATGCCGAAGCAGGTGCAGTCCGTGCCCGGCGCCCTCGCGGCGGTGGTCCTGGCCACGGTCGCCACCCTGGCCTTCAGCCTGCCGGTCGCCACCGTCCAGGTGGAGGGTCTGCTCGGCGTCATCCAGCCGCCAGGGGCCGAGGCGTTCGGTGAGCTGGCCAGCCCGGCCATCTGGGGCACGATCGTCGCGTTCGCGCTGATCGCCTCGGCGGAAAGCCTGTTCAGCGCAGCGGCCGTGGACCGGCTGCACGACGGTCCGCGCACCGAGTACAACAAGGAGATGGTCGCCCAGGGCGCGGGCAACACCGTGTGCGGTCTGCTCGGCGCGCTGCCGATGACCGCGGTGATCGTGCGCAGCTCCGCCAACGTGGCCGCGGGCGCGAAGACCAAGGCGTCGCGGGTGCTGCACGGCGTCTGGCTGCTGCTGTTCGCCGCCGCGATGCCGTGGGCCCTGGCGCTGATCCCGGTCCCCGCCCTGGCCGGCATCCTGATCCACGCGGGCTTCAAGCTGATCCCGTTCCGGCAGATCGCGACGCTGTGGCGGAGCCACAAGGGCGAGGCGCTCATCCTCGTCGTCACCGCCGTCGCCATCGTCGCCGTGAACATGTTCGAGGGCGTCCTGATCGGCCTCGCCCTGGCGGTCATCAAGACCGCCTGGGAGGCCTCGCACCTCAAGATGGAGGTCATAGACAAGGGCGCCGGCCCGATCCAGGTCTATCTGTCGGGCAACGCGACGTTCCTCAGGCTGCCGAAAATACTCGACAGCCTGGAGTCACTGCCCCAGGACCGGCCGATCGAGCTGAACCTCTCTGGCCTCCACCACCTGGACCACGCCTGCCGTACGGCGCTGGAGAGCTGGGCCGAGCGGCACAGTGCGTCCGGCACCGAACCGGTCAAGGTCACCTCGCCCTGACCGGGGCCCGCATCGGGTCCGGGACCGACCATGGCCCCGGACCCGATACCGGGCATATCTTTAACAGGAGAAGGCTTTCACTCATTACGCTCCTCCGGGTGAGGGGGGTCGTCATGCTCGACGAACTCCTGGCCGTGGCCGCGACGGTCGGTTCCGCGGGCGCGCTGTATCTCGCCGCAGCGGCGCGGGTGGTCAAGCAGTACGAACGCGGTGTGGTGCTGCGCCTCGGCCGGCTCAGAGGTTCCGTGCGTCCGCCCGGATTCACGTTGATCATCCCGATCGTCGACCGGCTGCACAAAGTCAACCTGCAGATCGTGACGATGCCCGTGCCCGCCCAGGAGGGCATCACCCGGGACAACGTGACCGTGCGTGTGGACGCGGTCGTGTACTTCAGGGTGGTCGACGCGGCCAGCGCGCTCATCAAGGTCGAGGACTACAAGTTCGCGGTCTCCCAGATGGCCCAGACCTCGCTGCGCTCGATCATCGGCAAGAGCGACCTGGACGATCTGCTGTCCAACCGCGAGAAGCTCAACCAGGGCCTGGAGCTGATGATCGACAGTCCGGCCGTGGGCTGGGGCGTGCAGGTCGACCGCGTTGAGATCAAGGACGTGTCGCTGCCCGAGACCATGAAGCGGTCCATGGCCCGGCAGGCAGAGGCCGACCGCGAGCGGCGGGCCCGGGTCATCAACGCGGACGCCGAGCTCCAGGCGTCGAAGAAGCTGGCCGAGGCGGCGCAGCAGATGGCCGACACGCCCTCCGCGCTGCAGCTGCGGCTGCTCCAGACGGTGATGGCAGTCGCCGCCGAGAAGAACTCGACGCTCGTCCTCCCCATCCCGGTGGAGCTGCTGCGCTTCCTGGAGACCCACACGCCGGACCACCACTCCGCAGCACGAGCGGCGGGCGCCACGCACGCGGTTCCGGAGATCGACGACAGCTGAGCGGGTGACATCGAAGGGACACCAAGGACCGAGTGCCCTGTTTATATGCTTTTCTGCTTATGTTCATTCGGTGATCCTTCCCGTACGACGTCTCACCGCCGTCTGCGTACTCGGCGCCGCCCTCGTCGGCTGCGGCGGCACCGAGCGCCCGCAGCCCCGCCCGGCCCGCCCGGGCCCGTCGGCCGCCGACTCCCGTGCGCCCACCCTCGCCCAGGGCCCCGAAGGCCTCACCCCCGTCTTCACCAACGGGCCGCGCACCCAGGGCAGGACGGTCGCGCTCACCTTCGACGCGGACATGACCGCCGACCAGGGTCCCCGCGCGGCCGCGGGCGAACGTTTCGACAACCCCTCGCTGATCGCGACGCTGCGGTCGCTGCAGGTGCCGGCCACCGTGTTCATGACCGGACGCTGGGCGGAGGAGTACCCCGTCCAGGCCCGGAGCATCGGCCGGGACCCCCTCTTCGAGATCGCCAACCACTCCTACAGCCACTACGCCTTCACGCCTGACTGCTACGGGCTGCCGACGGTCGCCGAGGACCGGATGCGGGCGGACGTGGAGCGGGCGTACGCCGCCTTCCGCAGAGCAGGCGTACCGGACGCGAAGCCGTACTTCCGCTTCCCCGGCGGCTGCTACGACCGACGGGCCCTGCGCGCGCTCGGCGGAGCCGGCCTGACCGCGGTGCAGTGGGACGTGGTGAGCGGGGACGCGTTCGCGACGGACGCCGACGCCGTGGCCCGGGACGTGCTGGACGGCGTACGGCCGGGGTCGGTCGTCGTGCTGCACTGCACACGCAGCGCGGCCCCGACGACCGAGCGCGCGGTGCGGGTGATCGTGCCGGAGCTGCGCCGGCAGGGGTACCGGTTCGTGAAGGTGTCCGAGCTGATCGAGGCCGCCCACGCGGCTCAGCCACACACCGATACCGCCCCGTGACCCTGAGGTTGGCAGACTGGACGACGTGACCAGCGAACTGAACGACAGCCCCTTCCGGTCCGAGCCCAGCGCACGCGACACCGCGCCGCAGTTTGTGCTGCCGCTTGTCGTGCGGATCGAGCGAGGGGCGCCACCTGCCCGGACCGACGCCCTGGAGACGGCCGCCCGTGCCGTCCTGGTGATGCTGAGCGACGAGCGGTCGCTGGGTGAGGGCGAGTGGGCGCAGGCGATGCGGGACTGGCAGGACGCCCGGATCCGCAAGGTGGTGCGGCGGGCGCGTGGCGCCGAGTGGCGGCGGGCGGAGGCCTTGCCCGGCATCACGGTCACGGGCAAGGCGGCGGAGGTACGGGTGTTCCCGCCCGTTCCGCTCGACGGCTGGCCCAAGGAGCTGGCGAAGCTCCAGGTCTCCGGCACCGACCTCGACGACCCGGAACCGCCCGTCGAGGCGGACCGGAGCGCGCCGGTGCTGTGGCTGAACCCGGACGTGGAGATGTCGGCTGGCAAGGCCATGGCCCAGGCCGGTCACGGCGCCCAGCTCGCCTGGTGGGAGCTGTCGGACGAGGAGCGCGCGGCCTGGCGGGACGCGGGCTTCCCGCTGGCCGTGCGCACCGCCGACCCGGCCCGTTGGCGCGAACTCACCTCGATCGGGCTGCCGTTGGTCCGCGACGCCGGGTTCACGGAGATCGCTCCCGGTTCCTGCACGGTGGTCGCGGACCATCCGGCGCTGCGCTGAGCGTTCCGTGGCCGGTCGTGAACGTCCGGGGCCTCCCGTCCGTACCTTCTGGTGCCGGCCACGCCAACCTCAAATGTTGCTCTGAACGTGCGCGCCGAAGGGTTCGTGCCCCGAGGCCGGGGCCATACCCCCCTCACGCCGGAACAGCGGGCCGTCGAAGGAGACGACACAGCGGATCCAGGTGGCAGACCGGACGTGAAGGAGGGGGCCATGGAGCGACTGGGGACCGGAATCGGGTGGCGGCCGGAGATCGCGGACGCCGTGGAAGCCATGCCGGGCGTCGACTGGGTCGAGGTCGTCGCCGAGAACGTCTGCCCCGGCCATCTCCCCGACGCGCTGCTGCGGCTGCGTGAGCGCGGGGTGACGGTCGTCCCGCACGGCGTCTCCCTGGGCCTCGGCGGCGCCGAGCGGCCCGACCCCGCACGGCTGACGGCCCTCGCCGAGCGGGCGGAGGCGCTGGGCTCGCCACTGGTGACCGAGCACATCGCGTTCGTCCGGGCCGGCGGCCCGCTGACCGCGTCCCCGCCGCTGGAGGCCGGGCATCTGCTGCCGGTGCCGCGCACCCGGGACGCCCTCGACGTGCTGTGCGAGAACGTGCGCATCGCGCAGGACGCGCTGCCCGTTCCGCTCGCCGTGGAGAACATCGCGGCGCTGATCTCCTGGCCGGGCGAGGAGATGACCGAGGGCCAGTTCCTGTACGAGCTGGCCGACCGCACCGGCGTACGGCTCCTGATCGACGTGGCGAACTTGCACACCAACCACGTCAACCGCGGCGAGGACCCGGCCAAGGCGCTCGCCGAGATCCCGCTGGAGGCCCTCGCCTACGTCCATGTGGCGGGCGGCTTCGAGCGCGAGGGCGTCTGGCACGACAGCCACGCCCACCCGGTCCCGCAGCCGGTCCTGGACATCCTGACCGACCTCGCGTCCCGTGTCTCACCGCCGGGAGTGCTGCTGGAGCGGGACGAGAACTTCCCCGAACCGGCGGAGCTGGAGCGGGAGTTGGTGGCGATTCGGGATGCCCTGGAGGAGGGGCGGGCAAGGGGCGGTGAGCCGGACCGAGCCGCTCTCCCGACGGCCGGGCCGGCCCCCTCGACGCAGGCCTCCGACCCGGCTCGCCAGCGGCTCGGCCTCGCGCAGGCCGCGCTGCTGTCTGCGCTCGTCGCCGGTACGCCCGTGCCGGAGGGGTTCGACCGGGTGCGACTCGGGGTGCAGGCGCGGGCACTGGCCGGGAAGCGGGCGGACGTGGTGGCGAAGGTCGCGCCGGAGCTGCCGGAGATCCTCGGTGACGCCTACCGGCCCACCTTCCTCGCGTACGCCCACCGGCACCCGATGACCGGCGGCTACCGGCGCGACGCACTGCACTTCGCCGAGCAGTTGCTGCTCGGCGAGCGGCCCGAAGACGCCAGCGTGCGGCGGGAGTTGCGGGAGTGGTGGCTGGAGCGGGCGGGTACGACACCTCGTCCGCGCTCCCGCATGGCACGCGCCCGCCGGGTACTGCTCCGCCGCTGACCGGGCCTCCCCCGAACCGAGGCCCACACGTACTCGCCGTGGGCCTCCCGGGCGGACAGGGCCTGGGGGCGTACGGGCGCATTGGCGACGGCACCGGCCGTTCGGTGCTTGCCTTCACCCGCAATAGCCCGAAATATCCCTTTTGTTGCTGCCGCGCTCCGAAGGGATACGCGATGAGAGCTGCCGTCCTCTACACGGCCGCCGGTTCCTTGCTCCTCACCACGCTCGTCGCCGCCCCGGCCGACGGCGCACCCGGCGCCCCGGACATGGCGGCCGAGATGCGCGGCACCGCCGTGGCCGCCGCCCGCGCACAGGCCGAGGGCATCGACTTCGGCAAGTGCCCCGACGCACAGGACCTGCCGGAGACCATGGAGTGCGGCAAGGTCACCGTGCCGCTCGACTACGCGCAGCCCCACGGCAGGCAGATCGAACTCGCCGTCAGCAGAGTGCGGGCCACCCACCGCGACCCGCACAACAGCAAGCGCAAGGTGCCGCGCCAGGGCGCCCTGGTCTACAACCCCGGCGGCCCCGGCGCCTCCGGCTTCCACTTTCCGCTGCTCGGTCGACTCCCCGAGTGGAAGCGCCTCGCGGCCGCGTACGACCTGGTCGGCTACGCCCCGCGCGGCGTCGGCCGCTCCGCACCCCTGTCCTGCCAGGACCCCAAGCACTACTTCAAGGCGCCCTCGCAGGCACCGACGCACCCCTCGGAGTCGTACAAACAGGAGCGCATCGCGGGGGCGAAGGCCTACGCCCGCGGCTGCGCCCAGCGGTCCGGGAGCGCGCTCAGGCATTACCACTCCCTCAACAACGCCCGCGACCTGGACGTCCTGCGCGCGGCGCTCGGCGAGAAGAAGCTGACCTTCGTGGGCGCGTCGTACGGCACCTACTTCGGGGCGCTGTACGCGACGCTGTTCCCCTCCCACGTACGGCGCATGGTGTTCGACGCCGCGGTGAACCCCCACCCGGCGCAGATCTGGTACCGCAACAACCTCGACCAGTCGGCCGCGTTCGAGGGGCGCTGGGCGGACTTGAAGGCGTGGATCGCGGGGCACGACACCGTGTACGGGCTGGGCGCCACCGCGGAGAAGGTGCAGCGCAGCTACGACACCGCACGGGCGCGGCTCGCCGCCGAGCCGGCCGGCGGCAAGGTCGGCCCGGGCCAGTTGCAGAGCATGTTCCTGGAGGCCGGGTACTACGACCACTTCTGGCCGCGCCGCGCCGAGGCGCTGTCGGCCTATCTGAAGGGCGATCCGCGGCCGCTGGTCGACCTGGCCGCGCCCCATGAGGAGAAGGCGGTGGAGGCGGAGAACTCCAGGGCGGTCTACACGGCCGTCGAGTGCAACGACGCGCCCTGGCCGACGGACTGGAAGGTCTGGGACCGGGACAACACCCGGCTCGCCCGCATGGCACCGTTCGAGACCTGGGACAACGCGTGGATGAACCTGCCGTGCGCCTACTGGCCGGCGCCGCGTCAGCAGCCCCTCGATGTGCGGACCGGGCCCGGGGAGCTGCCGCCGACGCTGATCCTCGCCGCCGAGCGGGACGCGGCCACCCCGTACCGCGGCGCCCTCGAACTCCACCGCCGGCTGTCGGGCTCCGTCCTGGTGACCGAACGGGACGCCGGCACGCACGGCATCGCGGGCGGCGCGAACCCCTGCGTCAACGGCCACATGGAGGCGTACCTGCTGCAGGGCCGCCTCCCGTCGGGCCGGGCGGCCTGCGCACCGCACCCGGAACCGAAGCCGACGACACCGGGCGGCCGCACCCCGAAGGCAACGGCCACCCGGCCCACACACTGATCAGGCGAGGCCCGCGACCAGCTCCGTCACGGACTTCCGGCGCCCGGTGAAGAAGGGCACCTCCTCGCGGACGTGCCGCCGGGCCTCCGAGCCGCGCAGGTGGCGCATGAGGTCGACGATGCGGTAAAGCTCGTCGGCCTCGAAGGCGAGGATCCACTCGTAGTCGCCGAGGGAGAACGAGGCGACCGTGTTGGCGCGCACGTCCGGGTAGCCGCGGGCCATCTTGCCGTGGTCCGCGAGCATCCGGCGGCGGTCCTCCTCGGGCAGGAGGTACCAGTCGTAGGAGCGCACGAACGGGTAGACGCTGACGTAGTCGCGGGGCGTCTCGTCGGCAAGGAACGCCGGGATGTGCGAGCGGTTGAACTCGGCGGGGCGGTGCAGCGCCATGTTCGACCAGACCGGCTCCAGGGCGCGGCCCAGCTTCGTACGGCGGAAGAGGTTGTACGCCTCCTGCAGCTGGTCGCTGGTCTCGGCGTGCCACCAGATCATCAGGTCGGCGTCGGCACGCAGCCCGGAGACGTCGTAGGTGCCGCGGACGGTGACGTCCTTGGCGGCGAGCTGGTCGAACAGCTCCTGGACCTCGTCGGCGTAGCCCGCGCGGTCCTCGGGCAGTACGTCCTTCAGCTTGAACACGGACCACAGGGTGTAGCGGATGACCTCGTTGAGGTCCTTGGCCAGCTTGCCCTTGTTCGGGATCCGAGCAGGGCCGGTGGTGGGGGCGTCGTCACTCATGTCCCTTATTCTCCCGCTCCGCCGTGCAGGCTCTGCACCGGGTTCGCGGTGAGCTCCTGCACAGCGCCCATGTCACCGTGGATCTGGTCCACCGCCGCGTACGCGCTCGCGATGCACGCCGGGATGCCCACGCCGTCGTACACCGCGCCGCACACGGCCAGTCCCGGCAGCTTGCCGATGTGCTCCCGGATGCGGGCCACGCGCGCGTGGTGGCCGACGGGGTACTGGGGCAGGCCGTCGGACCACCGGGTGACGCGGGTCTCGACGGGGGTCGCCGCCAGGCCGGTCGCCGCGCGCAGGTCGGTGCGCGAGACCTCCACGAGCCCGGCGTCGTCGCGCTGGAGGATCTCCGTCTCGCCGTACCGCCCGACGGATGTGCGCAGCACGACCAGGTCCGGGTCCTCGTCGGCGATCCAGCCCCACTTCTGCGAGGCGAACGTCGACGCCTTGATGGTCCGCCCGTCGACCGGCGGCACCAGGAACCCACTGCCCTCGGGAAGGTGCGCCTCGGACCTGCGGTAGGCGAGGGTGACCAGAGCCATGGACGCGTACTCGACGGCGACGAGCTCGGCAGCGGCGGCGGGAGCCTCTGCGCGCAGCAGGCCGGCCGCGGCGGGCGCGGGCACGGCGACGATCACGGCGTCGGCATGCAGCACCCGGTCGCCGGCAACGATCCGCCACCCGGCGGCCGGATCCCGGCGCAGCTCCGTCACGGGTGCCCCGGTGACGATCTCGCCCCCGCGGGCGCGCACCGACTCCGCGACGGCGAGGGGCAGACTGCCCACGCCGCCCCGGATGCCCATGAACACCGGCCCGCTCTGCTGGGCCGCGGCCGCCCCGGCCTGGATCTCCCGCACCCCCTCGGTCAGTGAGGTGTGGGTGCAGGCGGCCTGGAAGAGCTGGGGGACGGCCGACCGCATCGAGATGCGGTACGCATCGCCCGCGTACACCCCGCCAAGCAGTGGCTCCACCAGGCGGTCGACGACCTCGCGGCCGAGCCGCGCCGCCACGTACTCCCCCACCGCCACATCGTCGCCGACCTCGGTGCGGGGCAGGTCGGCGTCACGCTCGATGCGGTGCAGGCCCTCGTCGGACAGGACCCCCGAGAGGGCGGACGCGGTGCCGGGCACGCCCATGACCTGCCCCTTGGGCATGGGGCGCAGGGCGCCGCGGGTCCAGAGCGAGGCGGACGCGGTCGCCGGCGGCTGGAGCCGGTCGGTCAGCCCCACCTCGCGGGCGAGGGCCACCGCCTCGGGCCGGCGCGCCAGCATCGACTCGGCGCCCAGGTCGACCCGCACGCCGGCGATCTCGCCGGGCAGCAGCTTCCCGCCGACCCGGTCCGACGCCTCCAGCACGGTCACCCGTGCCCCCCGCGCCAGCAGCCGGTGCGCCGCGGCCAGCCCGGCGATTCCGGCTCCGATGACGACGACATGCCCGGCGTCCGTGCGTGCTCCGTTCATGGCTCCACCTTCTCAGAGGCCACTGACAGTCCCGCCGTGACCCCGTGGCCCCACCGAGTCCCGACCGTGACCGCATCGGGACCGGCCCGGTCAAACGTCCCGCCCTGTCCCGGCGTCGAAGAAGCGTCAGTCGTCACGACCCTCGGGGGGATGCACCCACATGCGCGCACGACGTTCACGACGTTCCGTACGACGGCCCATCCAGGCCCTGGCCGGGATCCTGATCGCCACCGCCCTCGCCCTCACGGGCTGCACCGGCGCGGACGACAGTGGAAGCGACAGCAGTGCCGGCGAGGCCGCGGCCCAGGCCGATTCCAAGGGCGCCCAGGCGGGCGTCAAAGAGGGCGTCCCCGACAGCGGCAACCGTGCCGATTCGGGCCGCGCCACCGCGCCGCCCCAGCTCGGCACGAGCGACATCATCCACACCGCATCCCTGACCGTGCAGGTCAAGGACGTGCCCAAGGCTCTGGACGACGCCCGCGCCACCGCCGAGAACGCCGGCGGCTACGTCGGCAGCGAGACCACCACGCGGGACGAGAAGGGCAACGAGCGCACCCGCGTGGTCCTGCGCGTGCCCGCCGACCGGTACGAGGACGTCCTCACCGACCTGGAAGGCGCCGGCAAGCTCCTCGACCGCACCGCGAAGGCACAGGACGTCACCGACCAGGTCGTCGACGTGGAGAGCCGGATCAGGACGCAGCGCGCCAGCGTCGCCCGGATCCGCGAGCTGATGGACCGGGCGACCAAACTCAGCGACGTGGTGGAGCTGGAGGGCGAACTGAGCGGCCGCCAGGCCGACCTGGAGGCGCTGCTCGCCCAGCAGGCGTCCCTGAAGGACCGTACGAGCCTGGCCACCATCACGCTCTCCCTGTCCGAGACGCCGGTGAAGAAGGCCGCCGAGGGCGACGACGATCCCGGGTTCGTGGACGCGCTGACGGGCGGCTGGGACGCGTTCGTGGCGATGCTGCGCTGGATCGTGGTGGCCGTCGCCGCGGTGCTGCCGTTCGCCGCACTGGCCGCGCTGCTCGTCCTGCTCTGGCTGCGCCTCGTACGGCCCCGGCTGTCGCGCCGCCCGGCCGCGGAGAACGCGATGACGGCGCTGGGTCCGCTGCCCACCGCCC
The DNA here is from genome assembly GCF_042672405.1 of Streptomyces sp. NPDC127197. Taxonomy (NCBI): domain Bacteria; kingdom Bacillati; phylum Actinomycetota; class Actinomycetes; order Kitasatosporales; family Streptomycetaceae; genus Streptomyces; species Streptomyces sp. NPDC127197. The sequence continues at coordinate 86,535 of NZ_JBHXVG010000009.1, read as the reverse complement.
GGCCTGCGCCGGAGAGCGCCGGGGAGGAGCAGCGGGGCGAGCAGGACTGAAAAGCCCGGTCCCCGTAGCGTGTCCGCATGAGCATGAGCCGTGGCAGCAACGGGGCAGAGCGCCTGGTCGTGATCGGCGGTGACGCCGCGGGGATGTCCGCGGCGTCACAGGCCCGCCGGCTGAAGGGCCCGGACGAGCTGGAGATCGTGGCCTTCGAGCGCGGCCACTTCACCTCCTACTCCGCATGCGGCATCCCGTACTGGGTGGGCGGCGAGGTCTCCGACCGGGACGAGCTGATCGCGCGCACTCCGCAGGAGCACCGCGCACGCGGCATCGATCTGCGCCTGCGCACGGAGGTCACGGAGATCGACGTCGAGGAAGGGCGGGTACGCGCGCGTGACGTCGATTCCGGGGCGGAGTCCTGGACGGCGTACGACAAACTCGTGATCGCCACCGGCGCCCGCCCGATCCGCCCCGACCTGCCGGGCATCGACGCCCTCGGCGTCCACGGGGTGCAGACCCTGGACGACGGCCAGGACCTCCTGGACACCCTCACAGGCACGCGGGGCCGGCGTGCGGTCGTCGTCGGCGCGGGCTACATCGGCGTCGAGATGGCGGAGGCGCTCATCAACCGCGGTTTCGAGGTCACGGTCGTCAACCGCGGCAGGGAACCGATGTCCACCCTCGACCCGGACATGGGCCGCCTGGTGCACCGGGCCATGGAGGGCATGGGCATCACCATGGTCAACGACGCCGAGGTCACCAAGCTGCACATGGGCGAGGACGGCCGGATACGGGCCGTGGCCACGGCGGACGCCGAGTACCCGGCGGACGTCGTCGTGCTCGGCATCGGCGTACGCCCGGAAACCGCGCTGGCGAAGGCGGCGGGACTGCCCCTCGGCGAGCACGGAGGGCTGCTCACCGACCTGGCGATGCGGGTACGCGGGCACGAGAACATCTGGGCGGGCGGCGACTGCGTGGAGGTCCTCGACCTCGTCTCCGGCCGCGAACGGCATATAGCGCTCGGCACCCACGCCAACAAGCACGGCCAGATCATCGGGGCGAACGTCGGCGGCGGCTACGCCACGTTTCCCGGCGTGGTGGGCACGGCGGTGAGCAAGGTGTGCGATCTGGAGATCGCCCGTACCGGGCTGCGCGAGAAGGACGCCCGGCGGGCGGGGCTGCAGTTCGAGACGGTGACCATCGAGTCCACCAGCCGCGCCGGGTACTACCCGAGCGCCTCCCCCATGACCGTCAAGATGCTCGCCGAGCGCCGCACCGGGCGGCTTCTCGGCGTGCAGATCGTCGGCCGGGAGGGGGCGGGCAAGCGGGTGGACATCGCGGCGGTGGCGCTGACCGCCGGGATGACGGTGGAGCAGATGACGGCGCTGGATCTGGGGTATGCGCCGCCGTTTTCGCCGGTGTGGGATCCGGTGTTGGTCGCTGCGCGGAAGGCTGCGGGGAGGGTGGTTCGGGGGGCGCCGTAGGGGTGCCGGTGTGTCGCCGGGTGCGGGTAGTGGGGGGCTGGTCGCGCAGTTCCCCGCGTCCCTGAGGGCGTTGCCCCTCTCCGGCGACTACGCCGTGCCGTTGATGCGGTCGATCGCTTGCCGTGCCTGTTCCGCCGGCGGGCGTGACGGTAGCGACGACACGGATGCGGCGGACGGCATGGCCGTCGGCTGAGCCCCCGCCGGCTTCGCGTGCGCGCCCGGGGAGACGGATCGCAGCCGGTGGCTCACCGCCTCGTCCAGTGTCACCGGGCGCTGCAGTTGCTGCGCCAGCCGGCCGGCCTCCTGGCCGAGCCGGGCGACGTCCTCCCAGGGGAGGTGAACCACCAGCGCCATCTGTGCCTCGCCGTCGGGCGTGGCCTGCATCGCAGGAGTAACTCGGTCGTTCATCGCCTGTTCCTCACGTCGTCCCGCGACGCGCCTCGCCGTGCCGCGGCCGGTCGAGAAGACATACGCACACCCGGACGGCCGCGTTCACCGGTTCGGCGGACTTATCGCGGGCACTACTTCCTTGTGGTCATCCCCGTCCATGACGTGAACCCGGCGCGCCGCACGCCCTGGGTGACATACGCGCTGATCGCGGCGAACGTCGCCGTGTTCCTGTCCATGCCCGGCATGGCGGGTTCCGTGGCGGGCGACGGCAGCCTGGCCCAGCTGTGCCATCTCCAGGCCTACCTGGACCAATATGCCGTGGTGCCACGCGAACTGATTCACCATCAGATGCCGCGGCTGGTGCCCACCGGCGACATCGCGGTGGGGCCGCAGGGCCCGGGCTGCGTGGTCGGCCCGCCGGGTTACGACAAGTCGCCGGAACTCAGCGTGCTCACCGCGATGTTCCTGCACGGCAGCTGGCTGCACCTGCTGGGCAACATGCTCTTCCTGCTGATCTTCGGCAACAACATCGAGGACCGCATGGGCCATGTGCGGTTCACGCTCTTCTACGCCGTCTGCGGCTATGCGGCCTCGTACGGCTTCGCGCTCCTCAACGACGACTCGTCCGAACCGCTGATCGGCGCGTCCGGGGCGATCGCCGGGATCCTCGGCGCCTACCTGGTGCTGTACCCGAAGGCCCGGGTGTGGGTCCTGGTGCCGTTCCTGATCTTCCTGCCGCTGCGCCTGCCGGCCTGGCTGGTGCTGGGCTTCTGGTTCGCGCTCCAGGCGGTGTACTCCGCCGGCGAGGGCGTCTCCGACGTGGGCACCGTGGCCTACGCCGCCCACATCGTCGGCTTCCTCGCCGGCATGCTGCTCGCCTGGCCGCTGAAGCCGGGCACGCCACCGCCGCCGGAACCGCGCGGCCTGCTGTTCGGCAGGCGGGCACGGCCCCGGCAGGCGTGGTGAGTCAGCGGGCCGTCCGCGTGTGGACGTACTCCACGAGGCGGGTCAGCGCGTCCGGGTTCGTGGACGGCATGACGCCGTGGCCGAGGTTGAAGACATGTCCCTCCAGCTGCGCCGCCGCCTCCAGGACCTCGCGGGTCTTGGCCTCGACGGCTTCCTGCGGGGCGAACAGAACCGTCGGGTCGAGGTTGCCCTGGAGCGCCTTGCCGGGACCGACCCGGCGGGCGGCCTCGTCCAGCGGGACCCGCCAGTCGACGCCGACGACGTCCGCACCGGCCTCGCCCATCAGGCCCAGCAGCTCGCCGGTGCCGACGCCGAAGTGGATGCGCGGGACGCCGTATTCCTCGACCGCGCGGAAGACCTTCGCCGAGGCGGGCAGGACGGAGCGCCGGTAGTCGGCGGGGGCGAGAGCACCGGCCCAGGAGTCGAAGAGCTGGACCGCGCTCGCGCCCGCCTCGATCTGCACCTTGAGGAACGCGGCGGTGATGTCCGCGAGGCGGTCGAGCAGGTCGGCCCAGAGCTCGGGGTCGCCGTACATCATCGCCTTGGCGTTCTCGTACGTGCGGGACGGGCCGCCCTCCACGAGGTAGCTCGCCAGGGTGAACGGGGCGCCCGCGAAGCCGATGAGGGGCGTCCGACCGAGCTCGGCGGTCAGCATGCCGATCGCCTCCGTGACGTAGGACACGTCCTCGGGGGTCAGATCGCGCAGCTGGGCAAGGTCGGCGCGGGAACGGATCGGGCGCTCGACGACCGGACCGACGCCGGGCTTGATGTCCAGGTCGACGCCGATGGCCTTGAGCGGGACGACGATGTCGCTGAAGTAGATCGCCGCGTCCACGTTGTGCCGCCGCACCGGCTGCAGCGTGATCTCGGTGACCAGCTCGGGCCGCATGCAGGACTCGAGCATCGGGATGCCCTCGCGCACCTTGCGGTACTCGGGCAGCGAGCGCCCGGCCTGCCGCATGAACCACACAGGCGTGTGCGGCACGGCCTCACGCCTGCACGCCTTCAGAAAGGCGGAGTCATACGTCGCTGTCGGCTGCTTGCCCGAGGGGCTTCCGTTCGCACTCACGACGAAAGTCTCGCACGCCGCACTGACAACGGGGGCAGGGGCAGCCGGCCTCAAGGGGCGCGGGGAACTGCACGACCAGCCACACACGGTCCCGCACCCACCGTGCGGCAGGAACCACCCACGACGAGGCGGGGGCCTGGGGGCGGCAGCCCCCGGCGAGGCCGGCACCAACAGGCGGGCGGGGTGTCACCCTGCACTCAGCCCCCGTTCCGCTTAATCTGCACCGCATGGCTGCGGCTCAGGGACGACTGTCGGACGACGCTGGCGGAACGGACGACCCGAAGGAGGAGGACCTGCATGCGGGCGAGACGGCTCCGCTGCCCTTCCGGGCCGCCGTGGACGCACTGCGGTCCGCGCGGCTGCGGCCGCAGATCGAGGTCGAGCCCACCCGCGCGCCGCAGCGGCTGGCCCCTCACTCGTACGCGCTGGAGGCCACCGTCGTCGACGGCGACCAGGACCTGGCCGACGGCCGGCTGGTGCTGCTGCACGACCCCGCCGGGCATGACGCCTGGCGGGGTACCTTCCGGTTGGTGACGCTGGTGCGCGCGGAGCTGGAGCCGGAGATGGCCGCCGACCCGCTGCTGCCGGAGGTGTGCTGGACCTGGCTGACGGGGGCGTTGCAGGCGCGCGGTCTGACGTACGGGGAGGCGAGCGGTACCGTCACGCGCGCGAGCTCCCATTACTTCGGCGGGCTGTCCGCGCGCCCGTCCGCCTCGCAGATCGAGATCCGTGCCTCGTGGACACCGCGGGAGGGCCTGGGCGGGGCGCCGGACACGGCGGCGCATCTGGCGTCCTGGTGCGATCTGCTCGCGCAGGTCGCGGGCCTGCCGCCGGCCGGTCCGGGTGACGCCTCGGTGGTGACGCTGCCCCAGCGGCGCGGCCCGCAGTCGCGCTGAGCGTCACCCGGCCGGGCCGCTTCAGGCCGATCTCTTTGTCGATACGACCACTTTCGGCCGTACCACGACGCGAACCGAAGCTGTTCGATCTTCGAATGATCGACCGCGTGTCCGAATTGCACAAATTGTTACTCACCGGATCGCGATCATTTTCTAAAGGCGGACCGGTTTGGTGCCGAAGACGTCTGTGACCTTGAAAGCACGGTTCGTCCCCCTTCACCCCCCACGAGCCGGCCCCGTCCCGCACCCCAGGAGGCCTGGTGTCCGTTCTCCTCGAGCAGCCCGCAAGCCTGGTCGCCTACCGCCCGAACAAGCCGACCGCCATGGTGGTCGTGGCCGACCCTCGCGTCCGCTCCACCGTCACCCGCCATCTGTGGGCGCTCGGTGTGCGCGATGTGATCGAGGCCTCGTCCATCGCAGAGGCTCGTCCCCGCATCGGCAACCCCCGCGACATCTGCGTCGCCGACGTCCATCTGCCCGACGGCTCCGGCCTCACGCTCCTGTCGGAGACCCGCGCCGCCGGCTGGCCCAACGGTCTCGCCCTGTCCGCCGCCGACGACATCGGCGCGGTGCGCAACGCCCTCGCGGGCGGTGTGAAGGGCTACGTCGTCACCGGCACCCGCACCAACGTCGGGCTCCCCACCCGACCGGGTGCCGCTCCCATCGGCGCGGCTGCCGCCCGTCTGCACCGCCGCCCCCCGGGTGCCCCGAGTCACCCGGGTGGCTACCGCGAGCTGTCCGGCCGCGAGGTGGAGGTGCTGCGGCTGGTCGCCGAAGGCCAGTCGAACAAGGCGATCGGCGTCTCGATGGGCCTGTCCGCCCTGACCGTCAAGAGCCACCTCGCCCGCATCGCCCGCAAGCTCGGCACGGGCGACCGCGCCGGGATGGTGGCGGTGGCCCTGCGCACCGGCATCATCCACTGACACTCACCGCACCCCGACCCTTCGAGCCACCCCTCCCCCGCCACCCCGCCTCACCACCACGGACGTGAACCGGATCGGCCGCCGATCCGCCCTACCTCCCCCGCCCGTCGTGCACCCGGTCCCGCACCGGCCTGACTGGTTTACGACCCTCGCGCGCCCGTCGACGGAACGTTCCGTCGGCGGGCGCTGTCCATCCACGGATACCCTTGACAGGTGACCGACGCCCAAGACACCGCAGCAGACACTTCACTGCGAACCACCGGGGGCGCCCCTCCGGACGACGGCGGAACTTCTGCAGCAGGGGCGCCCGACCTGTCACCGATCCCTTTGCTGGAGCCGCGCGAGGGCATTCCGCCCGTGATCGCGGACGAGGCCGCCCTCGCGGAGGTCATCGCCGCCTTCGCCGCCGGCTCCGGCCCGGTAGCCGTGGACGCCGAGCGCGCCTCCGGTTACCGCTACGGACAGCGCGCCTACCTCGTGCAGCTGCGCCGGGAGGGCGCGGGCACCGCGCTGATCGACCCCGCCGCCTGCCCCGACCTGTCGGGGCTGGGCGAGGCGCTGTCCGGCGTGGAGTGGGTGCTGCACGCGGCCACCCAGGACCTGCCGTGCCTGCGGGAGATAGGCATGATCCCCACGCGGCTGTTCGACACCGAGCTGGCCGGGCGGCTCTGCGGGTTTCCGCGGGTCGGCCTGGGGGCCATGGTCGAGAACGTACTCGGCTTCGTCCTGGAGAAGGGGCACTCCGCGGTCGACTGGTCCACCCGCCCGCTCCCCGAGCCCTGGCTTCGGTACGCGGCCCTCGACGTGGAGCTGCTCGTCGATCTGCGCGACGCCCTGGAGAAGGAGCTGGACCGGCAGGACAAGCTGGAGTGGGCCCGGCAGGAGTTCGCCGCGATCGCGTCGGCTCCGCCGCCCGAGCCCCGTAAGGATCCGTGGCGTCGTACGTCGGGGATGCACAAGGTACGGCGTCGTCGGCAGCTGGCCGTCGTGCGGGAGCTGTGGCAGATGCGGGACCGGATCGCCCAGCGCAGAGACGTATCGCCGGGCAAGGTTCTCAGCGACGCGGCCATCGTCGAGGCCGCGCTTTCCATGCCGGCGAATGTGCACGCTCTGTCGGCCCTGAACGGGTTCGGGCACCGGGTGGGGCGGCGGCAGCTGGAGCAGTGGCAGGCCGCGGTGGATCGCGCGAAGGCGCTGCCCGAGGACCGGCTGCCGCAGCCGGGGCAGCCGGTGGCCGGGCCGCCACCGCCACGGGCGTGGGCGGACAAGGATCCGGCGGCCGCGGCTCGACTGTCCGCGGCGCGCACCGGGGTGTCCGCGCTGGCCGAGCAGCTCAACCTGCCTCAGGAGAACCTGATCGCGCCGGACACCGTGCGGCGCCTGTGCTGGGAGCCGCCGAAGTCTGCCGACGGGGAGGCCGTTGCTGCCGCGCTGGTCGGACATGGGGCTCGGGCATGGCAGGTGGCGCTGGTGACGCCGGTTCTGGTGGCTGCGTTGGCCGCCAAGGCGCCGTAGGGGTTTGTGTCGTGCGGCGGCCAAAGGTCGTGTGTGGTTGCTCGCACCCGCGGTGGGAGTCCCCCCGCTCGAGCGAAGCCGAGAGTGGGGGAGGAGCCGCATATCGATACAGCCCCGCGCCCCTGAAGGGGCGCCTCACCTGGTCGCTCCTTTCAGGAAGCTGGTAGGCGCCCGACAAAGCGACGCCCGCTGGTGTGACCTTCACCGCTCGACCCAGCAGGACTGTGCAGCTACGTTACTCATTAGTAGCATGGTCATAAGCGCGCGCTCAGCGCCCCCGCACCTCTGGAGGAGAGCCATCGTGCCTCGTACCGTCAGGGACGTCGTCTTCGTCGACGGCGTCCGCACCCCGTTCGGCAAGGCGGGCCCGAAGGGCATCTACCACGAGACCCGCGCCGACGACCTCGTCGTGAAGGCGATCCGGGAGCTGCTGCGCCGCAACCCGGGTCTCGACCCGAAGAAGATCGACGAGGTCGCCATCGCTGCGACCACCCAGATCGGCGACCAGGGCCTGACCATCGGCCGCACCGCCGGCATCCTCGCCGGGCTGCCGCAGTCCGTGCCCGGCTACTCCATCGACCGCATGTGTGCCGGCGCCCTGACCGCGGTGACGACCACCGCCGGTTCCATCGCCTTCGGCGCCTACGACGCCGTCATCGCCGGTGGTGTCGAGCACATGGGCCGCCACCCCATGGGCGAGGGCGTGGACCCGAACCCGCGGTTCGTCAGCGAGAAGCTGGTCGACGAGTCGGCCCTGTTCATGGGCATGACCGCGGAGAACCTGCACGACCGCTACCCGCACATCACCAAGCAGCGCGCCGACGAGTACGCGGTGCGCTCGCAGGAGAAGGCCGCCAAGGCGTACGCCAACGGCAAGATCCAGCAGGACCTGGTGCCGATCTCGGTGCGACGCACGAACGCCGAGGCCGGGGAGACGGGCTGGGGCCTGGTCACCGCCGACGAGCCGATGCGCCCGGGCACCACCCTGGAGAACCTGGCGGGCCTCAAGACCCCGTTCCGCGTCCACGGCCGGGTCACCGCCGGTAACGCGGCCGGTCTGAACGACGGCGCCACCGCGTCGATCATCGCGAGCGAGGACTTCGCCCGCGAGAACAACCTGCCGGTCAAGATGCGCCTGGTCTCCTACGCCTTCGCGGGCGTCGAGCCGGAGGTCATGGGTTACGGCCCGATCCCGGCCACGGAGAAGGCCCTCGCCAAGGCCGGTCTGTCGATCGAGGACATCAACCTGTTCGAGATCAACGAGGCCTTCGCCGTCCAGGTCCTGGCCTTCCTGGACCACTACGGCATCGCCGACGACGACGAGCGCGTCAACCAGTACGGCGGCGCCATCGCCTTCGGGCACCCGCTGGCCTCCTCCGGCGTCCGTCTGATGACGCAGCTGGCCCGCCAGTTCGAGGAGCAGCCGCACGTCCGCTACGGCCTGACCACCATGTGCGTCGGCTTCGGCATGGGCGCGACGGTCATCTGGGAGAACCCGCACTTCGAGGGGGACAAGTGAGCACCACCGCTGAGCTGTTGAAGGGTGCGGCCGAGCTGTTCCCGGACGAGGTCGTCACCCAGGCGCACGTACGCCACTTCGATCTGCCCTTCCAGGCCGGGCGGTTCGCCCTGATCACCCTGGACAACGGGCACGACCACACCAAGCCGACCACCTTCGGCCCGGCCTCGCTGGCGAACCTCAACACCGCCATCGACCAGGTCGAGAAGGAGGCCGCGGACGGCGACATCGTCGGCGTCGGCATCACCGGCAAGCCGTTCATCTTCGCGGTCGGCGCCGACCTCAAGGGCGTCGAGCTGCTGAAGGAGTACGACCACGCGCTCGCCATCGGCAAGGGCGGCCACGAGGTCTTCAAGCGCCTCGCCGGCCTCGCCGTGCCGACCTTCGCGTACTACAACGGCGCGGCCATGGGCGGCGGCGTCGAGGTCGGTCTGCACTGCACGTACCGGACCGTCTCGAAGGCCGTCCCGGCGTTCTCGCTCCCCGAGGTGTTCCTGGGCCTGGTCCCGGGCTGGGGCGGCTGCACGCTGCTGCCGAACCTGATCGGCGCGGACCGCGCGGTCAGCGTCATCATCGAGAACTCGCTCAACCAGAACAAGCAGCTCAAGGGCCAGCAGGTCTTCGACCTCGGGATCGCCGACGCGATCTTCGAGGGCGCCGACTTCCTGGAGCAGTCGCTGCTGTGGACGGCCTCCGTCCTCAAGGGCGACATCGAGGTCGAGCGCCCGGTCATCGACCGCACCGAGGCCTGGGACCAGGCCGTCGAGCGCGGCCGTGCCTTCGCCGACTCCAAGGTGCACGGCGCGGCCCCGGCCGCCTACCGCGCCCTGGACATCATCGCCGCCGCCAAGAACGGCGACCTCCAGCAGGGCTACGACGCCGAGGACAAGGCCCTCGCCGACCTGATCATGGGCGGTGAACTGCGCGCCGGTATCTACGCGTTCAACCTGGTGCAGAAGCGCGGCAAGCGTCCGGCGGGTGCTCCGGACAAGTCGCTGGCCCGTCCGGTCACCAAGGTCGGCGTCGTGGGCGCGGGCCTCATGGCCTCGCAGCTCGCCCTGCTCTTCCTGCGCCGCCTCGAGGTGCCCGTCGTCCTGACGGACATCGACCAGGAGCGCGTCGACAAGGGTGTGGGGTATGTCCACGCCGAGATCGACAAGCTGCTCGGCAAGGGCCGGGTCAACCAGGACAAGGCCAACCGCCTCAAGGCGCTGGTCTCCGGTGTCCTGGACAAGGCCGAGGGCTTCGCGGACGCGGACTTCATCATCGAGGCCGTGTTCGAGGAGATGGGCGTCAAGCAGCAGGTGTTCGCGGAGGTCGAGGCGGTCGCCCCGGCGCACGCGATCCTTGCCACCAACACCTCCTCCCTGTCGGTGTCGGAGATGGCGTCGAAGCTGAAGCACCCCGAGCGGGTCGTCGGCTTCCACTTCTTCAACCCGGTCGCGGTTCTGCCGCTGCTCGAGATCGTCCGCGGCGAGCAGACCGACGACGCCTCGCTGGCCACCGCCTTCGGTGTCGCCAAGAAGCTGAAGAAGACGGCGGTTCTGGTGAAGGACGCCCCGGCGTTCGTCGTGAACCGCATCCTCACCCGCTTCATGGGCGAGATCCAGAACGTCATCGACGAGGGCACGCCGGTCGAGGTCGCCGAGAAGGCGGTCGAGCCGCTGGGCCTGCCGATGTCGCCGCTGGTCCTGCTCGAGCTGGTCGGTCCGGCGATCGGCCTGCACGTCTCCGAGACGCTCAACAAGGCGTTCCCGGACCGCTTCACCGTCTCCCCGAACCTCAAGGCGGTCGTCGAGGCGGGCAAGCGCGGCTTCTACGTCTACGACAGCGGCAAGCCCGAGCTGGACCCGGAGGTCGCCGCGCTGCTGAAGCAGGGCGACACCGTCCTCACCGAGGAGCAGGTGCGGACCCGGGTGCTGGACGCGGTGGCGCAGGAGATCGGGCTCATGCTCGACGAGGGCGTCGTCGCCGAGGCCCAGGACATCGACCTCTGCCTGATCACGGGCGCCGGCTGGCCCTTCCACCTGGGCGGCATCACGCCGTACCTGGACCGTGAGGGTGTCTCCGAGCGGGTGAACGGGAAGCGGTTCCTGGCCCCGGGTGTGGCGTCGGTTCCGGCGTAACGGCCGTACGGCGTAAGTGAAGAGGGCCTCCGCGGTGTGCGGAGGCCCTCTTTCACGTACAGCTCCAGGTCGTTCCTCCTCGGGCGTCCGCCGCCCGGCACCACACGCCGCTCAGACAACCTGCCACGCGGTCAACGCCAACCCCGGCTCGTCCTTCTGCCGGGTCAGCCGCAGTCGGCCGTCCGGTGTCGCCGTCGCGGCGACGACACGGCCCTCGGTGTCCTCCGCCAGCGCGACCCGTGCGCCCGCCGGCAGCTGGGGTCCGGACTCGGTCCACCACAGGCCCGCCGCCTCCTGCTCGGTGGGATACGCCGCGAAGGCCACCCTCCCGGAGGACGAACGCTGGGCCAGCAGGGTGCAGTCATGGCCCTCGAGGACGCAGCGCAGGACCGCCACGGGCCCTGGCCCCGCGGCGGCGACCAGCGCGATCGGCTCGCCGCCGGGACGCCAGGCGTACAGCATGCCCTCGGGGTCCGCGTAGAACAGCGTCGTGTACTCCTTCGAGGTGGGCAACGCACTCAGCGTGCCCGGCTCGATCCGTACGGGCAGCGGGTCGGCCGCGACCGGACGCGCGCCCGGCTCCTGCTGCAACCAGCGCAGGACGCCCGTGGGGCTGGTGGCGTACACCTCGACCCGGCCCGACTCCCCCGTGACGGCGACGAGTTCCTCGTCCACCTTGGAGCCCCTGAGGTCGTGCCAGCCGTTCCAGCCGCCGCGCTCCTTCTGGTTGATGGTGTGGACGCCCCTGCCGCGATTGCGGACGAAGACGTAGGCACGTCCTTCGGCGTCGACGGCCACGGCGGGCATCCCGGTCCGAGCACCCTTCTTGTTGGGGTGACCGATCGGCATCCAGTCGAGGGCGGCGAGGTGGGGGCGGAAGTGTGTGGAGTGAACCAGGCCCGCCTCGCCGCCCGCAGTGGGCCGCCAGGCCACGAGGTGCGCGTATCCGTCGGCGCCCTGGCCGACGGCGAGCCCGGGGTGCAGACGTTGGTCTCCGCCCACCTTGCGGGAGGGCAGCCAGGCGCCGCCCGGATGGCGCTCGGCCCAGCACCACACGGCCTCGTCACTCGGGGCGTAGGCGCTGAGCCGCCCGTCACGGCCGCGTATGAGCCAGTTGCCGTTCACTGCACGGACCATTGACACGCCCCTACTTTAATCGGGTCTGCCGGGTTCCCTCTCGGCGGCTCGTGCGACCCTGGGTGGCATGAGTGCCCCGCTCCTGGTCATCGTCGACGCTGCCAACGTGGTCGGTTCGGTGCCTGACGGGTGGTGGCGGGATCGGCGCGGGGCGGCGGAGCGGTTGCGGGATCGGCTGGCGGCGGATGGGGTGCCGGGGCGGGCGGAGCCTGTGGACATCGTCCTTGTGGTGGAGGGGGCCGCCCGCGGGGTGTCGTCCGTAGCGGGGGTACGGGTCGAGGCGGCGGACGGGAGTGGGGACGATCGGATCGTCGAGCTGGTGGCGGAGGCCGGCGAACGCTCTTGCCTGGTCGTCACGGCGGACCGTGAACTGCGGCGGCGGGTCGGGGAGTTGGGGGCGGAGGTCGTGGGGCCGCGGGCTGTGAGGTGAGCGGGCAGCTAACCCACTCGGGCATACAGCACCGCCCCGTCCGCCTCCCCCACCTCCTCATACCCCGCCGACAGCAACCGTCGTAGGGTCGGCAGGCGTTCCGGGGTGTACGGCTTGCCTCGGGAGTCGTCGATGATCAGGGCGGGGGGATGTGCCGCCAACTCGGCGCGGAAGACCGGCCAGGCTCCCTCTACGGCGTGTTTCTCGCCGACCTGGGGGCCGTTGCGGCCGCCGCTGTAGTTGGTGAGGAGGCCGGCGGTGAGGTAGCGGCTGGCGGGGGTGCGGTCGGCGAGCCAGTACGTCTCCGGGTGCATGCCCCAGATCAGGACGCGGTCACCGGGGTCGGTGCGGCGGGCGGTGGCGTCCGCCAGGCGCTGGGCGTGGGCGAGTTCGGTGCGGGGGGCCAGCAGGCCCCAGGCCAGGAAGAGGGTGCAGCAGCAGGCCGAGGTGAGGACGGCGGCGATCAGGCGCTCGCGGGGCAGGATGTGCAGCGCGGCCGTCGCCAACAGGACCAGCGGCGGCAGGAGTTGCAGGTAGTAGTGGCCGAAGAAATGGAAGCCGGCCAGCACCGCCCCAGCCGACGCGGCGAACCACAGCCACAGCTCGGCGGCGCCGGTGCGGGCGATGCGCAGCACCCGCACGACCGGCGGGATCAGGCCCGCGCACCCCACGGCCAGGATCGCGGTGTTGGCCAGGGCCCGGCCCAGTACGTGGAGTTCGGAGCCCGTGAAGGAGGCGTACGCCCCCGATCCGGTGACCGTCCAGAAGAGGAAGCCGGCCGGGTCGGTGACCAGGGCCGCGCCCAGCACCGGCAGCACGGCCCCCGCGCCCAGCCGCACCAGCCCTCCCCGCGAGCCACCGCCCGCACGGATGCACAGCCACATCACCGGCAGCAGTACGGCCGCCCCGGTCTGCTTGGTGAGGAAGGCACAGGCGACGGCCACCCCCGCGGCTCCCCAGTGGCGGCGGTCCGCACACCACATCGCGGCGGCCGTGCAGGGCAGTATGAACACCTCGAAGCCGACGGCCTGCGCGTCCTCGGGGTTGAGCCCCACGGAGGCCGGCAGGTACAGCAAGCCGGCGGTGCGGCCGGCGCGATCGCCCCAGCGACGCCGGGCGTGCGAGGCGAGCAGGACGGCGGTGAGCAGATGGGCCAGCACCGCCAGCGCCCTGACCGGCGTGAGCGACTCGGATCCTGCGACCGCGAACATCCCCTCGTACAGCCACGGCACGAGCGGCGGCTTGCGGTCCACGACCGTCTCGTACAGCTCTCCCCCGTGCGCCAGCATCCGCGCCTGTACGGCGAGATAGCCCTCGTCGGGATTCCACAGCGGCCGGACGAAGGAGGGGGCCCGGGTGAGACAGGCCAGCCCGGCCAGCAGGGGCAGCAGCCGGGTCCAGTAGCCGTGCTTCTCCCCCGGTGCGGACACGGAGCGTGGCGGGGCGAGGGACTCGGCGCGCATACGCCGTACGCTATCCGGCCCCGTATGCCCCACTGAAACAGGACATACGGGGCCGGAGCCTCAAACTGAGGCGGTCACTCCTCGTCGCCGCGGGCCGGTTTCATCACCTCGGCGACGGTGGTCTCCTCGTGGCGTCCGAGACGGCTGTGGGAGCGGCCGTAGAGGAAGTAGACGACGAAGCCGATCGCCATCCAGATGGCGAACCGCACCCAGGTCTCGGCGGACAGGTTCAGCATCAGCCACAGGGAGGCCAGCACGGACACGATCGGGAGCACGGGCACCCAGGGGGTGCGGAAGGCGCGGTGCAGGTCGGGGCGGGTCCTGCGGAGGATGATCACGCCCAGCGCGACGACCACGAAGGCGAACAGTGTGCCGATGTTCACCAGCGCGGCGAGTTCCTGCAGGGGCGTGAATCCGGCGAGGATCGCGATGAGGACGCCGAGCAGGATGGTCGGCCGGTGCGGGGTCCTGAACCGCGGGTGGACGCGGGAGAAGAAGCGGGGCAGCAGGCCGTCCCGGCTCATCGCGAAGAACACCCGGGTCTGGCCGAGCAGCAGGATCATGCAGACGGTGGTCAGGCCGACGGCGGCGCCGAAGCTGATGAAGCCCGCGTACCAGGGGTGCCCGGTGGCCTTGAACGCGTCGGCGAGCGGGGCGTCCACCGACAACTGGCTGTAGTGCTGCATACCGGTGACGACGATCGACACCAGGACGTAGAGCGCGGTGCAGATGAACAGGGAGCCGAGGATGCCGCGGGGCATGTCGCGCTGCGGGTTCCTGGTCTCCTCGGCGGCGGTGGCCACGACGTCGAAGCCGATGAACGCGAAGAAGACGACCGAGGCGGCGGTGAAGATGCCCATCACGCCGAAGTCGGACGGCGCCCAGCCGAACATCAGCTGGATGAGCGGCGACTCCAGGCTCTTCCCCGCCTCCTGGGGCCGCGCATCGGGAATGAACGGTTTGTAGTTGTCGGCCGTGATGAAGAAGGCACCCGCGATGATCACGACCAGGACGACGGTCACCTTGATGGCGACGACGAGCGAGGTGACGCGCGCGGACAGCTTCATGCCGAGCACCAGGATCACGGTGAGGACGAGCACCAGGGCGGCGGCGAGGATGTCGAAGCCGAAGCCGTCGGCGCCCTGCCGGGTCCCGAGCGCCTCGGGCATGTGCCAGCCCACGTTGCCCATCAGCGAGGCGATGTAACCGGACCAGCCGACGGCCACCACCGCCGTGCCCAGCGCGAACTCCAGGACGAGGTCCCAGCCGATGATCCAGGCGGGCAGTTCGCCCAGGGAGGCGTACGAGAAGGTGTACGCGGAGCCGGCCACCGGGACGGTGGAGGCGAACTCCGCGTAGCACAGCGCGGCCAGGGCGCAGACGACGCCGGCCACCACGAAGGACAGCGCCACGGCCGGTCCGGCGTGGTTCTTCGCGGCCGTGCCGGTGAGGACGAAGATGCCGGTGCCGATGATGACGCCGACGCCGAAGACCGTCAGGTCCAGGGCGGACAGGGATTTCTTGAGCGCGTGCTCGGGTTCCTCGGTATCGAGGATCGACTGCTCGACCTTCTTCGTCCGGAAGAGGGTGCTGCTCACGGCATACCTCCCACGCTTGTCGGCCTCGACATGATCGAGAGGGGGCGTAGTGCGCGTATGCCCCGGCGTGAGCAGTTTCACGCTGATGGGCCGGTTTCACCACTTCACCGTGGTGCAACCGGCCCATTCAGGGGGTTCAGTCGCGTGCGGCCTCGATCTCGTCGGCCGCGGACCGCTCGTAGCGTCCGTCGAGCCTGGCGACCAGCCCGGTGACCTGGCGGGCGATGTCCGGGGCGGTGAGCCCGATCTCCGCCATGACCTCGGCGCGGGAGGCGTGGTCGAGGAAGCGCGGCGGGATGCCGAAGTCCCGCAGCGGAACGTCGACGCCCGCGTCCCGCAGGGTCTGCGCGACGGCCGATCCGACGCCGCCCACCCGGGAGTTGTCCTCCACGGTGACGACCACACGGTGCCGCTCGGCGAGCGGGACCATGGCCTCGTCCACCGGCTTGACCCAGCGCGGGTCGACGACGGTGGTGGAGATGCCCTGCCTGTCGAGGAGCGTGGCGATCTCCAGGCACATCGGCGCGAGGGCGCCGACGGAGACCAGCAGCACGTCGGGGGTGGTGGTGCCGGGCTCGCGCAGCACGTCCATGCCGCCGATACGGCCCACGGCGGGTACGGCGGGAGCGACGACGCCCTTGGAGTAGCGCAGCACGGTCGGCGCGTCGTCCACCTCGACGGCCTCGCGCAGCTGGGTGCGCAGTTGCTCGGCGTCGCGCGGCGCGGCGATGCGCAGGCCGGGCACGACCTGGAGCATCGACATGTCCCACATGCCGTTGTGGGAGGCGCCGTCGTCTCCGGTGACGCCGGCCCGGTCGAGCACGAACGTCACACCGCACTTGTGCAGGGCGACATCCATGAGGACCTGGTCGAAGGCGCGGTTGAGGAAGGTGGCGTACACCGCGAAGACGGGGTGCAGTCCGCCGGTGGCGAGGCCGGCCGCGGAGACGGCGGCGTGCTGCTCGGCGATGCCGA
Organism: Streptomyces sp. NPDC127197; assembly: GCF_042672405.1. Classification (NCBI taxonomy): domain Bacteria; kingdom Bacillati; phylum Actinomycetota; class Actinomycetes; order Kitasatosporales; family Streptomycetaceae; genus Streptomyces; species Streptomyces sp. NPDC127197. The sequence continues at coordinate 70,050 of NZ_JBHXVG010000009.1, read as the reverse complement.
CGTCGTAGATCCGGTCGGGGAAGGCGTCGGCGAACTTCTTCAGGCCGACCGGCTGGAGCATGGCGGCCGTGATGGCGACGATGTCGTCCCGCTCCCGGCCCAGCCTGACCATCTCGTCGCCGAAGACGGAGGTCCAGCTGGCGGCGGAGGCCTTGATGGGCAGCCCGGTGTCGGGGTGGATCGGGCCGATGCCGTGGAAGCGGTCGGCCTCGTCCTGCTCGGCGGGCTTGTAGCCGCGGCCCTTCTCGGTGAGGCAGTGCACGATGACCGGCCCGCCGAACCGCTTGGCCCGGCCCAGCGCCGACTCCAGCGCCTCGATGTCGTGCCCGTCGATCGGGCCGACGTACTTCAGACCGAGGTCCTCGAACATGCCCTGCGGGGCGATGAAGTCCTTCAGGCCCTTCTTGGCCCCGTGCAGGGTGTCGTAGAGCGGCCGGCCGACGACGGGCGTCCGCTCCAGCACCTCCTTGGTGCGGGCCAGGAAGCGCTCGTAGCCGTCCGTCGTACGCAGGGTGGCGAGGTGATTGGCGAGGCCGCCGATCGTCGGGGCGTACGACCGCTCGTTGTCGTTGACGACGATGACCAGCGGGCGGTCCCCGTCGGCGATGTTGTTCAGGGCCTCCCAGGCCATACCGCCGGTCAGGGCGCCGTCACCGATCACGGCGACGACATGGTCGTCGCGTTTGCGCAGCTGGTTGGCTTTGGCGAGGCCGTCGGCCCAGCCCAGGACCGTGGAGGCGTGGCTGTTCTCGATGACGTCATGGGCGGACTCGGCGCGCGACGGGTAGCCGGACAGACCGCCCTTGCTGCGCAGCTTGCCGAAGTCCTGCCGGCCGGTGAGCAGCTTGTGGACGTACGCCTGGTGGCCGGTGTCCCACAGCACCTTGTCCTTGGGCGAGTCGAACACGCGGTGCAGGGCGATGGTCAGCTCGACCACACCGAGATTGGGGCCGAGGTGGCCGCCGGTCTTGGAAACCGCCTCGACGAGGAAGGTCCGGATCTCGTCCGCCAGCTGGTCCAGCTCCTCCAGGCTGAGCCGGTCCAGATCACGCGGTCCCCTGATGCGGGTCAGCAGCGGCACCCGTGCCTCCTTGCAGTAGAGCTGTTCGAGCTGTTGCCGGGCCTGACGAGTCTAATGTTCCGCCCAGGCAACCGACGCCGGGGCGGTGCGTCATACATCACGCGTTCGGCTCTACCCAGGAACGCCCTTCAGTACAACGCCCAAGGGGCGCGGGGAACTGCGCGACCGGCCACAACGGACCGGCACGCGGCAGTCCACCCGCGCCCCTACGGCGAGAGTTCTACGCTCGACCAGCGGTCTTCTGGGTACGCCGGGTGATCGAGTCGATAACCACCGTCGTCAGCAGCACACCCGCCGTGATCATGTACTTCACCGGCTCGGCAATGGACTCCAGCTGGAGGCCGTACTGGATCGAGACGATCACCAGGACACCCAGGAGGGCGTTCCAGGTGCGGCCCCGGCCACCGAAGAGGCTGGTGCCACCGATGACCGCCGCAGCGATCGCGTTCATCAGCAGGTCACCCGTACCCGCACTCTGGTTGGCAGACGCGATCTTCGACGCCAGGAACAGACCACCGATCGCGGCGAAGCCACCCGAGATCGCGAACACCGAGATCCGCACGGCGGTGACATTGATGCCCGCACGCCGCGAAGCCTCCACGCTGCCACCGAGCGCGAACACCTTGCGCCCGTACGACGTCCTCCGCAGCACGAAGTCCGTGCCGACGAGGAACACCAGGAAGATCACGGTGGCCAGCGGCAGGCCCTTGTACTGGTTGTACATGAACGCCGCGGCGAAGGAGACCACCGCCAGCAGCCCCGTCCGCAGCAGCGTGTCGCTCAGCGGCCGCGACGGGACGCCCGCCGCCTCACGGCGCCGGTTCCCGAGGAACGAGGTGATGAAGAAGACCGCGGTCACCACGGCCGCCAGGCCGTACGCGGCGGCGATGTCCGTGAAGAAGTACGTCGTCAGCTGGCCGATGAAGCCGTCGCTGTCGAGGTTGATCGTGCCGTTCTCGCCCAGTGTCTGGAGCATGAAGCCCAGCCAGAAGAGCAGACCGGCCAGGGTGACCGCGAACGCCGGAGCGCCGAGGACCGCGAAGAAGAAGCCGTGCGCCGCGCCGATGACGACGCCCGCGCCGACGGCGAACAGCACCGCCAGCCACTCGGGCCAGCCCTGGTTGACCGCCATCACGGCCGCGATGGCGCTGGACGCGCCGCTGACCGAGCCGACGGACAGGTCGATCTCGCCGAGCAGCAGCACGAAGACGATGCCGACGGAGATCATGCCCGTGCCGACCATCGTGACGGTGATGTCGCTGATGTTCTGCGCGGACAGGAACGCCGAGTTGAGGGACTGGAAGACGACGCAGATGACGACCAGGCCGACGATGACGGGCAGGGAGCCCAGCTCGCCCGCCTTCATCTTGCGCTTGAACTCACCGAGGTAGCCGGCGAGGCCCTGCTCGCGCACCAGGAGCCGCGGGTCGACCGCGGTCACCGCGGCCGCGGCGGCCTCGGGGTTCTCGACGACGGTCTCGTCCTGCGGGGACGTGGAGGTCTTGTCGATGCTCACTGGGAAACCTCCCCGGTCGTGCGCGCCGCACGGCGGGTCACGGCGTTGTCGGTGGCGCCGGTGATGGCGGAGATGATCTCCTCCTGCGAGGTCGTCTTGACCTCGAAGACGCCGTTGTTGCGGCCCAGGCGCAGCACCGCCACCTTGTCGGCGACGGCCTTCACATCGGCCATGTTGTGGCTGATCAGGATCACGGCGTGGCCGCGCTCGCGCAGCCGCTCGACCAGGTCGAGGACCTGGGCGGTCTGCTCGACACCGAGGGCCGCGGTGGGCTCGTCGAGGATGACCAGCTTGGGCTCGCCGAGCATGGAGCGGGCGATGGCCACGGTCTGGCGCTGACCGCCGGAGAGCGAGGCGATCGGGATGCGGACGCTGGGGATGCGGATCGACAGCGTCTTCAGCAGCTCCTGGGAGCGGCGCTCCATCTCGACCTCGTCGAGGACGCCCCACTTCCGCAGCTCACGGCCGAGGAACAGGTTGCCGACGACGTCGATGTTGTCGCACAGCGCGAGGTCCTGGTAGACCGTCGCGATGCCCAGGGCCTGGGCGTCGTGCGGCCTGTTGATCGAAACGGACTTGCCTTCCCATTCGATGACGCCCTCATCGATGGGGTGCACGCCGGCGATCGTCTTGACCAGCGTGGACTTTCCGGCGCCGTTGTCGCCGACCAGGGCGACCACTTCACCGGCGTGGACCTCAAGCTCTACGTCGGTGAGCGCCTGAACGGCACCGAACCGCTTGGAGACCCCGCGCAACGCCAGCACGGGCGTAGCGGACACGTGAACCATCTCCTTCGCCGCCTGACCCGGCGGGAGGTTGTGCAGAAGACTGGGGGATGTTCCGTCCGGCGCCCCGCACGAGCTTGCGGGGCTGTATGTACGCGGGGCGCCGGAGGAGCCTGGAGAACTGCAGTCCCGTACGGGAATCCCAGGACGAGTTCCTGGGTGATTCCCGTACTTTCAAAGGGACTTGCGGCTGCTTACTTCAGGCCGATCTTGGCGCAGGCCGACTTGTACTTGCCGGTGCAGATCTCGTCGACCGTGTAGACGCCGTCCTTGATGACGGTGTCGTTGATGTTGTCCTTGGTCAGCGAGGTGACGGGGACCAGAACCGACGGAACATCCTTGGCGCTGTCGCTGGAGACCTTGTCCTTGGCGATGGAGTCCAGGGACTCGCCCTTGGCGAGCGCGACGGCCATCTCGGCGGCGGCCTCGGCCTCGGGGGCGTACGGCTTGTAGACGCTCATGTACTGCTCACCGGCGACGATGCGCTGGACGGCGGCGAGTTCGGCGTCCTGGCCGGTGACCGGGACGTCGATGCCGGCCGACTTCAGGGCGGTGATGATGCCGCCCGCCATGCCGTCGTTGGCGGAGTAGACGCCGACGATCTTGTTCTTGCCGAGCGCCGAGATCGCGGACTCCATGTTGGAGTTGGCGTTCTCCGGCTTCCACTCCTTGGTGTCGTACTCCTTGCCGACCTTCACCTTGCCGTCGAGGACGGAGTGCGCGCCCTCCTTGAACTGGGCGGCGTTCGGGTCGGTGACGGAGCCGTTCATCATGACGATCTGGCCGTCCTTGGCCTTGTCGCCGAGCGCCTCCAGGAGGGCCTCGCCCTGGGTCTTGCCGACCTGAACGTTGTCGAACGAGGTGTAAGCGCTGATCGGGCCCTCGGCCAGGCGGTCGTAAGCGACGACCTTGATGCCGGCGTCGACGGCCTTCTGCACGGAGTTCTTGATGGCCTTGGCGTCCACCGCGTCCAGGATCAGCACGTCCACCTTGTTGGTGATCATGGTGTCGACCTGCTGCGCCTGCAGGTTGGCGTCCTGCTTGGCGTTGTTGTACTGGATCTCCGCCTTGTTGTTCGTCAGCTCCTTGATCTTCTGCTCGATCAGCGGCCGGTCGAACTTCTCGTAGCGCGCGGTCTGGTTCTCCGGAAGGAGGAGGCCGACCTTGATGTCGTCGCCCTTGGCGGCGGAGCCGGTGGAGTCGTTGTCGCCGCCGCCCGCTTCCTCAGCGCTGCCACAGGCGGCGAGAGAAACGGCCATCGCACCCGCGGCAATGGCGACTGCGGCACGACGCATACGCGTGTTCACTTCATAACCTCCCTGACGAGGCCGCGTCGTTGCGGCCGAGGTGGCTGGAAGTCAACTCGGCCACACGTGCGACGTCAAGAAGTAAATCCTTAACGGGTTGGCAACGGTGCCATCCGTTCTCTAAGTGAAGGCGGGTGCCGCAGCCCTCAGCGCACCGGCCGCACTTCCGTCCAAAAGGGTCGAATCGCCCATCTCGCTGAGTGCGAGGGCGAGCGCTCCGAGCACCTCCGCACGGCCCCCAAGTGCCCCTGGGAGAACGGAGAGTTGACGCGCCGCGCTGGGGATGGCGTAGCGGCCGACGGACTCCCTGATCGGCCCCAGCACCAGCTCACCGGCCTCGGCGAGATCGCCGCCCAGCACCACGCGGCTCGGGTTCAGGAGGTTGCAGAGATTGGCGACTCCGCTGCCGATGTGACGGCCTACGTCGGCGATCACCCGACGGCAGCCCGGGTCGCCGTCCCGCGCCAGCCGTACGACCCCTTCCATGGTCAAGCCGGTGCCGTGGCTGGGCTGGAGGAGCGGGAGCACATAGCGCGCGGCTGCGAAGGTCTCCAGGCAGCCGCGGTTTCCGCAGCGGCAGACGGGCCCGGATTCATCAAGCGTGATATGCCCGATTTCCCCTGCTGTGCCGCCGGGGCCCCGGTAGATCTTCCCGTCGATCACCAGGCCGGCGCCGACACCGCTGGCGACCTTGATGTACGCCAGGTCCCGCACGCCCTTGCCGCTGCCCCAGACCAGCTCGCCCAGGGCGCCCAGGTTGGCGTCGTTGTCCACGTGCACGGGTACGCCGAGCCGCCCCCGCAGCTCCTCGGCGGGCCGGGCCCCGGTCCATCCGGGCAGGATGGCGGTCGAGCCCAGCGTCCCGGACTCCACGTCGATCGGGCCGGGAACGCCGACGCCCACCCCGGCGATCTTGGCCCGGTCCACTCCGGTGGCCGCGATCAGCCGGTCGACCAGCACTTCCGCCCGGTCGAAGCCCTGCGCCGCGGAGGCGTCCACGTCCAGCGGCTCGGACTCCTCGGCCAGCACCTGGTGGGCGAGGTTCCCGACCGCGACGCGCAAATGCGTGTGCCCGAAGTCCACCCCGATGACAATCCCGGCGTCACCGCTCAGCGAGACGCTGCGGGCCCGCCGGCCACCCGCCGAGGTGGGCGTGACCTCGACCGTTCCGCCGTCCTTGAGCTCCCGGACGATGTTGGAGACCGTCGCCGCGGACAGTCCGGTCGTCCTTGCGATCTCCGCCTGGGTGAGGGATCCCGCCAGCCGCACGGCTCGTACGACCCGCTCCAGGTTGGCTCGGTGCAGCGACGACTGCGACCCCGGAGTCTCCACGACGACCTCCTGCGCACGGGACCGCCTCGATGAGGCCCCGTCTATGTCCAACTAGTGAACTCTAAGCTGAGCCGCACGGGGTGCCTCCCGTCAAGAGGTTGAACAGTTTCCGGGATCGTGCACACAGCACGCACACCGCTCCCGAGCGCGGAAGCGGTGTGCGTGCAACCGGTTACGGAACGCTACTTCAGGGTCGCCGAGGTCAGACCCGCCTGCACCTGGCGCTGGAAGGACAGATAGACCACCAGCATCGGGATCATCGCAATCGTCACGCCTGCGAACAGCACGGGCAGGTCGGGCCGAGGGCGTGGCGCCGAATTCGCGGTCACAATCCCACCACGCGTCACTTCAACGCCCCCGCCGTAAGCCCCTGTACCACCTGGCGCTGGAAAACGATGTAGGCCGCGAGCACCGGCAGCATCGCCATGACCAGACCGGCGAAGAGGCCGGACCAGTCGCCCTTGTAACCCTGGCTGACAGCCAGCTGCACCAGGCCCTGGGTGAGGACCCGCTTGTCGGGGTCGGTGTTGAGAACCGTGGGCAGCATGTACTGGTTCCACTGGCCCAGGAAGTTGAAGATGCCGACGCTGACCAAGCCTGGCTTGGCCATCGGGAGCATGATCTGGAAGAACGTGCGGGTATGGGAAGCGCCGTCGACGAAGGCCGCCTCGGCCACCGATGTCGGCAGGGTGCGGAAGAACGCCGTCAGGAAGAACACCGTGAACGGCAGCGAATACGCGATGTAGACCAGGATCAGGCCGTGGATCGTGTTCAGCAGGCCCATGTTGTTGACGACGTAGAACAGCGGGACCAGCGCGAGCATGATCGGGAAGCTCATGCCGCCGATGAACAGGTAGTAGATGAAGCGGTTGCCCGGGAAGTCGAAGCGGGCGAGAACGTATGCCGCCATCGAGCCGAGCACCAGCGTGCCAACGAGCGAACCTCCCACCACCAGGATCGTGTTGAGGAAGTAGTCGCTCATGTTGGCCTCGGTCCACGCCCGCGACCAGTTCGAGAAGTGCAGTTTGTCCGGCAGTGACCACGGCGAGCCGAAGATGGAGCTGTCGTCCTTGAAGGACGTCATCACCGCCCACAGCAGCGGCATGACGACCATGAGCGCCCAGATGACGAGAATGCCGTGCGAGAAGACGTTGAGGGCGGTGCCCTCCTTCTTTTCCCTGGACGGCACTTCGGCCGGGGCACCGGTCTTGGTGACGGGCATACCGGACTCGGCCGGTACGGGAGCGGTGGTCTCGGTCGTCTTCATCTGTCAGAACTCCAGCCGCTCGCGCCGCCCCAGCCGCATCACGACCGCGGCGAAGGCCAGCGTGACGATGAGCAGGGCCACACCGATCGTGGTGGCGTAGGCGGCCTGCCCATCACGGAACGCTTTCTGGTACACGTACAGAACCATGACCGTGGTCGAATAGTCGGGGCCGCCTGGCCCGGTCGTCATGATGTGTACGACCGCGAAGGACTCGGCGCCGAGGGCGAGGATGCCCATGTAGACCCAGCCGGACTGCACGGTGTCCCACAGCAGCGGCAGGGTGATCCGGAAGAACGTGTTGGCGCGGCCGGCGCCGTCGAGCAGCGCGGCCTCGTACAGATCGGCCGGAATGGAGGCCATGCCCGCGGAGAACAGGACCACGAAGAAGCCGACCGTGGACCAGACGATCACCGCCATCACGGCCCACAGGGCGAGGTTCGGGTCGCCCAGCCAGAGCGGCTGGACGCTGTCGAGCCCGACCCCGCGCAGGATCGAATTGATCGCTCCGCTGTCCGGGTTGTACGCGAAGGCGAACAGCAGCGCGACGATGGCGATCGACAGCACCTGCGGGAAGAAGTAGACGATCTTGTAGAACGAGGAACCGCGGACACCGGTGATCGCCGGGCCGCCTTTTCTGCGCCGTCCGCCCACATTGATCATGAAGGCGAGGAACAGCGCGAAACCGATCGTCACCAGCGGCAACAACAACGCGAACAACAGGCTGTGCTGCAACGACTTCCAGAAGATGTCGTCGTCGAGCATCCTTTCGTAGTTGTCGAAGCCGACCATCTTGAACTCAGGGCTCAGACCGGTCCAGTCCGTGAACGAGTAGTAAATGGACTGGATGAACGGCCAGACGACGAAAAGTCCGTACAGCCCCAGGGGCACCGCGAGGAACCCCATGATGAACCGGTACTTGCCGTGCTGCATTGCTATCGACCCCGATCTGCGCGCGGGTGCAGCCGCTGGTGACTGATCCTCACGGGACCTACTGGTGCTTGTAGTGCTTGATCGACGTGTCCTTCGCGGTCTCGTCGGCGAAGCCCTGGATCTTCTTGATGGCCTCGGCCGGGGTGAGGCGACCGGCCATCATCTCGCCGAGACCGGCCACACCGATCTTCTCCTTCTGCAGCTGCACGTACCAGTCCTGCATCCGCGGATTCACCACGTTCTCGCCGGCCTTGTCCAGCGCTGCGACACCGGACTTCAGGCCCGGAGTGAGGGTGATGCCGTCGGTACCGCCGTTGTACGCGGTCAGCGACTTGACCTTGCTGGTGAAGTTCTTGGAGCTCGCCTCGCTCAGCATGATGCGCAGCTGCTCCATGCCGCCCGCGGTGTTCTTCGCCTTGGCCGGGACGATGAACGGCTCACCGCCGGAGGCCCAGATGGTGCCGAAGGGCAGCTTGTCGGAGGAGTCGATGCCGGTGGGCGCGGAGACGGCGAGGTCGAAGTCCTTGGGGATGACGTTCGCCGACTCGTTCTCCACCCAGGAGCCGTTCGGGATGAACAGGGCCTTGCCCTGGGCCCAGGCGGTCTGCGACTGGATGTGGTCCAGGCCGGGGGTGCCCTTGAGGACGTAGCCCTTCTTGTAGAGCTCGTAGTAGGCGTCGAAGCACGCCTTGACCGCCGGGTGCTTCCAGGCGTTCGGCTCCAGGTTGTCGATGGCGTCGAGGACCTCGACACCGCCGACCTTGCCGATCATCGGGTAGAGCGAGAAGGGGAGGTAGTACGGGTACTTGCCCGCGTACGTCCAGCCCGCCATGCCCTTCTTCTTGGCCTTCTCGCAGACCACGAGCATCTGGTCCCAGGTCTCGGGGTACTGCTCGTCGAGCGAGTCCAGGGCCTTCTGCGAGTACCAGACGCCGTACACCGTGTAGGCGTAGTACATGATCCAGACCGGATCGCCGTCCAACTGGCCCATCTCCACGATGCCCGGGCGCAGCGTGTCGCGGACCTTCTTGTCCGGGTCGTCGTACGACGGGGCGTCCAGCAGCGGCGTGAGGTCGGCGAGCTGGTTCTTGCTGGAGAGGACGCCCATGTCCATCTGCTCGGCACCGGAGTTGTCGATGAGGTCCGGCGGGGTGCCCTGGTTGAAGCGGGGCTGGAGCGTGGACTGGATCTTCTGGGTGGCGGAGAACTTCACGTCCACCTTGGGGAAGTTCTGCTCGTAGATCTTCACAGCGTCCTCGGCATACTCCTTGCCGAAGCCGCCGTCGAACAGTACGAATTCCATCTGCGCGCTGTCGTTGACGCCGAGCGGGTTCTTCGCGGTCTTCTTGCCCGATTCGGCCTTGTCCTCGTCACCTCCCCCGCTGCTGGCACACGCGGAAAGGAAGCTCATCGTCGGTACGGAGATCAGACCGAGCGCGGCAGAACGCTTGATCACATCGCGGCGGCCTACACCTTCTGAGCTGCTGCTGACGTCGGAAGTGGATCCCATCAGACCTACCTTCAAGGAGACCGCCGGCTTTGGCCAGCGGTTAATCGAATCCTTGGCCGTGCGGTGCGAAGCGCCGCAATATCACTTCGGCCATGTTCCCGGAGAGCACCCGCAATAGACCTGCGGCATGTGTATATTGATCACGTGTCTGCGACCAATAAGGCTCGCCGGTTCTCTGGTGGCGTGTACGACCTCGGGCTGCATGTGGTGTGGTGCTCGAAGTACCGCAGACCAGTCCTCGACGGCCAGGTAGCGGAACGTCTTCGTGAACTGATCGAACAGAAGGCTGGCGAACGGGGGTGGCATATCGCGGCACTCGATGTGTTGCCCGACCATGTCCATCTGTTCCTCAAGCACGACCCGAAGGCGTCGGCCTCACATGTGGCCAACCAGTTCAAAGGCCTCACCTCCCGCGTACTGCGGGAAGAATTCCCGCACCTCAAGAGCCGCCTGCCCACACTGTGGTCGTCGTCGTACTTCGCCGCCTCGGTCGGCGTCGTCTCCGTGAAGACAGTGCAGCAGTACATCGAGACGCAGTGGGAACGTCCCCTGAAGGAAGGCCAGGAGACGATCGCTTGAGACGCGCCTACAAATTCCTTCTCCGACCCACCGTGCGCCAGGAGCAGGCGCTCCGGGACATGCTCCGGGATCACTGCACCCTCTACAACGCCGCGCTTCAGGAGCGGCGCGACGCTTACCAGCACGCGTCGAAGACGAACATCAGCTACGGACGGCAATCCGCCCAGCTTTCGGAGATCCGCAACTTCGACCCGGACCAGGCACGCTGGTCGTTCTCCTCCCAGCAGGCAACCCTTCGTCGGCTGAACAAAGCGTTCGCCGCCTTCTTCAGTCGTATCAAGAAAGGCGAGAAGGCCGGATACCCCAGGTTCAAAGGCGTAGGACACTTCGATACCGTTGAGTTCCCGAAGAACGGCGACGGCTGCCGCTGGGATTCCACCCCGCACGACACGCAGACCCGAGTACGCCTGCAAGGCGTCGGACATGTCCGGGTCCACCAGCACCGACCCGTACTCGGTCGGGTGAAAACGGTGAGTGTCAAGCGGGAAGGCCGCCGTTGGTACGTGATTCTCGCCTGTGACGACGTGCCTGCCAAGCCGCTTCCGGCCACAGGATCGATCGTCGGCATCGACATGGGCACGGTGCATTTCTTCACCGACTCGAGCGGCAATCACGTCACCAACCCACGCCTTATGGAGAAGTCCGCCAAGGAGCTGGCGGAGGCACAGCGGCTTCTGGACACCTTCCCCAAGCGCACGAAACGCCGGACCAAGAAGCACCGTGCCGCGGCTCGGAAGGTCGCCAAGCTGCATACGAAGGTGCGACGTCAACGGCTCGACCATCACCACAAGACAGCGAGCGCACTCGTGCGGAAGCATGACGTGATCGCCCACGAGAGACTGAACACGGCGGGCATGACCAAGAGGCCCGCGCCCAAGCCCGACCCCAGGCGCGACGGTGTGTTCCTTCCGAACAAGGCCACCGCCAAAGCCGGGCTGAACCGCAACATCCTGGATGCGGGTTGGGGGTTGTTCTTCGGAATCCTGGCGAACAAGGCTGAGAGCGCCGGTCGCCGCGTGATCCCCGTGGACGCCCACAACACCTCCCGCACCTGCCCGGAATGTGGGCACGTTGCCAAGGAGAACCGCACCAGCCAAGCGAAGTTCGAGTGCGCAGCGTGCGGCTTCGCCGCCAACGCGGACCACGTCGGCGCATTGAACATCCTCAACAGGGCCGGGCCGGCCCTCTGCGCCGATTAGTCGGCGGCGCAGGAAGCTCGCTGCTTCAGCGGTGGGCGGAGTCACGCTCAAGTCCTCGCCTTCAGGACTCAGGCGGTGAACCGGAACCTCCCCGGCACCGCAGTCGGGCCACGCTAGGACGTACAAGTCGTGCGGGAAGTGCTTCGTACTTGATGGGCCAGGGCTGGGAGATACTCGGTGGTCAGTGCGTTCAGGCACGGCAACTACCTGTGCCCCGGCCACCGTCGAACGGCTACGCGGACGCCGACAGGTATAGTCCACTTCCCGCCAGCGGAGCAAGATCGAATGCAAGGTTGGCCGTCGGCTTTTCCGAGTTGAGACCTCGCGGAAATATGAGCTGCCTGTGTGCGCCTTGCCGGAAAAATCCGCGACATTGAGCCCGAACGCCACAGCCAACACCCTTGACAGCGCTGACCACTTGAGCCACTACTGGACCTTGCGCACGAAGCTGACAACGTTGTCCAGCGTGATGCAGGGAGGGTGCTCGCTCATGCAGCACAGAGTTCGGCACAGATGGGGTCCGGCGGTCGTGACGGCGACCGCCTTCGCTTTGGCCGTGAGCTCACAGGGTGTGGCAATCGCACTGCCGGAAGCGCCCACCGCCGACCGGGAGTTCACGTCGTCGTTCGAGGCCGGGGAGTCGGCCCCGGACTGGCTCAACACCGTCGACACCGCGCCGGACGGCAGCAAGCGCGCCGCCGGCGTCGACGGCGGGTACAGCAGCGGCATTCCGGGCAATGTGACCGACCATGTCACCGACGTACGGGCGAGCGGCGAGAACTCCGGCGCCGGCGAGGTGAAGGAGAACCTCGTCGACACGGAGCCGAGCACCAAGTGGCTGACGTTCGAGCCCACCGGCTGGGTCGAGTTCGATCTGGACAAACCAGCTAAAATCACCAGGTACGCGCTCACTTCGGCCAACGACCACGACGAACGCGACCCCGCGGACTGGACCCTGCAGGGCTCCACCGACGGCAAGGACTGGAAGACCCTCGACACCCGCACCGGCGAGTCCTTCCCGGAACGCTTCCAGACCAGGACGTACGACATCGCCGAGACCGCCACCGCCGAGTACCGGCACTACCGGCTCGACGTCAGCAAGAACCACGGCGGCGGCATCCTCCAGCTCGCGGACGTGCAGTTCTCCACGGGCGGCGATGACGGCCCCGTACCGCAGGACATGCTCTCGCTGGTCGACCGCGGCCCGAGCGGCTCGCCCACCGCGAAGGCGGGCGCGGGCTTCACCGGCAAGCGGGCGCTGCGCTACGCCGGCCGGCACACCGCGGACGGGCGGGCGTACTCGTACAACAAGGTCTTCGACGTCGACGTGGCCGTCGGCCGCGACACCGAACTCTCGTACCGCATCTTCCCCTCGATGGCGGACGGCGACCGCGACTACGACGCCACCAACGTCTCGGTGGACCTGGCCTTCACCGACGGCACCCACCTGAGCGACCTGGGCGCCACCGACCAGCACGGCTTCACGCTGTCGCCGCGAGGGCAGGGCGCCGCCAAGGTGCTGTACGTCAACCAGTGGAACAACGTCGTCTCGCGGATCGGTTCGGTCGCGGCGGGCAAGACCGTCGACCGGATCCTGGTGGCGTACGACTCCCCCGCCGGCCCGGCGAAGTTCCGTGGCTGGGTGGACGACGTGTCCCTGAAGGTCAGGGCCCCTGAGAAGCCGAAGGCGCACCTGTCGGACTACGCCGTCACCACCCGCGGCACCCACTCCAGCGGCGGTTTCTCGCGCGGCAACAACTTCCCGGCGACCGCCGTGCCGCACGGCTTCAACTTCTGGACGCCGGTGACCAACGCGGGCTCGCTGAGCTGGCTGTACGACTATGCACGTGCGAACAACGCGGACAACCTGCCGACGATCCAGGCGTTCAGCGCCAGCCACGAGCCCAGCCCCTGGATGGGTGACCGGCAGACCTTCCAGGTGATGCCGTCCGTCGCCACGGGAACCCCGGACAACGGCCGTGAGGCACGGGAGCTGGCCTTCCGGCACGAGAACGAGACCGCGCGGCCGTACTACTACGGCGTACGGTTCGAGAACGGGCTGAAGGCCGAGATGGCGCCGACCGACCACGCGGCGGTGCTCCGCTTCACCTACCCCGGTGACGACGCGAGCGTTCTCTTCGACAACGTGACGGACCAGGCGGGCCTCACGCTCGACAAGGAGAACGGGATCGTCACCGGCTACTCCGACGTGAAGTCCGGGCTGTCAACGGGAGCGACCCGCCTCTTCGTCTACGGCGTGTTCGACAAGCCGGTGACGGACGGGGCGTCGAGCGGGGTCAAGGGGTACCTGCGGTTCAAGGCCGACGACCGAACCGTCACGCTGCGGCTCGCGACCTCCCTCATCAGCGTCGACCAGGCCAAGGACAACCTGCGCCAGGAGATCCCGGACGGCACGTCCTTCGAGGAGGTCAAGGACCGCGCCCAGCGGCAGTGGGACCGGCTGCTCGGCAAGGTCGAGGTCGAGGGCGCGACGCCGGACCAGCTGACGACGCTGTACTCCAGCCTGTACCGGCTGTACCTGTACCCCAACTCCGGCTTCGAGAAGGTCGGTTCGAAGTACCAGTACGCCTCCCCGTTCTCGCCCATGCCGAGCCCCGACACCCCGACGCACACCGGCGCGAAGATCGTGGACGGCAAGGTGTACGTCAACAACGGTTTCTGGGACACCTACCGGACGACCTGGCCGGCGTACTCGCTGCTGACGCCCTCTCAGGCAGGCGAGATGGTCGATGGGTTCGTGCAGCAGTACAAGGACGGTGGCTGGACCTCGCGCTGGTCCTCGCCGGGGTACGCCGACCTGATGACCGGTACGTCCTCGGACGTCGCCTTCGCGGACGCGTACGTCAAGGGCGTCGACTTCGACGCGAAGGCGGCGTACGACGCTGCGGTGAAGAACGCGACGGTGGTGCCGCCGTCGTCGGGCGTGGGCCGCAAGGGCATGGCGACCTCACCCTTCCTCGGCTACACCAGCACCGACACGCACGAGGGCCTGTCGTGGGCGCTGGAGGGCTACCTCAACGACTACGGCATCGCGCAGATGGGCCGGGCCCTGTACCGGGAGACCGGCGAGAAGCGCTACAAGGAGGAGTCCGCGTACTTCCTCGACCGCGCCCAGGAGTATGTGAACCTCTTCGACTCCGAGGCCGGTTTCTTCCAGGGCAAGGACGCGCAGGGCAACTGGCGTGTGGAGTCCTCGAGGTACGACCCGCGCGTGTGGGGCTACGACTACACCGAGACCAACGGCTGGGGCTACGCCTTCACCGCCCCGCAGGACAGCCGGGGCCTGGCCAACCTGTACGGCGGCCGGTCCGGGCTCGCGGAGAAGCTGGACGAGTACTTCAGCACGCCCGAGACGGCGTCGCCGGAGTTCGTCGGCTCGTACGGCGGCGTGATCCATGAGATGACGGAGGCGCGGGACGTCCGGATGGGCATGTACGGGCACTCCAACCAGGTCGCCCACCACGCCATCTACATGTACGACGCGGCCGGACAGCCCTGGAAGGCGCAGAAGAACGTCCGCGAGGTGCTGTCCCGGCTCTACACCGGCAGCGAGATCGGCCAGGGCTACCACGGCGACGAGGACAACGGCGAGCAGTCGGCCTGGTTCCTCTTCTCCGCCCTCGGCTTCTACCCCCTGGTGATGGGCAGCGGCGAGTACGCGGTCGGCTCCCCGCTGTTCACCAAGGCCACCGTCCATCTGGAGAACGGCCGGGACCTGGTGGTCCGGGCCCCCAAGAACAGCGCGAAGAACGTCTACGTCCAGGACCTGAAGGTCAACGGCCGTACCTGGTCGTCGACTTCACTCCCCCACTCGCTGCTCGCGAAGGGCGGAGTCCTGGACTTCGACATGGGCCCGAAGCCCTCGAAGTGGGGCACGGGCAAGAACGCCGCGCCGGTGTCGATCACCCAGGGCGACAAGGTGCCGACGCCCCGCACGGACGTGCTCCAGGGCGCGGGTCCCCTGTTCGACAACACGTCCGTGACGGACGCGAGCGTGACGTCGGTGGAGCTGCCGGTGTCCGGGCGTGCCCGGGCCGTGCAGTACACGCTGACGTCGTCGGCCGACCACACGAAGGCCCCGACCGGCTGGACCCTCCAGGGCTCGTCCGACGGGACCACATGGCGGACCCTGGACAAGCGCTCCGGGGAGTCCTTCACCTGGGGCAGACAGACCCGCGCGTTCTCCGTGGGGTCACCGGGTACGTACGAGAAGTACCGCCTGGTCCTGGACGGCGAGGCGACCGTTGCCGAGGTGGAACTGCTCTCGTCGAGCACCCATCGCTGAGCGTGGGCTTGCACAACGGGCGTCACCGGCAGTGACGCTGCGTTTGCGCCCCTGCCCCACCGCCACGCTGACGTGGTGGTGGGGCAGGGGCGCCCGCCGGCCGGCGCGGGGGGCCCGCTCTTGCCGCAATCCGCCCCAGGCGCTTCACTTGGCCCACCTCCCACAGAAAAAAACATCTGCTCACACCTGCAGAAGAGGTAGGTCTCTTGTCAGCCATACGCGCCACCGCCGTCACCGCGGCGGCCTGTGCGGCCGTGCTCACCACCGCGCTGCCGTCCTTGGCCATCAACTCCTACAACGCGACGCCTGCCCCCGAACGCACCGAGGTCGGCGCGCTCGTCGCGACGTGGGACAACGACGACAACCCGGCGACCCCGGACCGGGTGGACTGGGTCTGCTCCGGCACCATGATCGACGCGGACACGTTCCTGACGGCCGCGCACTGCACCACCGACTGGCCGGACAACGTGAAGTTCTACGTCTCTCTGGACCAGGACGTGCAGTCCGGACTGGACGCCGCCGCCAAGAAGTATCCGGGCAACCCGGCCGCCCAGGCCGACGCCGTAGCCGTCCGGGGCACCGCCCACAGCCACCCCGGCTTCCCCGGGCCCGCCTCCGACACGCACGACATCTCGGTGATCGAACTGCCCGCCGCGCAGATGAAGGCCCGCTGGTCCTTCACGCCGGCGACACTGCCGAAGGCCGGCCAGCTCGACGCGCTGGGCCCGCAGGGGCTGAACTCGACCGACTGGCTCGTCGCCGGGTACGGCACCCAGGAGGCGGTGAACGGCCCCGGCGGCCAGACCCACCCCGGCGGCGGGGTTCGGATGAAGGCGCCTGTCACCTTCGACGCCCTCAACGACGCTTGGGTCCGTCTCGCGATGACCGCCCCACAGGGCAACGGCGGTGCCTGTTACGGCGATTCGGGCGGCCCCAACTTCGCGGTGATCGGAGGCCGGAACGTCCTGGCCGCCACCACGATCACGGGCGACACGCCGTGCTACGCGACGAACGTGACGTACCGTCTGGACACCCCGGGCGCTCGCGCGTTCCTGTCGCCCTTCGTGAAACTTCCGTAGTTCTGGGGCCTTCTGCCCGCCTTCTGCCCGGCGGGCCGGTCCTGGGCCGGCCCGTTCGGGACGACATGGAGGAACACCCGTTCCTCACCGTGACCCACCGTCGAACATCCGTCGCGCGTCGATCGCCGGTCTCGTGAATCCCGCCGATGTCCGACGGCCCTCATGGGAAGCTGGTGCGGTGACTTCACCCAATGAAGCGGGCGACCGCACTGTCTTGGTCGAACAGCGCAGACAGTTGGCTCGCGGCAGAGACAAGGCCTTGCAAGATCTGCTGAACATGCGAAGTTACGTTGCGGAAGGACGGCGGTCTCCGGAAGACCTGACGGCAGCCGTCGTCGAGGCAGAGGCCGCCTGCCGCGAGGTCGCCGCGTTCGATGCGGAGCACCCCCACATCCGCACGAGTGGAAATGCCGAGGACGACGCTCAGGCACTGCGTTTTCTGGCTTCGATGACCGGCTTGTGACAGCGCAGACGCCCGGTCACCCCTCCGGGCATCGGCAGTACCACCGTGAACTCCGTACAGCCCGGTTCGCTGACGACTTCGATGCTGCCCCCATGGGCCGTCGTGATTGCGGCGCGATGGCGAGGCCCAGGCCCGAGCCGCCCGGCGTGCCAGCGGCGCGGGTACGGGACGTGTCCGCTCGGGTGAAGCGTTCGAAGACGGTCGGGAGGAGGTCGAGTGGGATGCCGGGGCCGTTGTCGCGGATGTGTATAAGGCAGTGACTGTCATGTGCCTCCACGGTGGCGACGACCGTCGTGCCAACAGGCGTGTGCACACGCGCGTTGGCCAACAGATTCGTGACGACCTGGTGCAGGCGGGCCTCGTCGCCTACGACCAGCGGCGGGGTGCCCAGGCTCAGTTCGAGCTGCCAGTCGTGGCCGTCGCCGGCAGCCCGGGCGCCCTACACCGCCTCCGCGACCAGCGCCGCAAGGTCGACCTTGGTCGACTGCAATGGGCGGCCCTCGTCGAGGCGGGCGAGCAGCAGGAGGTCCTTGACCAGGCCCGTCATGCGCGCCGACTCGGCGGAGACGCGACGCCAGGCCAGCACCGGCTCGATGCGGTCCGTGCCGCGGTTCATCAGCTCCGCGTACCCCGCGATCGAGGCGAGCGGCGTGCGCAGTTCTTGGCTGGCGTTGGCCAGGAAGCGGCGCATGTGGTCCTCGCTGCGCCGTCGTTCGGAGAGCGAGGTCTCGACGTGGTCGATCAGGCGTTTGAGCACGGCGCCGACCTGACTGGCCTCGCTGCCGGGGTCCGTGTCGGCCTCGGGCACCAGGTGAGTCCGGTGACCTCGGCCGGCGTCAGCAACGCGCGAGAGACCTCGACGGCGGTGGCGGCGACTCGGCCGAGGAGGCGTAGTTGTCGTCGGATGACCATGGCGCTGACACAGCCCGCGGCGGTGAGCCCGGCGCCGGCGACGACCGCCTCGATCACGACCAGGCCGCTGATCATGTCCTGTACGTCGTCCATCGGGAGGCCTGTGAGGACGCGGCCCCCGTCCGACTGGAGGGCGGTGATCCGTAGGTGCCGAGGCCAGGGACGGTCCGGGTGTGCAGGGAGCCGTCGATCCTCAGACCCGTGAGGGTGACCCGCTGGTCGGCGGTGAGGGCGTAGGGCGCGGCGTCCTGGGTGACGACCGCCGCGGAGAGGATCGTGCCGTCGCCGCCGAGCAGGCCGGCGGGCTGCCTGCGCTCGTTGAGGAACGTCAGGTCCCTCTCCGACTCCGGATGGAGGGAGGCGCCGCGCAGGCTGCGGCGGGCGGCGTCGGTGACGTGGTCGTCCAGATTGCCGAGCAGATAGGCACGTTGCGCGAGGGCGGTGGTGAGGACCATCGCCGTGCACACCACGACGAGGGTCGCGCCGATGAAGAGCAGGAGGCGGGTCCGCAGTGAGCGTCCGCGCGGCCGGGCCCTCGTCTCCCGTCCTTCGTCGGTCTGTCCTCGGCCGACCTGATGTCGTGGCCCAGTCCGCGCCCGGTACGCGGATGGTCCATGGCCAGATCACCCAGGACGCGTACCGCGCCACCGGCCCACCCCTGCCCGTCGACGCTGTGCTCCAGCGCGTCCCGCGCGGTGAGCATGAGCACCGGCAGCTCCGGCGTCTCCTACTCCAGCCGATGCAGTACCGGAGGGCCGTCCGGGGCCGACGGCATCCCGTCCAGCACAGCGGCATGCGAAGCGTAGCCACAGGCGGCCCGCAGCGTGCTAGCCCTTCTCCCGGCTCTTCCCCTTGTCGTTCCCGGCCTTGTTCTCCCCCTGCTCCCCTGCGTCCTCCTCGGCTTCCAACAGCGAGTTGGCGGAACCGACCCACTGGGCGGCCGGGCTCTCGCAGCGTCGGCCCTCAACGCCCGTGCAGTAGGCGGCGTTCCAGTACGCGAAGGCCAGGACGAGGGTGACGCAGGTGAGCCTGCCCGGCCAGCGGCCGATGACGGCGAGGGTCGGCAGACCCTTGCGGACGGCCGACTGCACATGATCGGCGGCGTTGAGTACGGCGTTGCCATACGAATAGAGCAGCGCGGGCGGCCGGGCGTTGGTCAGCCGCGCCGTCCGGGCGACAGCCAGGTCGGGAAGGAGGCAGACGGCCCGCAGTCCGTCGACGAGGCCGTTGACGGGGCCGACGAGGAAGCCAGCGAGCCAGGGGACGGCGCGGCCGATGATCCAACGTGCCGCGTGGTAGCCCCCGACAGCCAGCAGGACCAGCTCGATCAGCTGGTTGACGGCCGGCGCCAAGCCGAAGTCGTTGAGCGCGGCGTCGACCCAGCCGACCGCCGGCCCGACGACGGGGAGGTCGGTCAGCGGGCTCATGGTGGACGCGTCCGGCCCGAGGGAGTCAGACAGGGTACTCATCCTGCTCACCCTTCTCCGCGTCACCCGGCATCGCCCGTTCGCTCTGAGCCTCCTGCACGGACCCGGCGTCAGAGTACTTCCTCTCGTCCCCATCCGAGGCGGGCCGTTGCAGTTCCGGGCGGTTCCCGGGCCGCAGGCCGCCCTCACGCATTCCGTCGGTGAGCGTCTCCGCCGCTTGGTAGACGAGTCCCGCCACGTCCCTCGTGCCCACGAGACCGCCGTCGATCGCGGTCGCGAGGAACGCTCGCGCCTCTTCCCAGGGGATCTGCCGGTGCCGCTGGACCAGTTCGATGACACCGTCGACGTCGTCCGGTGACCGTTCGAGGCGGAGTTTGATCAGTCCGTACCGCTCGTCCTGGAGCGCCTGGTCGTAGAACTCCATGCGCATGGTCTGCAGGGCTATGCGGTGTTCCTCGTGCATCCTCTCCAGTTCCAGCTCCTCCTGCTTGCGGCGCCTGCGAAGCCGGTGTGCGACGTCTTCCTCGATCGCGGAGAAGTCGGCCTCGGCCAGCTTGGCCTCGTGCTCCTGCTCACGGCTCTCCTTGGCCCGCTTCTTCAGCGTCCGTGCGGCGATGTGCGCTTGCGTCCCGGAGTCCAGACCGAGAGTGACGGAGCAGGCGAGCAGGCCCAGTCCGTGGGGCAGCCGCAGGCGTTCACAGACGAACTCGGCGTTGATGGCGTCCTCGGCTCCGGCGCTGTCCTCAATGGCGAAGCGTCGGCTGATCCGCCGCAACTCCTGCTGCACCAGCGGCCGGTAGATCGACCCGACATCGGCGAGCCGTGCCTCGACCGCCGCTTTCGGGTCCCGGACCTGCCAGGACATCGCGATGTCGGCTCGGAAGGAGAACGCCTCCTCCGAGGAGGGCAGTTCGAGGGAGAAGGAGTCGTGGTGAACGCCCGTGTCCACCTCGTACATCACCTGGGGCGCGTCGAACCAGATCTCGCCGGCGGTCAGGGCGCGGTCCGCCACGAACATGCGCCCCCGCTTGTCGACGAAGACGATGACGGTGTTGCCCTCTGTGACGCGCTGCTCGCGTCTGAGGGTGGCGCGGCTGACTTTGTGCCGACGGATGATGTCCGTCCTGCCGTCGGTGCTCACTCCGGGTCTTCCCTTCCGTTCAGTCCGCCCGGGCCGACCCGCTCGTCGAGGGACGCCAGGAGAACGTCGATCGTTTCCGTGAGGGTGCCGTTGTCGGCACGCCAATCGAGGAGGTGACCGCGCAGCGCGTCGGCGTCCCGCGGGGTCTGCGCAACCGCCGACACGAGCGCTGCCAGTGGTTCCCGCAGCATGTGCTCGTCCCCGGCGAGCGCGACCCATCGGTAGAGCAGCTCGTAGCCCGGGCGGAACAGCCGCGGGGCGTCGAGGGTCCGGTGCAACAGGGTCGCCACCCGCCGCAGATGCCGGTCGTCACTGGCGACGAGCCACAGCATCGTCGGCCACGGCACGGCCGCCTCGGACAGCTCCACCCGCACCCGGTAGCAGAGTTGGAGGAAGCACGCGATGCCCGCGTCCCGCAGCTCCACCAGCGGGGACTCCTCGGCGTCCGTCCATTGGAGCAGATGGTCGAGGACCAGACCGGTCAGGTCCTTCTCGTGGTCCATGAACAGCTCGGTGACGCTGTCGCCGATGGCCGGTACGAGCCTCCTGTCCTTCTCGGCCGCAAGTCGTCTCAGCAGCCGCAGCGCCCGGCCCGCCATGGTGCGCCCCACGCTCGCGCCGAGCGCGCGGGCGGCCGTCCACTTGAGCCGGGCGGGCTGTGCGGAGCCGCTCCAGTCGTCCATCATGCGGCTGACCAGCGGAGCCAGCCCGGGGTCACGTGCGGGAATGCGAAGCGCGGCGAGGACCACTTCGCGGTGCCGTACGTCCTTTGCGGCGGCCCGATCGATGAGGAACCGGCGGCGGATGTGCTCGAAGTCGTCGAGGCTGAGCAGGCCCAGGGCGCCCCCGGCCCGCAGCCGGACGATCCGTGCGGGATCGTCGGCCAGGTCTCCGAGCCAGTCCACGACCAGCTGTCGCGCCTCGCCGTGTTCCTGCCAGACGTGCCGGAGCACACGCTGGGCGGTCCGGCTGTCGAGGTAGCGGAGTGCTCGTACGGCACTCGGCCCGTACTGGGTCATGGCCACGGTGTCGTAGCACTCCGCCCGGGCTGCCGCGAGCCGGTTGCGGCGGGGCTCGCCGAAGGCCTTCGAGGGCTCACCGCCGTCCGGGTGCTCCAGCGCGCGGATCCTGTCGGCCAGCAGCCGCTCGGCCCGGTCGACGGCGCTCTCCTGCAGCCGGTCGAGGACCGCGAGGGAGAGTACGAAGGGCAGCCGACCCCCTTCCCGCTCCCCGTCGAACCAGTCGCGGAACAGATCGTCGCTCTCCGGGGAGATCCGGTCTCGGACGTCGGACACCTCCGCCTGCCCCTGGCCGACCAGGGTGAGGAGTGTGGACAGGTCAGCGATGCGCCGGACGGGCAACCCGTCGTTGACCGCCGTGTCGATCAGATCCCGCACCTCGGCGTGCCGCAGGAACGCCAGCCTCGCGTCGTGCCGATCGACGTCCAGGTGCCGGGCGACATGGCGCCGCACCAGCTCATGGGCATCCGGTGGTTCGGGGTCGGCGTCGAACAGCCACTCGTCGAGCATCCCGCGCTCCAGGAGCGGAGCCGCCGGAGCGAGCCTGACGATCAGGTGGCACTGCCGCTCCTTCAGCTCGGCCGACAGCCGTTCGAGGTGGAAGGGGCGCAGCGCCGTGGCCTGTTCGGGCTGCAGCGACTCGACGAAGTAGCCGCCGCCCTCCTCCAGGCGCTCGACGCGCAGCGAGCCGATCCGCACCTCCGGGTTGAGCTTCCAGACGTCGCCCTTGCTCAGGCGGTCCAGGCCCCGCAGAGCGCTGGTGGTGGCTCCCCGTCCGGAGGGAACCCGGTGGAGGATCACGGCCGTCGTCGCCAGCCGCTGTTCCAGCTGTCGTTGGCACCGGGGCTCCACGAACGTGGCCCGGATCTCACGAAGCACATGGGCAGGCACCTCGCCGCTGTCGACCCGGCCGGAGAAGGCCATGGCCTCGGCGGCGCTGTACTTGTCGCCGCCCACCGCGTCCCGCAACCGGGTCTCGCCCAGAAAGAAGTTCCCGTTCACCGACACGGGCCCGGACGACAGGAAGGGCTCCAGGGCCTGTTCGAGCAAGGTGACGAAATCGCCGAGATCCCGAGCGTGTGCCTCGTCCTCCAGCCGGGCGCCGAGGTCGTCCGACGGCGGGTTCTCGTGACGGGCGGCGTGGCTATCGCCGCCGGGCGGGTCTGTGGCGTCTGGCGCGTCCGAGTCCCGCGGTTCGTCCGGGGAGTGGACGGCGTGCTGGTCAGCCATGCCGCTCGCCCGTTCCCCAGACGTTCTTGTCACCGCCGACGACATCCCCGTCCACACGGGTTCTGCCGAGGAAAAGGTTTCCCCGGAAGGCGCCGTCGCCGGCTGTCGGCCCGTTCCCGAGGCCGCGCCGACTGCTGTTCGGTTTCGTGCCCAGTGCGGGCACCGCGGTGACGATCGCCTCTGCGATGTGGTCGATCCCGTCGTCCGGGTGCCGGTGGTCCAGCGTCAGGTTCTGCAACTCGGGCAGTGCAGCGAGGGGCTCGGGCACGTCGGCCGGGACCAGCCGCGGTGTCCGGTCCAGGAGTACGGGAATGACCGAGAGGCCTAATGCGAGGGCTTCGACGATCTCGAAGCGCACCCAGTCGTTCTCGTCGTCGAGTGCCCTTCTGCCGTCCGCGGTCCGTGCGTCGCGCCATCCGGGGCCGATGAGAGCGAGCAGGACATCGCACTTCCGTAGCGCTTTGCGAATCTCGTCGGGAAATCTCTTCCCGCCTCCGATGGACCGTCCGGCCCGGAATATCTCGTCGGCGCCGAAACGGTCCGATAATTCCCGGTCTAGCAGGGTCGCGGTGGCCAGTGAGTCACTGGTCCGGTAATTGATGAAGACGCTTGGCACGGTTCCTGTCCATCCGTCAAATGTTCGTGGTCTGGAGAGACGACGTGAGTTTGGGAATCAACTGCCGTACGCGTGGATCCTGCCGTCGGCGCGCCAGGGTCCTCGAGATGCGCCGCAGATCGGAGGCGATGGTGGCCGATTCGACGGCGTCGGCGTCGGCGAGGAGGCTTTCGGTCAGCGCGCACGCCTTGTCCAGGTGGCCGGCCTCCGCGTAGGCGAGCGCGAGCCGGGCGCCGTAGCGGGTGCGCGAGCGAACGGCGTCACGGGGGATCATGGCGATCTCGCGGTCGAGGATGAGGATGGCCTCATCGAAGTGGCCCAGTTCATGCAGGCACCAGCCAGTGACCATCGCCGCCGGGTCGGACACGGTCCCCGTGCCGATCACCGGCCCGCCGTCGGAGGGGGCGGCGAGGAGTTCAGCGGCACGGTCGAGGGCGCGTCGGCAGTTGTCGTAGTCGCCCGCGAGCGCATGTCCCTGTGCCTCGCGCTGGGCGGCCAGGCCCCGGATGCGGGCCGGAATGGCGGGGTCGGACTGGGCCCGGCGGGCCAGTTCGACGGTCTGCACGGCGTCGTCCCGGTACAGGGTGATCAGCGCGCGGCGGACCAGCGCGTAGGCGCGCAGATGGGGGTCGCCGCCCTTGGCCGCGAACTCGGCGGCCCTGCCCGTCCACCACAGGGCGGCCCGGTCGTTCCCCGACTCCTGAGCCATCCAGCCCGCGTACTCGGCGTACCGGGAGGAGAGCTTCAGCGTGTCGTCGCGGAGCCGGCCGCGGCTGTGCTGGGCGAGCCCGGCCAGTGAGTGGGCCTGGGTGATCACGGTGGGAAGCAGCAGGCCGGGGCTGAGCAACTGGCCCATGCGCCGGGTGTGGTCGAAGAGCTGACGGTAGTGCGGGAGCGTGCTCTCGAGACGGGCCGCCGCGGCCGCGCTGCGGGGCCTGACGCCCAGCCCCAGCAGCGATGCCGCGCCGGCCATGACGGCTTCCCGTCGGGCCATCGGCTGGAACGAACTCGTACCGTCGGGCAGCAGAACCATGGACCATACCTCGCCCTCTGCGTCGAAACTCTCTTCCGCCGGAGCTTCGGGGCGGGCGCGATCGGGGACCAGAGCGGCCAGCGCTCCTCCCGCGTCGAGAACGGCGTCACACCGCCGGGCCAGGCCCGGAGCGGGTATTTTCGCGCAGGTTTCGATCTTGCTGAGATAGCCCTTGGAATAGTGCACGGTCCGGGCCAGGTCGGCAAGGGACATATTCGCCGCGATACGCCGCCGTCGAAGCTCTTCTCCGAACATCATCGCCGATTCCCCCTTCGGATCCATCCGGTTTCCCGGAGGCTTTGCACATGGGTAACGGGAAACGCCTGTCGAGCGGGCGGTGGAGAGCTGCATCGTAGGACCCGTTCCGAGCAAGTCCCAACACCTTACAGATAAACGGGCGTTGGGCGAAAACCCGAGGGAGAACCGGAACGGAGAGGACGCGAACCGTGCGGAATAGGGTATTCCAGTCGGTGTCGAAGCTAGCGCTGCCCATCCTGTTCGAAGAACTGCAACCGATCAGAATAATCGGCCAGTTGTGCGATCCGATGGGTCCGCACAGCGGTCTGCTGATCATGCTGCTCGTGGTGTGCCTCACCGCCCCGGATGATAGGAAGACGAACTCGGAGCGTGGCACGGACTGACCGACCGCTCAAGCCCAAACGGCATTGTGCCAACCGGGTGGTGGGATGTACGGCGAGCGCCGGGGGTTTCCTGTTGCCAGTGGGGCGGGCAACAGGAAACGCGTCGGGCCACAACCCTTGTGAGGGTTGCGGCCCGAACGACCCGTACCGGTGAGCCCGGTTGCGGCTTACTTACGGATCAGGCTGCGCAGCACGTACTGCATGATGCCGCCGTTGCGGTAGTAGTCGGCCTCACCGGGGGTGTCGATGCGGACGACCGCGTCGAACTCGACGCCCGTGTCGGTGGTGACCTTGACGGTGCGCGGCGTGGTGCCCTCGTTGAGCTCGGTGACGCCGGAGATGGAGAAGGTCTCCTCGCCGGTCAGACCGAGGGACTCGGCGGACCGGCCCTCCGGGAACTGCAGCGGCAGGACGCCCATGCCGATGAGGTTGGAGCGGTGGATGCGCTCGTACGACTCGGCGATGACGGCCTTGACGCCCAGGAGTGCGGTGCCCTTGGCCGCCCAGTCACGGGACGAACCGGAGCCGTACTCCTTGCCGGCCAGGACGACCAGCGGGATGCCGGCGGCCTGGTAGTTCTGCGAGGCGTCGTAGATGAAGGAGACCGGGCCGCCGTCCTGCGTGAAGTCGCGGGTGTAGCCGCCCTCCGTGCCCGGCGCGATCTGGTTGCGCAGGCGGATGTTGGCGAACGTACCGCGGATCATGACCTCGTGGTTGCCGCGGCGGGAGCCGTAGCTGTTGAAGTCACGACGCTGGACGCCGTGCTCGGTGAGGTACTTGCCGGCCGGGGTGTCGGCCTTGATGGCACCGGCCGGGGAGATGTGGTCGGTGGTGACCGAGTCGCCCAGCTTGGCGAGGACGCGTGCGCCCGAGATGTCGGAGACCGGCGTGGTCTCCATCGTCATGCCCTCGAAGTACGGGGGCTTGCGGACGTACGTCGACTGCGGGTCCCACTCGAAGGTGTTGCCGGTCGGGATCGGCAGCGCCTGCCACTGGGCGTCGCCCGCGAAGACATCGGAGTAGGACTTGCTGAACATGTCCAGGCCGATGGCGTTCGCCACGACGTCGTTGACCTCGGCCTCGGACGGCCAGATGTCGGACAGGTAGACCGGCTTGCCGTCCTGGTCCGTGCCCAGGGCGTCCTTGGTGATGTCCACCTTCATGGAGCCGGCGATCGCGTAGGCGACGACCAGCGGCGGGGACGCCAGGTAGTTCATCTTGACGTCGGGGTTGATGCGGCCCTCGAAGTTGCGGTTGCCGGAGAGGACCGAGGTGACGGCGAGGTCGTGGTCGTTGACGGCCTTGGAGACCTCCTCCGGCAGCGGGCCGGAGTTGCCGATGCAGGTGGTGCAGCCGTAGCCGACGAGGTTGAAGCCGACCTTGTCGAGGTACGGGGTCAGGCCCGCCTTGTCGAAGTAGTCGGTGACGACCTTCGAACCCGGGGCGAGGGTGGTCTTGACCCAGGGCTTGCGGGTCAGGCCCTTCTCGACCGCCTTCTTGGCCACCAGGGCGGCGGCGACCATGACGTACGGGTTGGAGGTGTTGGTGCAGGACGTGATGGCGGCGACCGTCACAGCACCGTGGTCCAGCGTGTAGGTCGAGCCGTCGGGGGCGGTCACGGTGACCAGGTTGGACGGCGCGCCGTTCGGGATGGACGAGGGGGCGTCGGAGCTCGGGAAGGACTCCTTGCTCGCCTCGTACTCGTCGCTGACGTAGTTGCGGACGTCGATCTTGAACTGCTCGGCGGCGTTGGCGAGGACGATGCGGTCCTGCGGGCGCTTCGGGCCGGCGATGGACGGGACGACCGTGGAGAGGTCGAGCTCCAGCTTCTCGGAGAAGTCCGGCTCGGCGGCCGGGTCCAGCCAGATGCCCTGTGTCTTGGCGTACGCCTCGACGAGCGCGACCTGCTGCTCGGAGCGGCCGGTCAGGCGCAGGTAGTTCAGGGTCTCGTCGTCGATCGGGAAGATCGCGGCGGTGGAGCCGAACTCCGGCGACATGTTGCCGATGGTGGCGCGGTTGGCGAGGCTCGTGGCGGCCACACCCTCGCCGTAGAACTCGACGAACTTGCCGACCACGCCGTGCTTGCGGAGCATCTC
This sequence comes from Streptomyces sp. NPDC127197, assembly GCF_042672405.1. NCBI lineage: Bacteria > Bacillati > Actinomycetota > Actinomycetes > Kitasatosporales > Streptomycetaceae > Streptomyces > Streptomyces sp. NPDC127197. Next base: position 42,581 of record NZ_JBHXVG010000009.1, on the reverse strand, counting down.
GGTGATGGTCAGCACCAGGTCGGTGGCGGTGGTGCCGGGCTTCAGCTCGCCGGTCAGCTTGAAGCCGACGACGCGCGGGATGAGCATCGAGACCGGCTGGCCGAGCATCGCGGCCTCGGCCTCGATACCGCCGACGCCCCAGCCGAGGACGCCGAGGCCGTTGACCATCGTGGTGTGCGAGTCGGTGCCGACCAGGGTGTCGGGGTAGGCCTTGCCGTCGCGGACCATGACGACACGGGCCAGGTGCTCGATGTTGACCTGGTGGACGATGCCGGTGCCGGGCGGGACGACCTTGAACTCGTCGAACGCGGTCTGGCCCCAGCGCAGGAACTGGTAGCGCTCCTTGTTGCGGCCGTACTCCAGCTCGACGTTCTGCCGGAAGGCGTCGTTGGTACCGAACTTGTCGGCGATGACGGAGTGGTCGATGACCAGCTCGGCCGGGGCCAGCGGGTTGATCTTCGCCGGGTCGCCGCCGAGCTCCTTGACGGCCTCACGCATGGTGGCGAGGTCGACGACACAGGGAACGCCGGTGAAGTCCTGCATGATGACGCGGGCCGGCGTGAACTGGATCTCCTGCGAGGGCTGGGCCTGCGAGTCCCAGCCGCCGAGGGCGCGAATGTGGTCGGCGGTGATGTTCGCGCCGTCCTCGGTGCGGAGCAGGTTCTCCAGCAGGACCTTAAGGCTGTAGGGGAGCCGGGCCGAGCCCTCCACCTTGTCCAGGCGGAAGATCTCGTACGACTCGTCGCCCACCTGCAGCGTGCTGCGGGCGTCGAAGCTGTTCGCCGACACGACAGTCTCCTTCATTCATGTGCGCGTACCACCGCATCCTGCCGCCACGCCGTCTTGGCCAATCCGCTAAGGTAAGGCTAAGTTAGGCAACCCTTACCGCCAGACCGATGACGGCGTGCGGCCGAGGTGCGCCTCGGCAGATATCTCGATGTCGAGATAACTCTAGTACATGGGGCCGGGATGGTCATGCCCGGCCTCGTTGTGATGTTCTCTGGCGACGATGGATCGAACCGTTTTCTTCCGGGACGACGCCGCCTGGACCACACGCGTGCCCTTGCCGGCGGAAACCTGGACCGCCGCCACGGGAAATCCCGTCCCCGTGCACTACGCGCCCGAGGGGCGGGAGGACCACCCCCTCGACGACGCCGAGATCGCGTCGGTGGCCCGGGCGGTCGACCACCTCCCCGACCTCTTCGCCGCACTCCGGCCCGCACTGCTCACCCACCACCACACACTCCGCGCCCCGGCTACCGAGCAGCTGACCGACGCCACCATGGCGGGAGACCTCGAGGCACACCTCCACGTCGTCGCCGTCTACGTCCACCAGATGACCAGGGACGGGATTCCGTACGTCGGCATCGAGTTCTGCTGCCCCTGCGACGAGGAGCACGGCGTGGGCGTCCTCATGCACGGCACCCGCACCGTCGACGTGGGAGGCGCCGACACCGCCTTCCTGCTCTGGATCGCCGAGCGCGACGCCACCGACCCCCGCACCGGCCTGGACGAATCACTGATCGGCCACTGGCACAGCAGCCCCTTCGACTGGGGGGCGATGGAGACATCCGCATTCGAACTCCGGGCCGATGGGCGGGGCTGGAGCTGTCTGACCACCCCCGCCGGAGAGTCCGTCACGCGACTGACGTGGCGGTGCCCCGACCCGGGGGTTCTGGAGTTGCGGACGGAGGACGGTGAGGTCACCAGGCACCGTTACGTCATCACCCCGGCCGTACCGGCTGTTGCGGAAGAGCCGGTGCCGGCCGTCACCTTCGAGGAACCGGTCGAATTCGCCTTTCAGTACGCGAAGTCAGGGTAACCGAGTGGGGCCGGGTCCGCCCGGCCGACCCGAAGGGAGACACGTATGCCACTCACGTTCCGCAAGAGTTTCCGCATCCTTCCCGGCGTGCGCCTGAACATCAACCGGCGCTCCTGGTCCCTCACGACGGGCGGCAGGCATGGGCCGCGTCGCACGCACAGCAGCACGGGACGTCGTACGACATCGGTTGATTTGCCCGGACCTTTCGGATGGCGTCGAACCCGTTCCACGGGACGGCGTTGACGTGCCGTCACCCGAATGGACCCCCCAACGGGCGCCATCTCATATCTGAGATAACCTCAGCCCCATGGCAGACGACTACCTCGTACGCATCGGCAAGCTCATCCGTGACGCCCGGCAACACCGGGGCTGGACACAGTCGCAGCTTGCCGAGGCGCTCGGAACCAGCCAGAGCGCCGTCAATCGCATCGAGCGCGGCAACCAGAACATCAGCCTTGAGATGATCGCCCGTATCGGTGAAGCCCTGGACAGCGAAATCGTCTCCCTGGGCTACTCGGGTCCGATGCATCTCAGGGTGGTCGGCGGTCGCCGGCTGTCCGGGGCCATCGATGTGAAGACGAGCAAGAACGCGTGCGTGGCACTGCTGTGCGCCTCACTGCTCAACAAGGGCCGCACGGTACTGCGTCGGGTCGCCCGCATCGAGGAGGTGTACCGCCTGCTGGAGGTGCTGGGCTCCATCGGCGTGCGCACCCGCTGGATCAACGACGGCATCGACCTGGAGATCGTGCCGCCGGCCGACCTCGACCTCGACTCCATCGACGCGGAGGCGGCCCGCCGCACCCGCTCCATCATCATGTTCCTCGGCCCGTTGCTGCACCGCATGGACCGCTTCAAGCTGCCCTACGCCGGCGGCTGCGACCTCGGCACCCGGACCGTCGAGCCGCACATGATCGCGCTGCGCCGGTTCGGCCTGGACATCGCGGCGACGGAGGGCCAGTACCACGCGCTGGTCGACCGCTCCGTCCGCCCCGACCGCCCGATCGTGCTGACGGAGCGCGGGGACACGGTCACCGAGAACGCGCTGCTGGCCGCCGCCCGCCACGACGGCGTGACCACGATCCGCAACGCCTCCTCCAACTACATGGTCCAGGACCTGTGTTTCTTCCTGGAGGCGCTCGGCGTCAAGGTCGAGGGCATCGGCACCACCACGCTCACCGTGCACGGCATGCCGAACATCGACGTCGACGTCGACTACTCCCCCTCCGAGGACCCGGTCGAGGCGATGAGCCTGGTCGCCGCCGCCGTCGTCACGGAGTCGGAGCTGACGGTGCGTCGGGTACCGATCGAGTTCCTCGAGATCGAGCTCGCGGTCCTGGAGGAGATGGGACTCGACCACGACCGCACGCCCGAGTACGTCGCCGACAACGGCCGTACGCGGCTGGTGGACCTCACCGTCAAACCCTCCAAGCTGGAGGCGCCGATCGACAAGATCCACCCGATGCCGTTCCCCGGCCTGAACATCGACAACGTGCCGTTCTTCGCGGCGATCGCGGCCTCCGCACAGGGCAAGACCCTCATCCACGACTGGGTCTACGACAACCGCGCGATCTACCTGACCGACCTCAACCGCCTCGGCGGCCGCCTCCAGTTGCTGGACCCGCACCGCGTCCTGGTCGAGGGCCCGACCCGCTGGCGCGCCGCCGAGATGATGTGCCCGCCGGCCCTGCGCCCCGCGGTCGTCGTCCTGCTGGCGATGATGGCGGCGGAGGGCACGTCCGTGCTGCGCAACGTGTATGTCATCAACCGGGGTTACGAGGATCTGGCCGAGCGGCTGAACTCGATCGGGGCGCAGATCGAGATTTTCCGGGACATCTGAGCGTCCTTCGCAAGAACGCCGTCGCACCCGTTCTGACCTGCATAAATGCGGATCATCGGGGGTGCGGCGGCGCTCCTGGGACTTCTCTGGGACTTTCGCATGGTCAAAATGCTGCATGGAACACCTGAGGTGCTTCGCGCCGCGACCAGGCGCTCGGCCGGGCCCTCCGGTCAGGAGCAGGTCATGAGAACAGCAGACGCCACGTCAGCGGACCCGGGTGGCCGTCGGCGTCGCCGCGGAGTTCCTTGCGGGACTTCTGGAAGTCGCGGACGTTGAGGCGGTCGGCCTCGCTCCACGTCCGGCTGGGCCCCACCTTGTAGTGGTCGCCGAAGCCGCGCTTCACCAGCTGCTTGCCGAGCTGGAGAACGTACTGGTTCGAGGCCCCGTCGCGGAAGTACTTCCGGCCGGGGAACGCGGGCACCGTCGGCTTGGCGGGCGGCTCGGGCTTCTCCGGGGAGGTGTCGTCGTCCAGGTCCAGCTCGGCCTTGGCGTACTTGAGGATGCGGGCGAAGTCGATCGCGCCGGGGTCGCCGTGGACGTTCTCGGGGACGTGCATGTGCCCGCACACCCCTTTGAACTTCTCCCACCCGGCTCCCGTCATCCGCTGGCCGCCGCCGTTGGCGTACGACGTCGGATACGCCGGCCACTGCCTGGGGCCGGACAGCGGAACGCCGTGCTCCTCGTGCATCCAGGCCAGGAACCTGGCGACGCCCCGGAGAGCCCAGTCGGGGGCATCCGGCCAGTAGACGTGTGCCTGGTCGGCGGCCTTCCACTTGGCGTGGGTCTTGGGGTCGCAGGTGCCGACCAGCTCGACCTGGCACACGTTCAGGGTGTTCGTCTCGACGCCGCCGCCCTTGTTGACCAGGGCCCGGGAGGAGGTCTCGATGTCGAAGTGCTGGTACCACCTCAGCTTCTTGGCCGCGAGATCGGGGACCGCGGTCAGGTTCGGTGCCGAGGAGCCGCCGCCGTAGCCCGGCAGGGTGCGGCCCTCCGTGGTGTGCAGGACGACGACGTTGACCTCCATCGCGTCCCCGGGGTGGTCGTCCTGGTACCAGTTCGCTCGGCTGGAGCCGGGGTAGCGCTGGGGTCCGGTCTTGGTGCTCATGCACAGCCTTCCTGAATCCTGGGTTCCCCGCGCCACACCGGCGTGCACGGGGATGAGCGGATTCTGACTCAACATCCGTTTTTTATGGGGCGGTTGAGAGAATCCGGCGGGGTGCCGCTCATGCTGTCGCGGATGACCGCTCACCCGGAAGCCCGCTTTGCTGCTCAGTCCTGCTCATCGCGCATGGGTGTGGTCACTCGGCGGGCGCTCCGCTCCGCTCCCTCCTCCACAGGAGCTCGCACACGCGCTCCATCCCCTGCGCGAGATGCCGCCGGTAGGTGCTGTAGGGGATGCCGAGCCGCTGCGCGGACGCCTCCTGGGTGCGCGGTCGTTCCAGGAAGGTCGTCGCCACCGCCCGGTGCGCCTTCACCGCTCGGGGTTCGTCGAGCAGCGCCTCGACCGTCTCGGTGAGCAGGCGCCTGAGCGCGTCCACGGGATCGCTGTTGCCGTACTCGGCCTCGACGGCGACCGTACGGCTGGACAGCAGCGGGTTGGACCGCAGGTCGTCGGGGTGGTGCAGGGCGCGCAGGGCGTCCCGGACCGCCCGGTCGAAGTCGGCCCGGGTGAGGGCCGCCTCGTCCGGCCGGTCGGCAGCCGGGAGCACGGACGGGTCGGAGAGGGCCCCCGGCTGCGTACGGTCGAACCAGATCTCCAGCGGGGTGACGCGCCAGTCACAGGCGAACGCCGTGAACACGCGCCCTTGGTCCCACGGTGTCTCGAACACCTGCCGGTGCCCGAGGTGGGACATCAGGGGCGTCCACAGCGCGGCGTCGGAGCTGAGGATGAAGGACCAGCCCAGTCCCTGGGATCTGATCCAGTCGACGCAGATGCGCAGTTGCATGAGGTGACCGACGTGGGATATCCCGCCGTACGTCACCGGATCCACCATGAAGCGGGCCAGGAGGAAGTGTTCGCCCGGGCGCAGCGGCGCGCTCCGCTCGACGTGGTCCCAGGCCGCCGCCACGACGGGGTCGGCCTCGGCCTCCTCGCTCCGCGCGGTCATCCGCAGCCAGGTCATGAACGCGACGGTCTCGCCCGTGTCGGTGCGCCGGTACACCATGAACGCCGAGGGCTGGTGCGCCAGCCAGTGCCGTACGAACCGCGCGGACCGTTCGCCCTCGACCTCCCGCGCCATCCTCACCAGCGTTTCGTGGTCCTCGGGGCGCAGGCTGTCCTCGTAGACGTCTCCTTCTTGGTCCAGGTCCTGGAAGTAGGGCGCCATCGGGCCATACCGCTTGAGGTAGGTGAGTGCGCGCAGAGCGCTCATCACGTCGGCGCCGGACGAGGTGCGGACCTGGGCCAGCAGATGGTGGCCGGCCCGGCGGTGCATCTGCTCGTAGCCCTGCGGGTCGCGCCAGCGCAGGTCCCGGTCGAGAATCTCGCGAACGAGGTCGTGGAGGAAGAGGCCGTGGCGGCCGTACTGGGCGAACGGCAGGCCGCGCAGCCAGGTGAACATCTCTGCGGCGTCCTGCTCGCCGATCACCGCCTTCAGCAGCCCCTCGGTCGTCGTCATGGTGTGGGCGGCCGTCTCCAGGGCCATCCGGTGTGTGGGAGAGGGCAGTTCACCGATCAGGGCCGCCAGCAGGGCGGCGATGACGTCGGGGGTCGGTTCCCAGGTCGCCTGCGGGCCGGCGTCGCTGACGGCGACCGAGGCCGCGAGAGTCAGCGCCAGGGGGTGGCCGCCGGTGAAGGACAGCACGGGCTGGTGGAGGGCGGGTGCCACCCCCCTGCGCTCCAGCAGGGCGGCGGAGGCGGCCGGGTCCAGCGGCGCGAGCGGCAGGATCTCCAGGGCCTCGCTCCAGGCGAGGTCGACCGTCCACGCCGTACTCGGCGGCAGCCGACCCGCGATCACGACGACGGCACGCTCGGGCAGGTGCGGCAGGAACCTGTCGCGCAGCCAGCCCTCCAGCCCCTGGCAGCGCTCGAACGCGTCGACCAGGAGGACGAGTTCGTCCCCGGGGCCCGCGCCCGCCGCCTTGGCCGCCTCCGCCTCGAAACCGAGCGGCGAGGGGTCGATGAGCCGGCCGTCGACCTCGACGACGATGCGTCCCGCGTCGCGGGCCTCGTCAGCGAACCGCCTCAGCAGCGCCGACTTGCCGACCCCGCCGGGACCGTGCACGTAGAGGACGGCCCCCGCGCCCGGCTCCTGTCGCAGAGCGGCTCCGAAGCGCCCCAACTCCGCGGACCGTCCGACGAACGCCCTGTCCCGCGCGGAGTTCAGCCGCTCCGCCAGACTGCCGGGCACCCGCTCCATCGCCATCCCCCCTGAACCCCCGCGTGCGGCGCATCGACACGACAAGGCACACCCTACGTCGATGCGTGGGCCAGCCACGTGTCGTCGGCGAGCACCACTGAGCACCAGTGAGCATCCGACTGATCTGGGGGCCGCCCGGCGAGCCGGGACAGCATGGGCAGCGCCGACGCGATCGACAGCCCGGGAGCCCCACCGTGGGGCGTCCGTCTGCCCGGCCAGCCGTCTGAAAGGCCGTCATGCCTGCTCTCACACCCTCCCCGCATCCACCCGCACAGCGCTCCGGTGCCGTACTCGCCCTGCTCACCACCGCGCAGTTCCTCGTCGTCCTCAACACGTCCGTCGTGAACGTGGCGCTGCCCGCCATCGGGAGTGATCTCGGCGCCGGGCAGGCCGTGTTGACCTGGGTCGTGGGCGCCTACGTGCTCGCCTTCGGCGCCCTGCTGCCGGTGGGCGGACGGCTGGCCGACCTGTTCGGCAGCCGCAGGGTCTTCCTCACCGGGCTCGCCCTGTTCGCCGCCGGATCGCTCGCGGCGGGCATTCCCTCGGGGGCAGGACCGCTCATCGCCGCGCGGGCGGTGCAGGGTGTCGGCGCCGCCGTGCTGTCACCAGCCGCCCTGGCCCTCCTGCTGGCGCAGTCCTCGCCGGGCCCGGTCCGCGGCAGGGCGCTCGGCCTGTGGGGAGCGGCCACGGCGGCGGGCGGCGCGGCAGGGGTCCTCCTCGGCGGGGTGCTGACCGACGTCGTGGGCTGGTGGTCGGTCTTCGCGGTGAGCGCGATCGGCACCGTACCGTTGCTGCTGTCCGTGCCGCGCCTCGTCCCCCGCGACGCGCGTGGCCGCACCGGTCGGCTCGATCTGCCGGGTGCTCTCGTCATGACCGCCGGCCTGGTCCTGCTCGTGTACGGCCTCGGCGCACGGGACGACGGGTCCACCACGCTCGGCATGTTGCTGCCGGTGGCCGGGGTGTTCCTGCTGCTGAACCTCGTCTCGGTCGAACGCCGCGCGGAGAACCCGCTGATCCCTCCCGCGCTGCTGCGCAACCGGCCGGTCGTGGCGGGCAATCTGCTCATGCTGCCGCTCGGCATGGTGTGGCTCGGCACCTTCTTCTTCCTGCCGCTCTACCAGCAGAAGGTCCTCGGTTACGACCCGTGGAAGTCCGGACTCACCCAACTCCCGTTGGCAGCCGCCCTCATGGCGGCCTCCGCGCTGGCTGGACGGCTGCGGGGAACGCTCGTGCCCGGCTTCGCGCTCCTCGCCGCGGGACTGTTCTGGCTGGCCCGTCTTCCGCTCGACGGCACTTTCCTGACCGACCTGCTCGGCCCGACCGTGCTGATCGGCCTCGGCCTCGGTCTCGCCTTCGTGCCGCTGACCGCGCTCGGCGTGACCGGCGTGGACGCAGATCACGTGGGCGTGGCGGGCGGGCTCGTCAACACCACGCGGCAGGTCGGCGGGGCCCTGGGCCTCGCGGTCCTCGCCTCCCTCGCGGCACCGGCGGCCGGTACCGCCGTGGCCGGCCCGGCAACCCTGGCGCACGGATACCGCCGCGCCCTCGTCGGCGCGGCCGTCATCGCCGTGCTGGCCGCGATCGGCGCAGGCGCCCACCAAAGGATCGGCACCCGCGCCACCACCCGTACCAGCGAACCGATCAAAGAGAAGGAACCCTCATGAAGCCCTATCTGACCGGCCACTACACCCCGCACGTCGACGAGATCACCGCCCATGACCTGCGCGTCGAGGGGCACCTGCCCCCCGAACTGTCCGGACGGCTGATCCGCAACGGCCACAACCCCAAGCCGGGCGTCACCCCCACCCACTGGTTCAAAGGCAGCGGCATGGTGCACGGCATCCGGCTGCGCGACGGGCGTGCCGAGTGGTATCGCAACCGCTGGGTCCGCACGCCGGCGCTGGGCGGGGCGCCCTACATGACCGAGCACGGCCCGGACCTGACGGCCAGCACCGCGGGCACCCACGTCATCGAGCACGCCGGCCGGCTGCTGGCGCTGTGCGAGTCCAACCTGCCCTTCGAGCTGACACCGGAGCTGGAGACGGTCGGGCCGTACGACTTCGACGGAAAGCTCACCGACGTCATGACCGCCCACCCCAAGCACGACCCGGCCACCGGCGAACTGCACTTCTTCAGCTCCTCGCCGTTCCCGCCGTATCTGACCCACCACGTCGCCTCGGAGAAGGGGGAACTGCTGCGCAGCGAGGACGTGCCGGGCGCCAGTGCGTCACTCAAGCACGACTTCGCCGTCACCGAGCGGTACGTGGTCTTCGTCGAGGGAACGGTGACCTTCGACCCCACGGAGACCTCGGGCATCCCCTACGCCTGGAAGGACGAGCAGCCCGCCAGGATCGGTGTGCTGCCGCGCGGGGAGGGCGGGGCCGCGCAGGTCCGGTGGTTCGGCATTGAGCCAGGATCGATGCTGCACGCGGCCAACGCCTACGAGGACGACCGGGGGCGCATCGTGCTGGAGGGCCCCACCGTGGACCGGGAGGGCTTCCGCCGGTCCTGGAACTGGTGGGTGGGTTCACCGGAGCGCGGGGCCACCCCCAACTCCCGTTCCTTCAACCGGCAGTGGGTGATCGACCTGGTGGCCGGCACCGTACGCGAGCAGACCGTCGACGACCTGGTCGTGGAGTTCCCCACCATCAACGAGGAGCTCACCGGCCGCAGGCACCGCTACCAGTACGCGATCTCCTTCCCGGACGACCGGGGCGTCGGGAACTTCGGCGTCGTCAAGTACGACCGAACCACCGGGGCACGTTCCGTCCGGAGCGTCGGCGACGGGCGACTGCCCAGCGAGGCGCTCTTCGTACCCGCCGAGCACGGCACCTCGGAGGACGACGGCTATCTGCTGACCGTCGTCAGTGACCTGCACGCGGACGCCTCCCAGCTCCTCGTCCTGGACGCCACCGACATCACGGCCGCGCCCGTCGCCACCGTGCACCTGCCGCGCAGGGCCGCCGCCGGAATCCACGGTTCCTGGATCGCCGATCGGGACTGAGCACCCTGTACGACCAATTCGCAGAGAAGGAAGCCATGAAGGACATCGACCGTTCAGCCCCCGTCATCGTCGAGCTGACCACCACCATCGATTCCACCCCCGAAACGCTCTGGGCCCTGCACACCGACGTCAACGCCTGGCCGAGCTGGAACGTGGGCATCGACAAGGCCCACCTGTCCGGGGACTTCGCCGAGGGCAGTGTCTTCGACTGGGAGACGGCGGGCATGAGCATCAGCTCACGCGTCATGGAGGTACGCCCCCTGCGCCGCACCGTGTGGGGCGGCCCGGCCCACGGCATCGAGGGCGTCCACGTCTGGATCTTCGAGCCGGACGGGGACGCCACGGTCGTCACGACCCTCGAATCCTGGGCGGGGGCACCGGTGGAAGCCGACCCGGAGGGGATGCGCACGGCCCTGGAAGGCGCTCTGAGGGCATGGCTGAAGGCGTTGAAGTCTGCCGCCGAGGGGTCGTGACCGAACCACGCTCTCCATGCGGCCGGTTCGACCACCGGCCATCGTAAAGCCCCAGCCTCACCGCATCCCTGAGGACCCGTCAGTTTGCTGGCGGGCCCTTGTGGTGTGAGTCTGCCGTTGGCCGTGTGGGTCACGGCCGGAGAGGGGGGCTCCATGAGCGGTGGGGCGAACAGGGTGGGGGATCAGGTACAGCAGGCGCGGGACCGCGTCTTCACGGGGAGGATGGCCGAGCTGGGCCTCTTCCGCTCCGCGCTGTCCGGCGAAGCGAAGGCGCCCGCGGTGCTGTACGTGCACGGGCCCGGCGGCATCGGGAAGTCCATGCTGCTGCGCCGTTTCGCCGCCGAGGCGCGGGCGGCGGGACGTGAGGTGGTCGAGGTCGACGGCCGGCTCATGGAGCCCACGCCCGAGGCGTTCGAGAAGGAGGCCGGGGCGGTGCTCACCGACGAGCGGGCCGTCCTGCTCGTCGACACCTTCGAGCGCTGCCAGGGGCTCGAAGGCTGGCTGCGGGACCGGTTCCTGGTCCGGCTGCCGGCCGACGCGCTGGTGGTCGTCGCGGGGCGGCAGCCACCGGACGCGGGGTGGATCTCCGATCCGGGCTGGGCCGATCTGCTGCGCACGGTCGCCCTGCGCAACCTCGCCCCGGAGGAGGCCACGGCCTTCCTGCGCGCCCGTGGCGTGCCGCAGGGGACGCGGTCCGCCCTGCTGGCCTTCACCGGTGGCCACCCGCTCGCCCTGGCGCTCGCGGCGGCGGTGGCGGTGGGGGACTCGGCGGGGTCGGCGGGCTGGGAGCCCAGCCGGGACGCCATCGCCACCCTGCTGCCCCGGCTGATCGGCGAGGTCCCCTCCCCGGTGCACCGCCGGGCCCTGGAAGTGTGCGCCCACGCGTACGTGACCACCGAGACACTGTTGCGTGCCGTACTCGGGGACGAAGCGGCGCCGATGTTCGCCTGGCTGCGCGGCCTGCCCTTCGTCGAGTCCGCCCGGCACGGCCTGTTCCCGCACGACGTGGTGCGTGAGGTGCTGGAGGCGGACCTGCGCTGGCGCGACCCCGAGGGTTTCGCCGAGCTGCACGGTCGGCTCAGCCGCCACCTGCTCGAACAGATCCGGTCGGCTCCCGAGAGCGGGATGCTCCCGGCCGTCGGCGCGTTCATGTTCCTGTACCGGACCGGCCGGCACATGGCCGACTACAACAGCTGGCGCGGCGGCGAGGTGGTGTCGACCGCCTGCGAACCGGCGGACCACGCCACGGTTCTAGACCTGGTGACCGAGGTCGAAGGGCCCGATTCGGCGGCCGCCGCCCGTTTCTGGCTGGACCGGCAGCCGGAGGCGTTCCGGGTCTGCCGCACCACGCGGGACGACGAGATCGTGGGCTTCTCGGCCTGGCTGCAGCTGACCGAGCCGCACGGCGAGGACGTCGACCCCGTGGTCGCGGCGGCCTGGTCGCACACCCGGAGCACGGCCGCACTGCGTGACGGGGAGCATCTGGCGATGGCCCGCTTCTCCCTGACCTCGCCGCGCTACCCGAAGATCTCACCGGTCGAGGACCTCCACCAGTGGCGGGGTGTGGCCGAGGTCGCCCGCGCCGAGGGGCGGGTGGCCTGGATGTACGTCGCCATACGCTCCGGGGACTTCTGGCGGCCCTATCTGACGAGCCTCGGTCTGACGACGATCGGGAACCGACCGCGGGTCGGGCACCTCACGTACGACCTGTACACGGTCGACTGGCGGACACAGTCGGTGCGGGCGTGGGCGGAGCAGAGGACCCGACTGATGCTGTCGGGCGTGCCCGGCGTCCCCCAGACACCGGCCGTGGTCTCCGGGCGGAGCGCCGAGTACGCCGTACTGTCCCGGCCGGAGTTCGACACCGCCGTACGGGACGCACTGCGCGGACTCTCACGGGCGGAGGATCTCGCGCTGAACCCGCTCGCCCGCAGCAGGCTGACCGCCGGGCCGGGGGCCGAACTGGCGGACCTCCTGGCCGAGTCCGTCGACGCGCTGCGCGCGGAGCGGGGCGGCGAGAAGTACCACCGGGCGGTGGCGGCGACCTATCTGCACGGCGCGCCCACCCAGGAGGCGGTCGCCGCGCGGCTGGGGCTGCCCTTCAGCACGTACCGCAGACACCTGAGCGTGGGCATCGCGCGGGTCTGCGACGCGTTGTGGCGTCGGGAGATCTACGGGACGGATGCCCGCTGACGCCGCAGTGACCGGGTGAGCAGCAACCGAGCAGAAACGAGCAACCGCGGGCACCGGACCTGTCTGGTGGGTGAGCAGCGAGCAGACCGAGGGTGGCTCCTGTCGCTGATCGATACCAGGAGGCACTGAGATGGACGTAGTTGTGGTGGGAGCCGGACCCGTCGGCATGACGGCCGCGATGCTGCTGGCCCGGGAGGGGCACCGGGTCACGGTGCTGGACCGGGATCCGGGCGCTCCCCGGGGCGGTGCGGAAGAGGCGTGGGACGTGTGGGAGCGGCCCGGAGTCGGCCAGTTCCGGCATCCGCACATCCTGCTGCCGGCGGCGTTCCGGACGCTGGTGGACGAACTGCCCGAGGTGGTCTCCGAGTTGACGGCGCTGGGCGGCGTGCCGTGCAATCTGCTCAGTGGCGCGTGGGGGCTGGACGCCATCGGCGGTCGGCGTCCGGGCGATGAGCGGTTCGCCATGATGGCCGCCCGGCGCCCTGTCGTCGAGGCCGCGCTCTCCGCCGTGGCCGCCCGCACCCCGGGGCTCTCCGTCCGCCGTGACACGGCCGTCTCCGCACTCCTGACCGGCCACGAGCGGGTGCCCGGGCGGCCACATGTCGCCGGGGTGCTCACCCGTGGCGGCGAGGCCGTGCACGCCGACCTGGTCGTCGACGCGGGCGGCCGCAACTCGCCGCTGGGCGGGATGCTCCGGGACCTCGGCGCCCCCGGACCGGTGGAGGAGCGCGCCGAGAACGGATTCCTCGCCTACACCCGGTACTTCCGCTCCTCCGACGGCAAGCTGCCGAAGTGGCCGGTCTGGCGGGTGGCCCACTACGACAGCGTGACGACCGTCGCCATCGAGGGCGACGCGGGGACGTGGGCGTTGTCCGTGGGGGTGTCCCGCCGCGACCGCGCCCTGCGGGGGCTGCGCGAAGCCGGCGCCTGGCACCGGGCGGTGGCGCTGTTCCCCGACGTCGCATATCTGGCCGAGGAGGGCGAGCCGATCAGCGGGATCATGGCCATGTCCGGCATGGAGAGCAGGCACCGGCGGTTCGTGATCGGCGGTCGGCCGGTGGCGACCGGAGTGCTGAGCGTCGGCGACGCCTGGGCGACCACCAATCCGCTCTTCGGCCTGGGCATGTCCATGGGCGCCCTGCACGCCACCGCCCTGCGCGACCTCCTGCGCACGGCGGGCCCCGACGAGCCGGAGAAACTCGCCCTGCGGTTCGACGAGTTCACCCGGACCTCCCTGGCCCCGATCCAGCAGGGCCTGGCCGACTGGGACCGGCACCGGCTCGCCGAGATCGACGCCGCCACACACGACGTCCCGGTCCCGTACGAGACCGACGACCGCGACTGGCACTTCAGGCGGGCGCTGGACACCGCCAAGCTGCGGGATCCCGAGCTGTTGCGGGCCTTCGCGGACATCGGCTCGCTGCTGGCGACCGCCGAGGAGACGTTCACCGACCCCCGCCTGGAGGGAATGGTCGCCGAACTCGGCCGCACGGCGCCCCACTACTCCGATCCGGGACCGTCACGGGTCGAGCTCCTCGCCGCAGTCGGTGCGGAGTGAACACTCACCCCCGCTGAGCACTCGCTCTCACCCTCCGTCGGCGGCGGCGCGCGGCAACGGGCGCCGCCGCCAGGAACCCCAGGGCCGCATCCATCACGGTCACTCGCCTCTCGCGCGCGAGCAACGGGCCAGCATGCCACTCCCAGTGGGTGGCGAGCGTGGCGGGCGGCGGCACCTCGCCCTGCTCGATGCTGCGCTTGAGGTGGTCGGCGAGGGTGAACAGCCACTCCTGGACCTCGCCTTCGGGCAGGCCCACGTCGGGAATGGCGTAGAACTCGCCCAGTCGCAGCCGGAGCCGTCCGGGCGGGTTCTCGGCGTACTCCCGCACCTGTCGTTCGGCGACAGCCAGTGCCCAGGGCCGGGTGTGCCAGGTATACCGGAGGTAGGCCGTCAAGGCTTCGCCGGGCGCGTCCGGGGTGTCGTCCGCCGGCTGCCCGACGTAGGCACGGACCACCTGGTCCAGTTCGCCGTAGCGGCGGTCGTGTTCGAGAGGGCTCAAGGGCACGGGGATCGGCCTTTACCGATGATCGGGGGTGGACTGGCTACAGGTAGACGGGGAACGTGGCGTGGACGACGAAACCGTGCGGGGCGGACGGGTCCCGCCTGAGCACGACCCGCGCGGCACGCACATCGACGGGCTCCCGCCCCGCCGGCATCATCGCCTGCAACAGCACCCGGCCGACCGGTTCCGGCCGCGACGGCCAGGACGCCTCGATGGTCAGGCGCGGGCGAGTGCCCTGGGCGAGCCAGCGGTGGATGAGCCGCTCGTTGGCGGTGACGACCTGCTGCGTGGCCCACAGGGCGGTTTCACGGTCGGGACAGGTGGCGGACCGGTTCACGGACGGCATGGCAGACGGGACCTCTGGTGGATGTCGGGTCAGGGCAGTGCGACGTGTTCCTGCTGCATGTGGTCGTCGACGGCCTGGAGCAGGTCACGCAGCGCCTGGGGGGTCGCCCAGCCGACGACGGGGGACAAGCCGTCCTGCATGGCCCGCTCCCCCGGGAAGAGCACCAGCGCGGACTGGGCCTCCGCGGCGAGCGGAGCCAGGAACTCACCGCAGTAGGGGTGCTCGGAATCGATCG
This sequence comes from Streptomyces sp. NPDC127197, assembly GCF_042672405.1. Taxonomy (NCBI): domain Bacteria; kingdom Bacillati; phylum Actinomycetota; class Actinomycetes; order Kitasatosporales; family Streptomycetaceae; genus Streptomyces; species Streptomyces sp. NPDC127197. The sequence continues at coordinate 27,252 of NZ_JBHXVG010000009.1, read as the reverse complement.
CGGCCTCCAGGGACTCCTCAAGGGTCGCGAATTCCCCCTCGTACACCCAGTTGACCCCGAATCCGGAAAGCTGGGGGAATCTGACGTCGATCTCCCAGCGGGACAAAGGGAGCTCGTCGTAGTCGTCCTGCGGGTCCTGTTCCAGGGCGCGGAGCTTCTCCGCCAGGGAGTGCAGGTACGCGGCGGCGTCCGCTCCGGCGCCGGCTCGCTCCAGGAACTGCCGGAATTCCCGGGGCGGGGCTTCTGTACCGTCGGCGCAGAGACCGGCGACATGGTCGAGCAGCGCAGTCACGGTGGCGAGCGGGCACACCCAGTCCGTGGCGACGGTCGCGCGCGTGGTCCGGATGAAACGCCGCAGCTCAATGTCGAGGGACAGCGATCCCCCGGAATCCCGCACCGCGGCGGCGAGCTCCAGGACCCTTCTCATCGGGCCGTCGATGAAGAGACGCGCGGTGTGCAAGATCAAGCCGTCACCGTCCTCGTTGTCACGAACATGAATCACCAGCGAACTTCCGATCCGCTAAGGACTGACAATGAAGCCGAACGGCACGGTCGGCCGCTCCTTCATCATCGTCTGCCGCTCCATCCGTGCGGCGAGCTGAGCCTCCGTCTGTTCATCGGTCAGCAGCGGGATGCTGTTGTCGAACACCGCCCGCGCATACGCCTCCGACTGCAACAATCCCGGCACCAACCGGCACTCGTACGTGCACAGGCTCACCGCCTCCCGCTCCAGCCGCGCCCACCGGCGGAACCACGTCGCGAGACCCGCCTCGCCCCGGGTCAGATGACGGGCGGCCTTCCGCAGCGCACCGGTGTTGCCGAGTGCCTCCTCCGCGCGCTCCACGAACGCCTGGTCCGGCATCCGGCGGCCCAACTCCACCGATTCCACAGTGTGTTTGGAGTACTGGACCCGGGCACTGAGGTCGACCCGGCTGAGCCCCGCGTGCTCGCGCAGTGCCTGGACGACCGCGCCGAACGTGCGCAAGCTGTCGGACGGGGGAGGCTCCCGCTCCCACTCCCCCGCCGGAACCGCCCGTGCGCCGGCGCCTCTGGTTGCGTGCTCGGCTCCGGCCTCGTCCCCTTCGACGATGTCCATCCGCCGCCCCTCTCTCCGTACCGCACCGCGACGAGCTCCTTACCGCCCCCACTCACCACTCAGCGTGATGGCACTCCCGGCGTACTGTCCACTTCGCGTGTCCGTACACTGACTCCGCGTACGGGGCGTCACGCTCGTACCCACCCGCATCCGGCCGCCACGCTGGCGTCATGAACCACGCCGTTCCCCAACTCGACGCCCCCGCCCACACCTTTACGCAACTGCTGTCGTCCACGCGGCGCGGCGCCCGGCTCGCCCGGCTCCTCACCGTGACCGAGCTGCGCTCCTGTGGCGCTCCGCAGGACCTTACGGAGCGTGCTGAAATCGTCGTCGCAGAGCTTGCCGCCAACGCCGTCCTTCACGGCCGCGTGCCGGGCCGCGACTTCCGGCTCACGCTCGTCTTCGAGCCGTCGGCCGGGCGCCTGCGCGCGGAAGTCACCGACGCCCGCGGGGACTTTTACCCGCGGATCCTTCCGAGCCCGATGCGCTCCGCGCCGGCAGGCGCGGCCTGTCGCTCGTCGCCACCCTCGCCGACCACTGGGACTGCGTCTCCTACCCGTCCGGCGGCAAGACCGTCCGGGCCGAGCTCCTCGACACCACGACCAGCGCGTGATCATGCCAACGGGAGAGGGGTACGGCCTCCCGTCAGGCGTTCTCGTCATGGATCCGCGCCGCCAGGTCCTCCGCCCACTCCAGCGCCCACCTCTTGAGCTTTTCGATCTGCCGGGAGGTGAGCCCGTACGCGGCGTAGTCCTCGTCCTCGTACCAGTCCGCACCGGTGAGCCGGTCGTGGAGGTCCTCGAGGCTGAACTCGTCGTGGGCGCGGCGGCGGCCGAGGGTTTCGAGGTCAGCGGTGGCGGGAGGCGGCCTGGACGTCGATGAGGTCGCGGACGGTGCCGCGGTCGGCGAGGGCGCGGACCTTGGTACCGATCACGTCGTCGAGGGATAGAACCGGGCCGTAGGGGGTCTGGGCAGGTGGGGCCCAGAATGCCTCCTTGAGGACGTCGACCTCGCACTCCTCGCCGGTGTCCGGGTCGGTGACGAGGAACCGGCCGCTGAGCGGGTCGGTCTGGACATGCGTGGTGAGGCCGGCTGTGAGGGAGGCGACGATCTCGTCCATCGGGGCGGGGTTCTCGGTGGCGACGTCGAGGTCACGGCTGATGCGTTCGACCAGGCCGTGGGCCTGCACGGCGTATCCGCCGGTGAGGACCAGAGGATAGGGGGAGCCGAGGTCGAGGATGTCGGCAAGGAGACGCTCGTGGAGCGGGGTGAGCTTCACGCGGTGGTCGTGTCGGCCGGAGCGGTGCGGGGCAGTTCGGGGAAGGCGTCCTCCCAGACCTCGCGGATGTAGGGGCTGACCAAGCGACGCAGAACGGGCCACTGCTCGGCCAGCAGCCGGTGGTGAAGGAAAGCCGCCAGGTCCTCGCGCAGGCCCTCGGCGAGGACCGTCCGGTAGAGCGTCATGCGGGACTTCGGGCGGTCCAGACTGTAACTCGTCCGCCCGGACCAGACGATGTGGAGCGGCAGGTCGACGGTGCCCTCAACAGGGCCGGCCAGCTCCTGCAGGCACTCGGGCAACCGACTGCGGTAACGGTCCCGCAGCACCTCAGCGCGGGAGGCGGTGGTCGTCGCATCCATGCGTCCAGTATCGCTGGTGGGAGGCAGCGGCATGGCGGATATCGGCTCTCCTGCCGTATGTGTGGGTCAGGCGCCGTCCACGACCCGCGCTGGCAGCCCGGCAACTTCGGGAAGAATGTCGAGGCCGTCGACCGCCTCGCCGACCTGGCCGCCGCCAAGGGCATCACCGTCTCCCCACTGGCCCTGGCCTGGCTGCTCACCCGCGGCGGGCACATCGTGCCCATCCCCGGCGCCGTGTGGCCGGGCGCCTGGGTCGGGCGTGCCCTTCCAGATGTCGGCGGAGCGGCGATTCGAGTTGACCGGATGCTGCCTCCGTTTAGTGTGGGGTGTGCACGGAGACAGCCTCCGTTTTGGTGAGTCGCAAAAGGCGGGAGGGCGTATGGGCGCCAGTGGACAGCAGGGGCGCAGGCCCCGTGTGGACGTCCAGCGCAACCGTGCCGCCCTCCTGGAAGCAGCGCAGCGTCACTTTCTGAAGTATGGGGTCGGCACGTCTCTGGAGGCGGTGGCCAAGGAGGCGGGCGTCGGGCCCGGCACGCTGTACCGGCACTTCCCCACCCGGGAGGCGCTGCTGGCGGCCGTGCTGCAGACGCGCTCCGAGGAGCTGGTGGCCCGCCAGGCGGACATCGCCCAGCTCGGTGACGCCTCCGAGGTGCTGCGGCAGTGGCTGCGGGCGATGGAGGAGTACTTCAGCGCCTTCAGCGGACTGCCGGAACCGCTCATGGCCGCGGCCCGGGCGCAAGAGCCGGGCAACCCGCTCACGCTTCCCTGCGACACCCTCATCACCACCACTGACGAGTACGTGCGGGCCGCGCAGCTCGCGGGGCACGTGCGTCCGTCGGTGAAGGGCTACGACCTGTTCCTCGCGGCGATTTCCGTTGCCTGGATCAGCGGCACCGGCGCCACTGACGAGGAGTCACTCGGCCGTCTCCGCATGCTCATCGAGAGCGGATACTGCGAGCGGGACGACGACGCGTAGACCACGGGCCGCTCCCTCATAGTCGGCTGCCGGGGCACCCGGGACCCGACGGGACTTCCCGGCGACGGCCAGCAGCCCCGTCCGCACATTCATCACATCTTGCCGCCCTCAGGGGTGGTGCAATCTTCGAAGGGACAAATCATGAGAATTGCTGTTATCGGTGCAGGGGCGATCGGGGGAATCTGGCCCGCAAGCTGAGTGCGGCCGGGCACGACGTTCAGGTGGCGGACGCCCGGGGCCCCGAGGCCGTCCCGGACGACGTGCTGGAGTTCGGAGCGCGCGCGGCGACCCCTGCCGCTGCCGTCCAGGACAAGGACGTGATCATCCTGTCCATCCCCTTCCACCGGGTCCCGGAACTGGCCGGCCTGCTCGCCTCCGCACCCGGCGAGACGGTGGTCATCGACACCTCCAACTACTACCACCCCCACCTCAACGGGCACATCGACGCGGTGGACAACGGACGGGTGGAAAGCCTGTGGATCGCCGAGCAGCTGGGGCGGCCCGTGGTCAAGGCATGGAACGCCGCCCTGGCCGGCACCCAGCAGACCAAGGGCGTTCCGGCGGGAACCCCGGGCCGCATCGCCATCCCGGTCGCGGCCGACTCCAATGAGGCACGACGCGTGGCCATGCACCTCGTGGACGACACCGGCTTCGACCCCTTCGACGCCGGCCCGCTGGCCGACTCCTGGCGCCAGCAGCCCGGCGCGCCCGCCTACTGCACCTAGTTGACCCTTAAGGAACTGGAGCCGGCCCTGGGCGCCGCCGACCGGGCCGACGCCCCGCGCACGCGTGACGCCTGATGGAGCACTTCGCCGCCCTCACGTCCACGCCCACCCTGGAGGAGGTCGTCGAAATCAACCGATCAACTGTGCGCGGCGCCGGACATCGCCCCGGCACCCCCTGAAAACCGATCGGTTTTCAATTCGTCCGCATCGAGTTAATCTCGCGGTATGACCACGGAAGCGAAGCCAAGTACCAGAGAGCGGCTGCTGGAGGCGGCGGCCACGCTCACCTACCGAGAGGGTGTCGGTATCGGCGTCGAGGCGCTGTGCAAGGCGGCGGGGGTGTCGAAGCGATCCCTGTACCAGCTGTTCGAGAGCAAGGACGAACTGCTGGCAGCGAGCCTGGAGGAGCGCGCCTCTGCCTACGTGGCGACGCTCCTGCCCGCCGCGGACGACGGCCGTTCACCCCGCGAGCGCATCCTGCACGTCTTCGAGCAGGTGGAACTACAGGCGGGTGCGCCCGAGTTCCAGGGCTGCCGGTACCTGGCCGTGCAGATCGAGCTCAAGGATCCGAGCCACCCCGCGAGCCGGGTGGCCCACCAGGTCAAGGGGAACCTGACAGCCTTTTTCCGGTCCGAGGCCGAACAGGGCGGGGCGAACGATCCCGACCTGCTGGCCCGGCAGCTCAGCCTGGTCTTCGACGGCGCCAGCGCCCGCGCGGGGATCGGAGCCGACAAGCTGACCGGGCTCATCGCGCCCACGGTGGCCACCCTGCTCGACGCGGCAGGCATGCGCTGACGCATCCCTTTTCGAGCAGGCTCGGTGTCTGATGCGCTCTCCGGACTGATGCCCGTCTCCGGCAGCCGGAGCAGTTCCCGTGACTTCACGCCCTTGCCTTCCGGCCATCGGAGCGAAGCCCGATGGCCGTAGCAGAAACGCCGAGATCCACATGGGCGACATGCCCGACGCCATCTCGCCCTGGACGACCCCTCCCCCAGGCCGCAACCCTTTCGTGGACAGGCCCGCGGCCAGTACTACGTCCGTCGAGCCGCCGCAGACGTGGGGCTGATCGTCACCCAGGGGCCTGATCCATTCCCCCTCATAAGGCACCAGCGACCGGGTCCCTCTGCGGGGGGCGAAGAGGTGCCGGCCGGGCACCCCCGCGGCGCCGAGCCGTACGACGCGGCACTCCGCAAGCCCCTCCACTGAACTCCGCCTGAGCTCCTCGCTCCACCTGCGCCCGCCGACCAGGTCCCGGGAGCCCAGGCCGACCGTGGCCGCGTCGTCCGCGCCGCCCGCCAGGCACAGTTCGCGCAACCAGGCCGCGTCGATCACCGTCGGCGGGCTCGCGACGTCACCCGCCGCAGGCCGGGCGAGCACGGCCTGAACCGACGGATGCCGGCCGACTTTCCCGGAAGCCCGAGATCCACCGACTTCACCTCGACGCCGCGCGCCGCGCTCATACGACTTGCACGCAGAAACCGATCGGTTTACGGTGAATGAAACCGATCGGTTTCCCATTTTCTGGAGGTAGTCGTGACAGCGATCAAGGGCGCCACCGTCCTCGTCACCGGAGGCAGCCGGGGCATCGGCAAGGTGCTGGTCGAGGAGCTCTACGCGCGCGGTGCCGGCAAGGTCTACGCCTCGGCCCGTGACCCGCGCTCGGTGACGCACCCCGGTGCCGTTCCGCTGGCGCTCGAGGTCACCGACCCCGCATCCGTGGCAGCCGCCGCCGAGCAGGCCCAGGACGTCACCATCCTGATCAACAACGCCGGCGCCTCCGTCGGCGCTTCGTACCTCAACTCCCCGATGGAGGAGGTGCGCCGGGATCTGGAGACCAACTTCTACGGGCCGCTGCTGGTCACCCGGGCCTTCGCGCCGATCATCGAGCGCAACGGCGGGGGTCACATCCTCAACGTCCACTCCGCCCTGTCCTGGCTGGCCGACGGCACGCCCTACAGCGCCTCCAAGGCCGCCCTGTGGTCGCAGACCAACTCGCTGCGCCTGGAGTTGCAGCCGCGCGGCATCGCGGTGACCGGGCTCCACGTGGCCTACGTCGACACCGACATGACGTCGGGTATCGACGCGCCCAAGGCCGACCCCCGCGACGTCGCCGTGGCCGCGCTCGACGGCATCGAGGCGGGGGCGCACGAGGTGCTGGCCGACGACACCACCCGCTGGGTCAAGTCCCAGCTGTCCGCCGACCTGGACGCCATGTACGCCCAGCTGAAGCAGTAGCACGCACTCACCGAGTCAAAGGAATTCCTTGTGGAGAGTTCGCTCACCCACCGCTTCGTCGACGTGAACGGGGTCAGGCTGCACATCGCCGAGCAGGGGCAGGGGCCGCTGGTCCTGCTGCTGCACGGCTGGCCTGAGAGCTGGTACTCCTGGCGTCACCAGTTCGGGGCGCTGGCGGCGGCCGGATACCGGGTCGTTGCCCCGGACCAGCGCGGCTACGCCCGCAGCGAGCAGCCGCCGGACGTCACGTCCTACACCCTGCTCCACCTCGTCGGCGATGTGATGGCCCTGATCGAGGAGTTGGGGGAGGAGCAGGCGGTCGTCGTGGGTCACGATTGGGGTGCACCCGTTGCCTGGACCGCGGCGATGCTGCGTCCGGACAAGGTCCGCGCGGTGGCCGGGCTCAGTATTCCGCCGATCCTGCCCGGCGGGATGGTCCCGCCCTCGATCACCCGCACCCAGTACGGCGAGGGCTTCTACCAGGTCTACTTCCAGCAACCGGGAGTCGCCGACGCCGAGTTCGCCAAGGACATCCCGGACTCCTTCCGCCGCCTCCTGGTCGGCGCCTCGGGCGACAACCCCCTCGGCAGGGAGCCCCGCCCGTTGGTCATACCCGACGGTCTGGGCCTGCTGGACACCATGCCGGAGTCGCCCGCTCTCCCGGCCTGGCTGACGGAGGAGGACATCCAGGCGTACGCCGAGGACTTCGCCCTGCACGGCGAGCAGGCGTTCACCGGAGCCTTCAACTGGTACCGGAACATCGAACGCAACAACGAACTGCTCGCGCCGTTCCGGGGCCGCGGGATCGACGTCCCCGCGCTGTACGTGGTGGGAGACCGCGACATGGTCACCTCGCTGCGCGGCCTGGACGGGGGCAGCTCGCTGAGCGAGATGTTCCGTGGCCAGGGCGGATCGGGCAACCCGCTGAGCGCTGTCGCGCCTCAACTGCACGACGTGGTGGTGCTGCCGGGATGCGGGCACTGGACACAGCAGGAGCGTCCCGCCGAGACCAACGCCGCACTCCTGGACTTCCTCGCCCGCATCGACGGCCCGGCGCCCCGATGACGCTCCGCAGAATCCGCCCGGCCGGCACCGTCCGGCTGGAGCAGAGCCCACGGCTCACGCACAAGTGGCCGTCGAGCTCGACGACTTCACCTTCGCCTTCATTGACCTCCTGAACAGCTGACTCACCCCCACCAGACAGAGGACACAGTGATGCCAGAGCGCAACCCCATCCTGATCACCGGTGCCGCCGGCGAAATCGGTGGTGTGAGCCGAACGATGATCGACATGCTGCTTGAACAAGGGCACCCGGTGCGCGCGTTCGTGCGCCAGGACGACGAACGCGCGCACTCGCTCCGCCAGGCAGGGGCCGAGGTGTTCATCGGTGACCTGCTCAACATCGCCGACGTGACCGCCGCGCTGAAGGGCTGCCGCCGCATCTACTTCAGCATGAGCCTGTCGCCGTACTACACGGACGCCGTCAGCCTGATGGCCGCGGCGGCGCGCGCCCAGGGCGACATCGAGGTCTTCGTCAACATCTCCGAGTACGAACAGTCCTTCATGACGTTCGAGAAGATGACAGCGCCGGAGGAAGAACGGCGTGCATGGCTCGGCGGACTCGTCACCCAGTGGTCGCCGCAGCAACGGGCCCACTGGATCGCCGAGCAGGTGCTGGACTGGTCCGGCCTCCCGACCGTCAACGTGCGGGCGGCCATGTTCGTCGAGAACCCCCTGATGACCTGGCTGGCGCTGGGCCCGCTGAGCGACGGTGAACTGCGCCTGCCCTTCGGCCACCAGCGGCTCGCGCCCATCGCGGGTTACGACGTGGCGGAGCTGTGCGTGAAGATCCTGGCCGACCCGGCGCCGCACATCTCGAAGTCCTACGACCTCACCGGTCCGGAACTGAAGGACATGCACGGGTTCGCGGAGGACTACGCGGCCGTACTGGGACGCCAGGTCGTCTACGTTCCCGAAGAGATCGAAACCTGGAACGAGACCTACGTGGACAGCGCCCTGGCCGAGTTTCCGCACATTGCGGAACACCTGAAGACCCTGACCCGACTGATGGGCGGCGGGGGGTACCGCGGCGTCACCGACCAGCTGGAAACCCTGCTCGGGCGCCCGCCGAAGACCGTGCGGTGGGCGCTGGAGAACCATCCGCGCATCCGGAAGCTGGCATCTGCCTGAGCCGCTGAGCGGTCCAGAGCAGAGCAGTGACGGCACACCTCTCCGGCTCGTCGGATCCCGCCCTTTTGACAATGCGGAGGATGCCTCCGTATTGCCGAAAGGGAAACGGATGCACCCTCCGTTTTTCTCGCCTCGCCTGGAGGAGCGACCATGACAAGCCGACAGATGCTTCTGTGCATGCAGTTCACCAGCGGCTACGGAGCCGAACCCGGGGCATGGCGCCTGCCGGGGGCGAACCTGTCCAGCTACACCGACATGGACCAGTTCGTGCGGTACGCACAGGCCGCCGAACGCGGCAAGATCCAGCTGTTGTTCTTCGCGGACACCCCGGTCCTGGACGTGGACCTCGAAGACCAGGCCCTGGACGTGATCAGTCACGGCCGGGCCGGCTGGAACGCGGTCACCACCTCCGATCCTGCCGCCGCGGCGAACTTCGGCCGCCCGATTCCCCCGCGCACCGAGAAGTACGAGCGCGCCCACGAGGTCGTCCAGATCGTGCAGGCCCTGTGGGGCAGCTGGGAGAAGGACGCGTGGGTCCTCGACGTACCCGGAAAGCGGTTCGCCGACATGGGCAAGATCCGGCCGGTCAACCTCCAGGGCCACCACGTCGCCTCCCGCGGCCCGCTGCCCATCCCCCCGTCCGAGCAGGGCCAGCCGGTCATCTTCCAGGCAGGCGGCGGCAGATACGGCCTGGAACTGGCAGGCCGTTACGCCGACGGGGTCTATGCCAACCCCTACACCATCGAAGACGGCCGGGCCCAGCGCCAAGCACTGCGCGACGCCGCCAAGCGCGCCGGGCGTGACCCGGACGAGGTGAAGATGTTCGCCGGTTCCATGCCGACCATCGCCTCCTCCCGCCGGGCCGCCCTCGACCGGCAGCGTCTGCTGGACGAGTCCGTCGACCTGCGCCAGCGCGTGCGCTACCTCGGCGCCATGATCGGCCTGCCGCTCGGTTACGACCAGATCGACGAGCCCCTGAGCGCGAGCCAGTTGGCCGACGCCGTACCCAGCCCGCACGACCCGCGCTCCGCCCGCGCTCTTGAGGTCGTCCGGGAAGGCTGGACCTTGCGCGACCACCTCTCGGCCCGCGACCAGTACGGGCTCGACCCGCGCGTCACGGAACCGGCCCGATAATGCCCGCCGCCGCTTCCCCGCCACCCGACACCGCAGCGCAGCAGGCGTTCCGCGATGCCATGGCCACCGTCGCGTCCCCGGTCGCCGTGGTCACCGCCATGGACGGCCGACGCCCGCACGGCACCACGGTCAGCGTCTGCGTGTCCCTGTCCCTGACGCCCCCATGGTGCTGGTGTCGCTGGACGCACGCTCACAACTGCTGACGATCACCCGCCGCACCGGCCGCTTCGGCCTCAACGTCCTGGGCACGCCCCAGGCCGGTCTCGCCGCGGCCTTTGCCCGCTCGGGCCCGGACAAGTTCGACCAAGTCGCCTGGTCGCCGAGCGAGGAACTGCCACGCCTGCCGGATTCGGCGACATGGGTTGCCGCCGAGGTCGACGACTACGTCACCGCCGGGGACCACACCGTCCTGCTCGCCCACGCCGAGCACCACGACACCGGCGGCTTCGCCTCCCAGACACCGCGTAAAAGGTTGCATTTCTGAGTCTGGCGCAATTTCGTCTTGCGCTCGGCCACCCCTCCCTCTTCACAACAACCCCTAAGGTTAGGCTAACCTACCTGCCGTGAAAGCCGGTGATGAGATCTCTGCCGCCATGCGTCCCCGCGGTCATGAACTGTCGGCCACGGGTGTCACCGTGGCGTACGAGGGCGTGGACGTCGTGCATGACGCGTCGTTGGCGCTGCGGCCCGGCGAGGTGACCGTCCTGGTGGGTCCGAACGGCAGCGGGAAGTCGACGCTGCTGCGTACGCTCGCACGGCTGCAGCGGCCCCGGACCGCCACGCTCGTCATCGACGCCGACATCGACGGCCTGGCCCTGACATCTCGTGAGTTCTCGCGCCATGTCGCCCTATTGACCCAAGGGCGCCCCACCCCCAGCGGGCTGACCGTACGGGACGTCGTCGAGTTCGGCCGCTACCCCTACCGGGGCCGCTGGGGCAAGGCGGATCCGGACGGCCGGGCGGCGGTGGACCGTGCACTCGCCATGACGGGCGTCACGCAGCTCGCCGAGCGCGGCGTCGAGCACCTGTCCGGAGGACAGCTCCAGCGCGTCTGGCTGGCCGGCTGCCTGGCGCAGGAGACCGGTGTGCTGCTGCTCGACGAGCCGACGACCTACCTCGATCTGCGGTACCAGATCGAGCTGTTGGACCTCGTCCGCGATCTGGCGGACGAGCACGGGATCGCCGTCGGTGCTGTCCTGCACGACCTTGACCAGGCTGCGGCCGTCGCCGACCGGATCGTGCTGCTCCACAAGGGACGGGTTGTCGCCGACGGCCTCCCCCAGGACGTACTGACACCGGAGCGGCTGACCGACACGTACGGCATCCGCGTCGAGGTCGACACCGACCCCGTCACGGGCCGGCTGCGCACCCGCGCGATCGGCCGACACCACACGCGAAGCGAAAGGCTCACCACACCCTCATGAGACGCCTCCTGACGACCGCGGCGGCCGCCACCGCCGCGGCCCTTGCCCTGACCGCCTGCGGCACGACCGAGCCCGCCGCCGACAGCAACGACGCGAAGAAGGCCGGCGAGGGCATCACCCTCACCGATGCCTCCGGTGCGAAGGTCGAACTCGACGGGCCGGCCAAGAAGGTCGTCGGAACCGAGTGGCACGAAGTCGAGCTCCTGATATCGCTGGGTGTCGACCCGGTCGGCGTCGCCGACGTCAAGGGCTACAAGACCTGGGACACCGTGGTCCCGCTGAAGAACGAGCCCAAGGACATCGGCACCCGCGGCGAACCCAGCATGGACACCATCGCCGCCCTGTCGCCGGACCTCATCGTCGCCAGCACCGACCTGCCGCCGGCCGCCGTGAAGCAGCTGCGCAAGGTCGCCCCGGTCCTGGAGGTGCAGTCCGCCAACGCCTCCGACCCGATCGGGCAGATGACGAAGAACCTCGACCTCATCGCCAAGGCCACCGGCACCACGGAGCGGGCCGAGAAGCTCAAGGACGAGTTCGACACCAAGGTCGCCGAGGGCAAGAAGGCCCTCGCGGACGCCGGTCTCGACGGCGCGGAGCTCGCCTTCGCCGACGGCTACGACATCTCCAACCAGGTCTCGATCCGGCCCTTCACCAGCGGCTCGCTCATCGGCGCGGTCAACGAGCAGCTCGGCCTGAAGAACGCCTGGACCGTCGAGGGCGACAAGGACTACGGGCTCGGCACCACTGATGTCGAGGGGCTCACCAAGCTGAGCGACGACGTGCAGTTCGCCTACATCGGCAACGACGGGGACAAGAGCAGCACTCCGTTCACCGGCGCCCTGGCCAAGGACAAGGTGTGGACCTCGCTGCCGTTCGTGAAGAAGGGCAACGTCCACCGACTGCCCGACGGAATCTGGATGTTCGGCGGCCAGGAGTCGATGGGCGCCTACATCGACGCCCTCGTCGGCGAGCTGACGAAGTAGCGCCATGGCCGTCACCGCGACAACTCCCGCCACCCGTCCGCCGGCGGCCACGTCCCGGACGGGCGCGGCCGCGGTGACGGCCGCTCTGGCCCTGCTGGTCGCGGCCCTCGCGGTCGTGGACATCACGCAGGGCACGGCCGCCGTCGGCGCCGGTGAGGTGTGGAAGGCACTCACCGGCCGGGCCGACCCCGCCGACGCCTCCGTCGTCATCGCCTCCCGGCTGCCGAGGGCGACCGCGGGGCTGCTCGTCGGGGCCGTCCTCGGCATGGCGGGCGCCGCCCTGCAGGCGGTCAGCCGCAACGTACTCGCCTCACCCGACACCCTCGCGGTGAACGCCGGCTCCTACCTGGCCCTCGGCCTGGCCGCGGTCACCGGTGTCTCGCTCCCGCTGTTCGCCTCCTCCGGCGTCGCGTTCGTCGGCGGCCTCGCGGCGGCGGCCGTCGTGCTCGGCCTGTCCGGACTGGGCGCGGGCACCGTCCGGCTCGTACTCGCCGGCAGCGCCCTCACCCTCGGCCTCACCGCCATCACCGAAGGGTTCCTCCTGCTGTTCCCCCAGCAGACCGAGGGCCTCTACCAGTGGAACCAGGGCAGCATCTCCCAGAACGGCTTCGACGGCGTGCTGCAGATGGCGCCGCTCGCAGTCGCCGGGCTCGTCGGGCTGCTCCTCGTCGCCCGCCGGGTCGACGCCCTGGCCCTCGGTGACGACGCCGCCCGCGGACTTGGCGTCCCGGTCCGCCCCACCCGGATCACCGCGGTCGTGCTCGCGGCGCTGCTCTCCGCGGCGGCCGTCACCCTCGCCGGACCGATCGGCTTCGTCGGCCTGTGCGCCCCCGCCCTCGTACGCCCCCTCGCCCGCAGGTTCCGTGCGTTCACCCGGGCGCGCGCGAGCCTTCCCCTCGCGGGCCTGACCGGTGCCGCGCTGGTGCTCGGCTCGGACGTACTCCTGCGCGCCGTCGTGCCGGCGGACGTCGCGGTCGCCGTACCGACGGGCGTCGCCACCAGCCTCGTCGGCGCGGTGTTCCTGATCGTGATGGCCACACGGGTCCGGGACACCGCGGGAGCCGCCGCATCCGAACGGCTGCGCATCAGGAGCCGGGCCGTCTTCCTGACCACCACGGCCGTCCTGGTGGCCGTCCTCGTCGGGGTGACGATCGCCGCCGTACTGATCGGTGACAGCAAGCTGTTGCTGGGCGACGTGGTCAACTGGGCCCAGGGCAGGGCAGGACGGACCGTCGGCTTCGTCCTGGACACCCGGGTGCCCCGGGTCCTCGCGGCACTCCTCGCCGGCGCGGCCCTCGCCCTGGCCGGCACGCTCGTCCAGGCCGTCACCCGCAACCCGCTCGCGGAACCCGGCATCCTGGGCGTCTCCGGCGGGGCCGCGCTCGGCGCCGTGCTCCTCGTCACGACGGCGCCCGTGGCCGGATCGTGGGGCCTGGCCGGCGCGGCGTTCGCGGGCGCCGCGATCAGCTCCGTCATCGTCTTCGGGCTCGCCGCACGAGGCGGGTTCCAGCAGAACCGGCTCGTCCTCGTCGGGTTCGGCGTCGCCACCGGGACCGCCGCACTGATCAGCCTGCTCATCGTTCTCACCGACCCGTTCAACGCGACGAAGGCCCTGACCTGGCTGTCGGGCTCCACCTACGGGCGCACCCTGCCGGACGTCGTCCCGCTCGCGGCCGTGCTCACCGCAGGCGTGCTCGTCGCGGTGCTGCGGCGCACCGAACTCGACCTCATATCGCTCGACGAGGACACCCCCAGACTCCTGGGACTCGACCTGTCACGCGGCCGCCTGGGCTTCCTCGTGCTGAGTGTCCTGCTCAGCGCCACCGCCGTGGCCGCCGCGGGCACGATCGGCTTCGTGGGGCTCGTGGCACCGCATGCGGCCCGGGCCCTGGTGGGCCGGCAGCACACCCGGGTGGTCCCGGTCGCGGTGCTCCTGGGCGCCGTGCTCGTCTGCACCGCGGACCTGACAGGCCGAACCGTGATCGCGCCGGCTCAGCTGGGCGCCGGCCTGATGACCGCCGTGATCGGCACCCCGTACTTCCTCCATCTGCTCATGCGCGGCCGCCGGTAGACGACAGCCGCAACGGACGCACGGTCGACGTCCTCACGGCCGCGACCGCCACCGTGTGAGGTGGTGGCGGGCGCCGGGCGATCGGAGGGGTCAGCCCGCGACCAGCGTGACGTCCTCCTGCTGCGACGCGTGGAAGACGGGTAGCGGCAGGCCGCTCTCGAAGTTCAGTTCCATGATCGTGGCCTTCACCCTGGCCTCGCCCGGCTCCACCGCGCCCGGTGACAGCTGCTGCGTGTTCTCCCAGCGGTGCGCCTCGCCGTCGCACTCGGCACGGGTCCCGCCGAAGCTGTGACGGTCCGACGACGAGTTCGAGGTCTGCTGCACCGATGAGCTGACGTACACCGGTCCGGTGGCGCCGCTGCAGCGGTAGGTGCCGGAGAGGGTGACGGTGCCGTCGGCCGACACGGCCGGTCCGGTCGACCGTGACCATCTCGAACGGTTCGGCCGTCGCAGTCTGGGCGGGGGCGGTGGCGAGCAGGGCGAGCGCGGCGGTGGCGGCGGCGCCGAGGCCGGTGCGCAGGGGCAGGGACATGGAACGACCTCCAGGTGGCAGGGGGTTGCTGTGAGGTACTTCCACAGGGACCGGGACCGCGCATCCCCACGAGCATGATCGTCACCCCTTCGGAGGCGACTGTTACGCCGGCCGTCCCGACTGCCGGACAGGCCCTACGGCAGCACCGCGAACCCGTCGAGTTCCACCATCGCCTCCTCGTCCCACAGCCGTACGACCTCGACGACCGCCATCGCGGGGTAGTCCCGGCCCGCCAACCGCCGCCAGATGCTGCCCAGTTCGGCAGCGTGAGCGCGGTAGGCGGCGACGTCCGTGGCGTAGACGGTGACACGGGCGAGGTCGGACGGGGTGCCGCCCGCCGCCCGCAGCGCGGTCAGCAGATTCGTCAGCGCCTTCTCGAACTGCTCGGGAAGGGTGGTCCCGGTGACCTTGCCGTCGGTGTCGAGGGCGGTCTGGCCCGCCAGGAACACCGTGCGGGAGCCGGTGGCGACGACGGCGTGCGAGAAGCCGGTGGCCGGGGAGAGGTCGGGCGGGTCGATGCGCTCGGCGGTCACGGGGTCGCCTCCAGGCTCGCGTACAACTCCTTGGCGATGATGCCGCGTTGGACCTCGCTGGCCCCCTCGTAGATGCGCGGTGCGCGCACCTCGCGGTAGAGGTGTTCGAGCAGATGCCCGCGGCGCAGCGCCCGCGCGCCGTGCAGCTGGACGGCCGCGTCGACGACGTACTGGGCGGTCTCCGTGGCGAGCAGTTTCGCCATGGCGGCGCGTTGCGGGACGTCGTCGGCGCCTTCGTCGTACGCCGTCGCCGCCGCGTACACCATCAGGCGGGCCGCCTCCGTCCGTACCGCCATCTCGGCGACCCGGTGGGCCACGGTCTGAAGGTCCCTCAGCGGGCCGCCGAAGGCCTCCCGGCGGGCGGTGTGCGTGAGGCTCGCGTCCAGCGCCGACTGCGCCATCCCGACCGCGAAGGCGCCGACGCTGGGCCGGAAGAGGTTGAGGGTGCCCATGGCGACGCGGAAGCCGCGGTCGACCTCGCCGAGCACGTCGTCCGCCGTCGCCGGCACGGCGTCGAAGTCCAGGGCCCCGATGGGATGCGGCGAGAGCATGTCGAGGCCGGTGCCGGTGAGGCCGGGCCGGTCGCCCGGCACGAGGAAGGCGGTCACCCCGCGTGCGCCCGCACCCGGGGTCGTCCGCGCGAAGACGGTGTAGTGGTCGGCCTCGGGGGCGTTGGAGATCCAGCACTTCTCCCCGGTGAGCCGCCAGCGGGACGGGCCGTCGGGCTCGGCGGCGAGGGACAGCGCCGCCGCGTCCGACCCCGCCCCCGGTTCGCTCAGCGCGAAGGCCGCGACCGTGGTGCCCTCGATCACCCCCGGCAGCAGGCGTTCCCGCTGGGCGGGGGTGCCGTGGGCGTGCACCGGGTGGGCGCCCAGGCCCTGGAGGGCGAGAGCGGTCTCGGCCTCCGTGCAGGCGTACGCGAGGGATTCGCGCATCAGGCAGAGGTCGAGCGCGCCGGAGGTGAACAGCCGCTGCAGCAGCCCGAGCCGGCCGAGTTCGGCGAGGAGCGGCCGGTTGACGTGCCCGGGTTCACCCTTCTCGGCGAGCGGGCGCAGTCGTTCGGCGGCGAGGGTGCGCAGCTCGGCACACCAGGCGGTTTTATCCGGTTCGAGTGAGAATGCGGGCACTGCCGTCCTCCCTCCGGAGCGGGACACCTCGACGGTATCGCGCTCTATTGACTGTCGTCACCAACGCGATACGCTCCTTGTGCGAGCCCACCCGACGCCCACCAGGCAAGGGGCGAACCGCCATGGCCGGACTGACCCGCTCCGCCCACGTCGACACCTTCGCGCGCGACCATCTCCCGCCGCCCGACCAGTGGCCCGAGCTCCGCTTCGACCTGCCGGAGCTGCGCTACCCCGAACGGCTGAACTGCGCCGCCGAACTGCTCCACGGCCCCCCGGACGACCGCACGGCGTTCCGCACCCCGCACGGCGAGCCGTGGACGTACGGCGAGCTGCGCGCCCGCGTCGACCGGCTCGCGCACATCCTCACCTCCGGCCTCGGGATCGCCCCCGGCAACCGGGTCCTGCTGCGCGGCCCGACCACGCCCTGGCTGGCCGCCTGTTGGCTGGCGGTGCTGAAGGCGGGCGCGGTCGCCGTCACCGTGCTGGCCCAGCAGCGCCCGCACGAACTGAGCACGATCTGCGAGATGGCGCGGGTGCGGCACGCACTGTGCGACATCCGTGCCGTCGACGACCTCGCCAAGGCCGAGATCCCCGGGCTGCACATCACGACGTACGGCGGTGACGCCCCGGACGACCTGCTGCACCGCCCGGCGCCGGACACCCCGTACCCCACCGTGGACACCGCGGCCGACGACGTGGCGCTGATCGCCTTCACCTCCGGCACCACCGGCCGCCCGAAGGGGTGCATGCACTTCCACCGGGACGTCCTGGCGATCGCCGACACGTTCTCCCGGCACGTACTGCGCCCGCACGCGGACGACGTCTTCGCGGGCAGCCCCCCGCTCGGCTTCACCTTCGGTCTCGGCGGTCTCGTCGTCTTCCCGCTGCGGGCCGGCGCCACCGCGCTGCTGCTCGAACAGGCAGGTCCGAAACAGCTGTTGCCCGCGGTCACCGAGCACCGGGTGTCGGTCCTGTTCACCGCGCCGACGGCGTACCGCGCCATGCTCGGCGAACTCGACGGACACGACGTGACCTGTCTGCGCCGCTGTGTCTCCGCGGGCGAGAACCTGCCCGCGGCCACCTGGCACTCCTGGCACGAGCGCACCGGCCTGCGCATCATCAACGGCATCGGCGCCACCGAGCTGCTGCACATCTTCATCTCGGCGGCCGACGAGCACATCCGGCCCGGCACGACGGGCCTGCCCGTCCCCGGCTGGCACGCGCGCGTGGTGGACGGCGACGGGCGCGAACTGCCCGACGGGGAGCCGGGACTGCTGGCCGTGCGCGGACCGGTCGGCTGCCGGTACCTCGCCGATCCACGGCAGCGCGAGTACGTGCGGGGCGGCTGGAACATCACCGGCGACACCTACGTCCGCGAGAGCGACGGCTACTTCCGCTACGTCGCCCGCGCGGACGACATGATCATCTCCGCCGGGTACAACATCGCCGGACCGGAGGTCGAGGACGCGCTGCTGCGTCATCCGGACGTGGTGGAGGCGGCGGTCGTCGGGCGGCCCGACGAGGCACGCGGCATGGCCGTGGTGGCGTTCGTCGTCCTCGAGGAGGGCGCCGAGCGGGACGCCGAGGCGCTGCGCGGCTTCGTCAAGTCCGAACTTGCGCCGTACAAATGCCCGCGCGAGATCGTCTTCCTGGACGCCCTGCCGCGCACGGCGACCGGAAAACTTCAGAGGTTCCGCCTACGTACCGAGGGTGACCAGCAGTGATCCGCACGACCTAAGATGATCAACGTGTCCGACCAGCACGCTCCCCGGTCTCTCATCGTCACGCTCTACGGCGCGTACGGCCGCTCCATGCCCGGCCCGGTGCCCGTCGCCGAGCTGATCCGGCTGCTGGCCGCGGTCGGGGTGGACGCGCCCTCGGTACGCTCGTCGGTGTCCCGGCTGAAACGGCGCGGTCTGCTCGTGCCGGCCCGCACGGAGCAGGGCGCGGCCGGCTACGAACTCTCCCCGGACGCCCGCCAGTTGCTCGACGACGGCGACCGGCGCATCTACGCGACCGCGCCGCCCGAGGAGGAGGGCTGGGTGCTCGCGGTGTTCTCGGTTCCCGAGTCGGAGCGGCAGAAGCGGCACGTGCTGCGCTCCCGGCTGGCCGGCCTCGGCTTCGGCACGGCGGCGCCCGGCGTGTGGATCGCCCCGGCCCGGCTGTACGAGGAGACCCGGCACACCCTCCAGCGGCTGCGCCTCGATGCGTACGTCGACCTCTTCCGCGGCGAGCACCTCGGCTTCGCGCCGACCGGGGAGGCGGTCGCCCGCTGGTGGGACCTGGCCGCGATCGCCAAGCAGCACGAGGCGTTCCTCGACCGGCACGCGCGCGTGCTGCAGGACTGGCAGCGGCGCACGGACACCCCGCCCGAGGAGGCCTACCATGACTACCTCCTCGCCCTGGACTCCTGGCGCCATCTGCCCTACACGGACCCCGGCCTGCCCGCGCGCCTGCTGCCCGCGAACTGGCCCGGCGTCCGCTCGGCCGCGGTCTTCCGTGGCCTGCACGAACGCCTGAGGGACGCCGGCGCAGCCTTCGTCGGCGTGTGACGCGGGCAGGCGGAACTCAACCCCCCAGCGTGAGGCGGGGCTTGGGGGCGTCCGTGCGTCCGGTCCGGGGGCGGCGGCTGCCCGCCCAGTACGGCGCCGGCCAGGCGACGCCCGGCCCCTCGTAGCCCTGCTCGGCGGCGGCGTGCAGGGTCCAGTGCGGGTCGTAGAGGTGCGGGCGGCCGAGCGCGCACAGGTCCGTGCGCCCGGCCAGGATCAGGGAGTTGACGTCGTCCCAGGAGGAGATCGCGCCGACCGCGATCACCGGGATGCCCGCCTCGTGACGGATGCGGTCCGCGTACGGCGTCTGGTACGACCGCCCGAACTCCGGCCGCTCGTCGGCCACCACCTGCCCGGTCGACACGTCGATCGCGTCGGCGCCGTGCGCGGCGAAGGCCCGGGCGATCTCGACGGCCTCCTCGGCCGTGGTCCCGCCCTCGGCCCAGTCGGCGGCGGAGATGCGGACGGTCATCGGCTTCTCCTCCGGCCACACGCCCCGTACGGCGTCGAAGACCTCCAGCGGGAAGCGGAGCCGTCTGGCGAGGGAGCCGCCGTAGGCGTCGGTGCGCAGGTTGGTCAGCGGGGAGAGGAAGCCGGAGAGCAGATAGCCGTGGGCACAGTGCAGTTCGAGCAGGTCGAAGCCCGCGCGGGCGGCCCGCCAGGCCGCGGCGGTGAACTGCTCGCGCAGATCGGTGAGTTGGGCGCGGGAGAGCTGTCGCGGGGTCTGGCTGCCCGGCTTGTACGGGAGAGGTGAGGCGGCCACGAGCGGCCAGTTGCCGTGGGGCAGCGGTTCGTCGATGCCCTCCCACATCAGCCTGGTCGAGCCCTTGCGCCCGCAGTGGCCGAGTTGCACGCCGATCGCGGTGCCCGGCGCCTGCGTGTGCACGAACTCGGTGATCCGCTTCCACGCCTCGGCCTGCTTGCCGGTGTAGAGGCCGGTGCAGCCGGGCGTGATCCGCCCCTCGGGGCTGATGCACACCATCTCGGTCATCACCAGTCCGGCGCCGCCGAGGGCGCGGGCGCCGAGGTGGACGAGATGGAAGTCGCCGGGGACGCCGTCGGTGGCGGAGTACATGTCCATGGGCGAGACGACGACCCGGTTGCGCAGGGTCAGGCCGCGCATCCGGAACGGGGTGAACATCGGGGGCGTGCCGGGCGGGCAGCCGAACTCGCGCTCGACGGCCTCGGTGAAGTGCGCATCGCGCAGCCGGAGGTTGTCGTGGGTGACCCGGCGGCTGCGGGTGAGCAGGTTGAAGGCGAACTGGCGGGGCGGCCGGCCGAGGTACAGCTCCAGGTTCTCGAACCACTCCAGGCTGGCGCGGGCCGCGCGCTGCGTGGAGGCGACGACCGGCTTGCGCTCCTCCTCGTACGCCGCCAACGCCCGCTGCAGCGAAGACTGTTCCTCCAGGCAGGCCGCGAGCGCCAGCGCGTCCTCGACGGCGAGCTTCGTGCCGGAGCCGATGGAGAAGTGGGCGGTGTGGGCGGCGTCGCCGAGCAGGACGACATTGCCGTGCGACCAGCGCTCGTTGACGACCGTGCGGAAGGTGGTCCACGTCGAGTTGTTGGAGCGCAGGGGCCGGCCACGGAGCGCGTCCGCGAAGATCTTGGCGCAGCGGTTGATCGACTCCTGCTCGTCGAGCTCCGCGAACCCGGCCGCCCGCCACACCTCCTCGCGCATCTCGACGATCACGGTGGAGGCGTCGGCCGCATACGGATAGCCGTGCAGTTGCATCACGCCGTGCTCGGTCTCGGCGATCTCGAAGCGGAAGGCGTCGAAGGGGAAGTCCGCGGCGAGCCAGATGTAGCGGCAGCGGTGGACTGCCGCCTGGGGCCGGAAGATGTGGGCGTAGGCCTCGCGGGTGCTGCTGTGCACGCCGTCGGCGGCGATGACCAGGTCGTGTGTGTCCGCCAGGTCGGCCGGGTGCGGGGCCTCGGTGCGGAAGCGGAGCTCTACGCCGAGGGCGCGGCAGCGGTCGTGCAGGATCTCGAGGAGGCGTTTGCGGCCGAGGGCGGCGAAGCCGTGTCCTCCGGAGGTGTGCTGGGTGCCTCCCTGCACGATGTCGATGTTGTCCCACCGTACGAAGTGCTGCTGCAGGGCCTCGTACACCACCGGGTCGGCGTGTTCGATGCCGCCCAGGGTTTCGTCGGAGAGGACGACTCCGAAGCCGAAGGTGTCGTTGGGGGCGTTGCGTTCCCAGAGGGTGATTTTGCGGGACGGGTGGAGGCGTTTCAGCAACGCCGCGGCGTAGAGGCCGCCGGGGCCGCCGCCGATGATTGCGACTCGTAGGGGGTGGCTGGTCTTGTCTGGCGACTGCGGGTTGTGTGTGGCTGGTCGCGCAGTTCCCCGCGCCCCTGGGGTGGGCACACTCACCGTCCCCTCCACTTTGGAGGTCGCTTTTCCTTGAACGCCGCATGGAACTCTGCGTAGTCCTCGCCGTTCATCAGCAGGGCCTGCGTCGAGGCGTCCAGTTCGACTGCCGCCGCCAGTGGCATGTCCAGCTCCGCCGTCAGCAGCGCCTTCGTCTGGGCGTACGCCAGTGCCGGGCCCTCGGCGAGGCGGCGCGCGAGCGCTTGCGCGGCCTCGTCGGCGCTGCCCTCGTCGGTGACCTCGCTGATCAGGCCGATCCGCTCGGCCTCCGGTGCCCGCACCGGCTCGCCGAGCATGAGGAGGCGGGTGGCGTGGCCCAGTCCGACGACCCGCGGCAGCAGGTACGCGGCGCCCATGTCGCCGCCGGACAGGCCGACCCGGGTGAAGAGGAAGGCGAAGCGGGCGGTGGGGTCGGCGATCCGGAAGTCCGCGGCCAGGGCGAGGACGGCCCCCGCGCCGGCCGCCACGCCGTGCACCGCGGCGATCACCGGGAACGGGCACTCCCGCAGGGCCCGCACCACCTGGCCGGTCATCCGGTTGAAGTCGAGGAGCTGGGCGGTGTCCATCGCCAGGGTCGCCCCGATGATCTCGTCGACGTCCCCGCCGGAGCAGAAGCCGCGTCCCTCGCCGGCCAGCACCAGGGCGCGCACGGACCGTTCCCGGGCCAGCTCGGCGAGCAGGTCGCGCAGGTCGGCGTAGGCGCCGAAGGTGAGGGCGTTGAGTTTCTCCGGGCGGGCGAGGGTGACGGTGGCGATGCCATCGGTGCGGTCGACGCGCAGATGGCGCCAGCGTGAGGTGGGAGCGGCGGAGCCGGTGAAGGGACTCATGGGGTGCGGCCTCCTCGGGCGGGCACTGCCTCACTGAACCTCTTACCCACGACGCTATCACCTATCTGTGACTACCGTCACGATTGCGCGATAACGCCTGGTCACAGGCCTGGTCCCAGGGCGCGCTCCCGTCACATAGGTAATCGGACGTCAATAACGTGGTAACGGCGGGAGCAGCGGTGCGAGACCGCCCGTTCACCCGGGTAAGCCGGTCATACGGGCCGAAGGTCCCGGCGATGCCCCTCGTGGGACCCTTTCGAGGGGCGTCGTACCATTCCTGAAGTTGAAAGCAGGACAGCCTGAATGTCGGCCCCAGGAGCCTGCTCCACGAACGGACTCGCCTTGTACGAACGCCCCCCTGCCTCCGCCTCCTGGCGTGTCGCACTGCCGCACTCCGCCGCGGCCGTGCCCGTGGCACGCACGCTGGTCCGCTCCGCGCTGGCCGAGCTGGAGCACGGCGCCGACAGTGACACCGCGGAGCTGCTCACGGCGGAGCTGGTCGCCAACGCCGTGGAGCACACCGCCGGGAACGCGCCGATAGAGCTGGTGCTGGAGCTGCTGCCGACCGCCTGCCAGGTGGAGGTGCACGACCCGGACCCGGCGCCGCCGGGCGACCTCACCCGGCCCGACGGCGGCCCCCCCGACCCGTGGCAGGAGCACGGGCGCGGTCTGCTGCTGATCCGCACCCTCAGCTCCTCCTGCGGTCACCGCCCCACCGAGTCCGGCAAGGCGGTGTGGTTCAGACTCCCTGCAGTACCTCGTCAGCGGCGCCCTCGTCCGGCGTGACCTCGGTCAGCCGCGAGTTGCGGCGCCCGTAGCCGACGTACACCAGGAGCCCCACCGCGAGGAACACCGCGAACTGGATCCAGGTCGCCCGGCCGGTCTCGTACATCAGGTACAGGCAGAAGGCGACGCCGAGCAGCGGCACCACGGGGTACAGCGGCACCCGGAAGGTGCGCGGCAGGTCCGGCTCGCGGCGGCGCAGGGCGATCACCGCGACATTGACCACGGCCATGACGGCGAGCGTGCCGATGGTGCACAGGTTGACCACGGAGTCCAGCGACGCGAAGGCCGCCGGGACGGCGAAGACCACCGCGATGATCAAGGTGCCGGCGACCGGCGTGGCGGTCCTCGGCGACACCTTCTCGAAGATGCGCGGGACGAGCCCGTCCCGGGACATCGACATCAGGATGCGGCTCTGGCCGTACATCACCGCCAGCACCACCGAGGCGATGGCCACGACCGCGCCGAAGGCGATCACTGTGCCGCCGACGCCGGAGCCGGTGACCTGGTCGACGACGTACGACAGCGCGGCGGGCCGGCCGCCGACCTCGTCGCCGCCGATGGCGCCGATCGCGGCCAGGGCGACCGCGCAGTACAGCAGGGTGACCAGGCCGATGCAGACGAGGATCGCGACCGGGATGTCCCGGCGCGGGTTCTTCGCCTCCTCACCGGC
This sequence comes from Streptomyces sp. NPDC127197, assembly GCF_042672405.1. Classification (NCBI taxonomy): domain Bacteria; kingdom Bacillati; phylum Actinomycetota; class Actinomycetes; order Kitasatosporales; family Streptomycetaceae; genus Streptomyces; species Streptomyces sp. NPDC127197. The sequence goes on along the minus strand of NZ_JBHXVG010000009.1, from coordinate 3,388 downwards.
GGTGGTGATCGCATCGAAGCCGATGTACGAGAAGAAGGCGGCCGTGGTGCCCGCGCCGATGCCGGCCAGTCCGGCCGGGGCGAACGGCACGAGGTTGCCGTCCTGGAAGGCGCTGAAGCCGATCGCGCAGAACGCGACGAGGATGGCGAGCTTGAGCGCCGCCATGGCGGCGGTGGCCCGGGCGCTCTCGCGCACACCGCGCACCAGCAGGACGGCGGCCATGGCGATGACCAGGACGGCGGGCAGGTTGACGACCCCGCCGTCGCCGGGGCTCGCGGAGAGCGCGGCGGGCAGCTGCAGGCCGATGAGGCTGTCGAGCAGTTCGTTGACGTACTGGCTCCAGCCGACCGCGACGGCGGACACCGAGACGCCGTACTCCAGGAGCAGGCACCAGCCGACCAGGAAGGCCGTGGTCTCGCCGAGGCCCGCGTAGGCGAAGGAGTACGAGGAGCCGGAGACGGGGATCGCGCCGCCCAGCTCGGCGAAGGCGAACGCGGTGAACACGCAGGTGATCGCGGCGAGCACGAAGGAGACGACGACGGCGGGGCCGGCCTGGGCGACCGAGTCGGACAGGCCGACGAAGATGCCGGTACCGACGATGGCGCCGACGCCGAAGCAGATGAGCTGGAACAGGCCCATGGTGCGCTTCAGGCCGTGACCTTCGCGGTCGGCGCCGGAATCGGCCACCAGCAGGGCGGGGGACTTGATGCGGGGCATACGGGTGGTGCTCGTTTCTGGTGGTGCGGGTGCGACCGGGTCAGGTCGCGCGGCGACCGCGGAAGGGGTGGCTCCGGGCCGCCGGACAGCATAAGGCGCTGGTCAGGCCAGCGTTGCCACCAGCACGGCCTTGATGGTGTGCAGCCGGTTCTCCGCCTCGTCGAAGACGACCGAGTGGGCGGACTCGAAGACCTCGTCCGAGACCTCCAGATGCTCAAGGCCATGCCGCTCGTGGATCTCGCGGCCGACCTTGGTGCCCAGGTCGTGGAAGGCGGGCAGGCAGTGCAGGAACTTCACGTCCGGGTTGCCGGTGGCGCGCAGGACGTCCATGGTCACGGCGTACGGGCTGAGGGCGGCGATCCGCTCGTCCCAGACCTCCTTGGGCTCCCCCATGGAGACCCAGACGTCCGTGGCGACGAAGTCGGCGCCCCGGACGCCCTCGTCCAGGGACTCGGTGAGCGTGATGCGGGCGCCGCTGGTCTCGGCGAGCGCGCGGGCCCGGTCGACGATCTCCTGGGCGGGCCAGTAGGACTTCGGAGCGACGATACGGACGTCCATGCCGAGCAGGGCGCCGGTGACCAGGTAGGAGTTGCCCATGTTGAAGCGGGCGTCGCCGAGGTAGGCGAAGGCGATCTCCTTGATCGGTTCGGCGCTGTGCTCGGTCATGGTGAGCACGTCGGCGAGCATCTGGGTGGGGTGCCAGTCGTCGGTGAGTCCGTTGTAGACGGGAACGCCCGCGTACGCCGCCAGCTCCTCGACGTTGGCCTGGCTGTCGCCCCGGTACTCGATGGCGTCGAACATCCGGCCGAGGACGCGCGCCGTGTCCTTCACGGACTCCTTGTGCCCGATCTGCGAACCGGAGGGATCGAGGTACGTGGTGGAGGCGCCCTGGTCGGCGGCCGCGACCTCGAAGGCACAGCGGGTGCGCGTCGAGGTCTTCTCGAAGATCAGCGCGATGTTCTTTCCCCGCAGGTACTGGGTCTCGGCCCCGGCCTTCTTGGCGGCCTTCAGCTCGGCGGCCAGCTCGATCAGGCCGCGGAACTCGTCCTCGGTGAAGTCCAGCTCCTTGAGGAAGTGGCGGCCGGCGAGTGAGGTCGGGGCTGTCGCCATCGGGCGCTCCAGAGGTACGGGTACACGGACTCCTGGAAGTCTATACGACTGTCGACATTTCTATGCACCCGGTGGGATTTCTATACGGCATCCCGTTCGACCGGACAGCTCATGCACCGCGGCCCGCCCCTCCCCCGGCCCAGCTCGCTGCCCGGGATCTCGATCACCTCGATGCCCTGCTTGCGCAGGTGCGTGTTGGTGGTGGAGTTCCGCTCGTAGGCGACGACGACGCCCGGCTCGACGGCGAGGACGTTGCAGCCGTCGTCCCACTGCTCGCGCTCGGCCGCGTGCACGTCCTGGGTCGCGGTCAGGACCCGGATCTCGCTCAGGCCCAGCGCGGCGGCGATCGCCCGGTGCATGTGCTCCGGGGGGTGGTCGGTGACCTTGAGCTCCTTCTCGCCGACGCCCGGTTCGATGGTGTACGAGCGGAGCATGCCGAGCCCCGCGTACTGGGTGAAGACATCACCGTCGACCATCGTCATCACGGTGTCGAGGTGCATCAGGGCACGCCGTTTGGGCATGTCGAGGGCCACGATGGTCTGCGCGGAGCCCGCGGCGAACAGCTTGTGCGCGAGCATCTCGACGGCCTGTGGCGTGGTCCGCTCGCTCATGCCGATGAGGACGGCGCCGTTCCCGATCACCAGGACGTCCCCGCCCTCGATGGTGGACGGGTAGTCGGCCTGCCCCTCGGACCAGACGTGGAAGCCCGTGTCGCGGAAGAGCGGGTGGTGCCGGTAGATCGCCTCGAAGTGCACCGTCTCGCGCTGGCGGGCCGGCCAGCGCATGGCGTTGACGGAGACCCCGTCGTAGATCCAGGCGGAGGTGTCACGGGTGAAGAGGTGATTGGGCAGGGGTGCGAGGAGGAAGTCGTCGAGCTCCATGACATGGAAGCGCACGGAGGTCGGTTCGGGGTGCGCCTCCAGGAACTCCCGCTTGGTCATGCCGCCGACGAGGGCCTCGGCCAGCTCGCGCGAGGGCAGGCCCTCGAAGGCGGCACGGAGGTGGTCGGTGGCGAGCACCCCGTACTCCTTCTCGTCGAAGACCCGGTCCAGGACGAGCTTCCTGGCCGCCGGGATCTCCAGGGCCTCGGTGAGCAGATCGCCGAACAGGTGGACGGTGACGCCACGGTCGCGCAGCACGTCGGCGAACCCGTCGTGCTCGGCCCGCGCCCGGCGGACCCACAGGACGTCGTCGAAGAGCAGGGCGTCCTTGTTGCTGGGCGTGAGCCTTTTGAGCTCGAGATCGGGCCGGTGCAGGATGACGCGGCGCAGCCGCCCGGCCTCGGAGTCGACATGGAATCCCATGCCTCCATCCTGACCATTCGCGCTCCTGTTCACCCCCCTTTTTCAGGTGCCCCGTGCTCAGCGCCCGCGGAGCCGGGCCCGGGGCCCGCCGCCGGCCGCCCCCGCCCCCCCCGCAGGGCGAAAACCCCCCGGCCCCCCCCCCCCACAACACCGCCCCGAACAACCACCAACCCCGCACCCCCACCAGGTACACCACCACGGACACGGCCAAGCGCATTAAACCCCCCCGGGGCGAAACCGCGCCCCACGGCCAGGCC
>NZ_JBHXVG010000008.1:0-311347 GCF_042672405.1 Streptomyces sp. NPDC127197 | reverse complement strand
GTCAACGTCTTCTGGGCTCTGATCCGTGACCGGCGGTGCTACCAAGCCACGCCTCCTCCGGCCCCTCATGCCGCTTGACTTCCAGATTGGGAAGCGGGCTGCCTCGGCGGCCACGCAGCCGGAGTCGAAGTAGGCGGTGAGGGTGTCCAACAGGACCTCCGCGCCGCCGCGGGCGGTGGTGAGCGGTCCGAGGGTGCCCTGGACGAGGTCGGCCATGGCCTGGCGGTCGCGGGTGAGGACGGGATAGACGAGCAGGTCGGCGGCGAGCAGGACGGGATCGTCGAGGTCGAGGCGCTCGGCGAGTTCCAGGGCGTTGAGGGCCTCCTCGTAGGAGTGGACGACACCGCCGGGGCCGGGCCGGGGGCGGCCGACGGCGACCCGGCCGCCGTCGGTGGCGACATGCGCCTGCTTGGCAAAGGAGGAGAGCACTTGGTCCTGGTCGCCGGGCGCGATGCACACCAGGCGGCCGTCCTTGGTGGTGAGCAGGATGTCACGGTCGCCGAAGCGGGCGATGAGGGCCTGTTCCACCTGGCGGGTGACCGGATCGCCCTCGTCGTACGGTGCCGGCCCCTGAGCGACGGCGACGGCGTGGGCGTGGGACAGACGCAGGCCGAAACGTTCGGCACGTTCGGCGAGGCGGCCGAGGTCGCTGCGGCCGTACAGGAGGTCGTCGATGAACTCCCGGCGGGCGGCCTCCTCCTGGCGTACGGCGAGGCGTTGCGCGCGTTCGTAACCCTCGGCGAAGGCGTCGACGGCCTGCTGCACGGCGGCGAGCGTGCTGTCGGCGGAGCTTGGGCCACTCGGCCAGGCGGCGCGGGTCGCTGCCAGGTGCGCGCCGACCAGGGCACGCAGTCCGAATCCGGAGTCGGCGGCCCGTTCGCCCAGGGCGCGGCGGGACTCGATCTCGTCGCGGGTCAGACGGCGGCCGGTGGCCGAGACGTCGGCCAGCAGCTGGGCATAGCCGTCGAGATAGTCCTCGGGTATCGCGGATTCCGCCATCTGCCCCCGCTTTCCTGGTGCCCGTTGATGCCTTCTTGACGGCGTCGGGCGTGCAGACCCTAGTGAACATTGCCGGGAACCGGCAATGCGCTGATGAACCGTGCCGCTGCACCATGGGCGGCGGGGAGCACGGCGGACGGCTCCGGTGCCGGCCTGCGTGTGGCGGCCACGGAACGCCATGACCAGGCAATGCTGCGCATGATCGACCAGATCGAGGCGCGGTTGCACCTGCTGCGGATCACCGCTCCGGCGCGCCTCGCCGACGCGGGCGTGGATCTGGGCGCCGCGCCGGCCGTCCTGAGCGCGGCGCGGGCCGCCGTAGCGGACGGATCGCTCGGCTGTGCCCTGCTGACGGCGGTGAAGTTCCCCTGACCGATCGATCCCCGTTTACGTAAGCGCCCTCACATACCTGCCCCCTCCACGAGTCGTAGCGTCAAAGACGCCAAGACGCATCACCGCATGTGAGAGGGGCGCTCAGCCATGACAACCACCTTGCGGGTATCCCCGAGCACGGCCGCCATCCCGGTCCATGCGGTGTGGGGTGCTGCGGCCGGGCTGGTCGGCGGGATCGGGATGGGCATCTGGATGTCGGTGTCCCGCCCGATGATGGACACCGCGATGATCACGATGGTCGCCGGGCTGCTCGGCTCCACCAACGCCTTCGTCGGCTGGCTGGTCCACTTGGCCATCGCGCTCTTCGCCGGGGTCACGTTCGGCGTGCTGCTCGGCGAGTTCGCCCAGCGCCTGGCGCCGGCCGTGGTCCTCGGCCTGGTCTACGGCGCGGTGTGGTGGGTCCTCGGTGCGCTGTGGATCATGCCCGCGAACATGGGCATGCCCGTCTTCGAGTGGAACGACGTGTCCTCCTCCAGCCTCGGCGCCCACCTCGTCTTCGGGCTGCTCGCCGGACTGACGTTCGCCGCCATCGCCGGGGCGACGGACAGGCGCACCGGCCCGGCCCGAGGATGAGCCGCGTACCACCACCCGCGTCGACACCCGGCCCGGGCACGCCGCCATCGGGGGGCACGGTGCCCTACTGTCTGGCCAACAGCGCGAATGCGCTGGCCAGCCCGGCCTGGGGCGCCGCGCCCCCGCCCTGGGCCCCGGGACGACGCGAGGAGATGCACACCATGACCGACGCCGCATCGGACGCCGACGCAGCCGAGCGGACCTGGTGCCTGGCCGAGGTCGACATCTTCTGCGACCTGTCCGAGCAGGAGATGGAGGCCATCGCTACGGCGGCGCCGATGAAGACGTACAACGCGGGGGAGATCCTTTACTCGCCGGCCCAGCCGTCCGAGGTGCTGTTCATCCTCAAGCGGGGACGGGTGCGCGTCTTCCGGGTTTCCGCCGACGGCCGGGCGCTGACCACCGCGATCATCTCCCCGGGCACCATCTTCGGTGAGATGGTCCTGCTCGGGCAGCACATGTACGGCAACTACGCCGAAGCCCTCGACGACTCCGTCGTCTGCGTGATGAGCCGGGCCGATGTGCACCGGCTGCTGCTGACCGACGCCCGCATCGCCGCCCGTATCACCGCGATCCTCGGACGCCGTCTCGCCGACCTCGAGCAACGCCTGTCCGACAGCGTGTTCAAGACCGTCGCACAGCGCGTCGCCACCACCCTCACCACCCTCACCACGGCCCAGCCCCCCGCGAGTCCCCTGCGGCCCGTCGGACGCCACCCCCAGATCGCCCTCACTCACGAACAGCTCGCCGCACTCGCCGGCACCTCCCGGGAAACGTGCACCAAGGTGCTGCGCGACTACGCCGAGCGTGGCCTGCTGCGCCTCGGCCGGGGCCGCATCACGGTCCTCGACACCGAGCGCCTCAAGGACGCGGCGGGCTGACGTCACCGAATCGTAAGGACCGGGTGCGGATCCGACGGCGGCTCCGGTTCAGTCGGCGAGGGGGCGGCTTCCCCGGCGAAGGCGTCGTCCGCCCAATCGTCCGCCGACTCGGACGGGAGCCGTACGCAGGCGGCGGGGAACGAGGTGCCCGAGGCCCTGCAGTTCACCGCCACCACGGTGGACGGCAAGCCCTTCGACGCCAAGGCCCTCGCGGGCAAGCCGGCCGTGCTGTGGTTCTGGGCGCCCTGGTGCCCCACGTGCCGCGGGCAGGCGGCCGAGACGGCCAAGGTCGCTGCCGACTACGAGGGCAAGGCGAACGTGGTCGGTGTCGCGGGCCCGGACAAGAACGCCGCCATGCGCGACTTCGTCGCCGACACGGGGACCGGCACCTTCCCCCACCTGTCCGACGAGGCCGGGGAGGTGTGGGCAGCGGTTCGAGATCACCGAGCAGAGCCACTGTGTGATTCTCGACAAGACCGGCGCGACCGTCTACGAGGGCGTACTGCCCGGCGGCAAGGGTCTGGCCGGCTCGCCTCGCATGCGCTGGAAGTTCATATAGGCGATATTTGATCTAAATGTCCAAAACGGAGCATATTGCGCGCCTCGTTACACGGGCCGGGAAACCAGGCGGACACGAGGATCGAGAATCACGTGAGCATTCGTTCGTTGCGCCGTGCCGCGGCTCCGCCGGCTCTGGCGGCGGCCGTGGTGGTGGCTGCCGGTGCGTGCGGCGGTTCCGATGCGGGCTCCGACAGCGGCGGCACGCGGCTGTCCGGCACCATCAGGGTGGATGGATCCAGCACGGTGGCCCCGCTGTCCACGGCGGCGGCCCAGCTCTTCCAGACGGAGAACCCCGGAGTCAGGGTCACGATCGGCACGTCGGGTACCGGTGGCGGCTTCGAGAAGTTCTGCGCCGGCGAGACCGACATCTCCGACGCCTCGCGCCCCATCGACGACGACGAGAAGGCGGCCTGCGAGAAGAACGGCGTCAGGTTCGAGGAGTTCCAGATCGCCAACGACGGCCTGTCCGTCGTGGTCAACAAGGACAACGACTGGGCGGAATGCCTGACCGTCGAGCAGTTGAGGAAGATCTGGGAGCCCGGCTCCAAGGTGAACAACTGGAACCAGGTCGACCCGAAGTTCCCCGACCAGAAGCTCGAACTCTTCGGCGCGGGCACCGACTCGGGCACCTTCGACTACTTCACCGAGGCCGTCAACGGCGAGGAGGGCGCCTCCCGCACCGACTACTCGCCCAGCGAGGACGACAACGTCACCGTGCAGGGCGTCGCCGGCTCCAAGGGCGGCCTGGGGTACTTCGGACTGTCGTACTACGAGGAGAACAGGGACGAGCTGAAGGTGCTGAAGATCGACGGCGGTGGCGGCTGCGTCGAGCCGACCAGACAGACGGTGCAGAACAACACGTACACGCCCCTGTCGCGGCCGCTGTTCATCTACCCCAAGGCGTCCTCGCTGCAGAAGCCGGAGGTCCTGGCCTTCGTCGAGTTCTACGTCGAGCACAACGCCGAGATCGCCGAGAGCGCCCTCTTCGTCCCGCTCAACTCCCAGCAGGAGGCGGAGCTGCGCAGGGACCTCGACGCGCTCAAGGCGCAGCAGGGCTCATGAGTCCGGGCCCCGGTTTCCTGAAGCGGTCCCGGCCGCGCTACGGCGAGGGGGCCATCAAGGTGCTCCTGGTGGCCGCCGCGCTGGTGTCGGTGCTGACCACCGTCGGTATCGTCATCGCGCTGATCCCGCCGGCCGTCGACTTCTTCCGCGAGGTCGGCTTCGGTGAGTTCATCACCGGCACCGACTGGTCGCCGCTGTTCAGTCCGCCGCACTTCGGCGTCCTGCCGCTGGTCACGGGCACATTGATGGTCACCCTCATCGCGCTGGTGGTCGCCGTGCCGCTGGGGCTCGGCGCTGCGGTGTATCTGAGCGAGTACGCCCACCGCAGGGTCCGTGCGTTCTTCAAGCCGATGCTGGAGGTGCTCGCGGGCATCCCCACCGTCGTCTACGGCTTCTTCGCACTGACCGCGATCACGCCGCTGCTGCAGGACATCTGGCCCGCCGGGAACCCGCCGCAGGTCTTCAACGCCCTGTCGGCGGGCTTCGTCATGGGCATCATGATCATCCCGACGGTCGCCTCGCTCGCCGAGGACTCGATGAACGCGGTGCCCAACGACCTGCGCGACGGCGCCTACGCACTCGGCTCCTCACGGATGCAGGTGGCGACGCGGGTCGTCTTCCCGGCCGCGCTGTCCGGCATCGTCGCCGCCATCGTGCTCGGTATCTCCCGGGCGATCGGCGAGACGATGATCGTGGCCATCGCGGCCGGTGGCCGTCCGAACCTGTCCTTCAATCCGCTGGAGGGCATGCAGACGATGACCGCGTTCATCGCCGCGGCCGGGATCGGCGATCTGCCGACCGGGTCCATCGGCTATCGGACGATCTTCGCGGTGGGCCTGCTGCTGTTCGTGATGACCCTGGTGATGAACCTGGTCAGCATCCGTCTGGTTCGCAAGTACCGGGAGGTGTACGAGTAATGGGCTCCGACGTCCTGGACAAGGGTGCCGCCACCGGTATGCCGGAGGCGCCTCGGCTCAAGGGGCGCGGCACCCCGTGGCGCGAGCGGTTCTTCCAGCTCAGCCTGTGGGCGTCGCTGGCCGTCGGGGTGGTCTTCCTCGTCTGGCTGCTGGTGTATGTGGTGGTCGAGGGCTGGCCGCGGCTGGACTCACGGATCTGGTCGAACTTCCCCGACATCATCGACCCGACCAACGCCGGCGCCCAGTCGGCGATCATGGGCACGATCTGGGTGATCGCCTTCACCGCGCTGTACTGCCTGCCGACCGGGGTCCTCGCCTCCATCTATCTCGAGGAGTACGCGGACCCGAACCGCTGGTGGAACCGTGCCATCGAGATCAACATCCAGAACCTGGCGGCCGTACCGTCGATCGTCTACGGCATCCTCGGGCTCGGCATCATCTCCCGCGGGCTCGGCTTCGGCCAGACCGTGCTGACCGCCTCCCTCACCCTGTCGCTGCTGGTCCTGCCGACCGTGATCATCGCCTCCCGGGAGGCGATCCGCGCCGTGCCGCAGTCCATCCGTGAGGCGTCCCTCGCGCTGGGCGCCACCCAGTGGCAGACCATCTGGCGGCAGATCCTCCCGGCGGCCGTGCCCGGCATGGCGACCGGCTCGATCCTCGCCCTGTCCCGGGCGATCGGCGAGGCCGCCCCGCTGCTGCTGCTCGGCGGGCTGACCTTCATCACCTTCAACCCCACTGGTGTCGAGAGCCCGTTCACGGTGCTGCCGATCCAGATCTTCAACTGGATCAGCCAGTCCCGCGCCGAGTTCACCGCGCTCGCCTCGGCCGCCATCGTCGTACTCCTGGTCATCCTGCTGGCCATGAACTCGCTGGCGATCTGGCTCCGCAACCACTACGTCCGTCGCTGGTGACGGACACCGTCCCGGCCCCACCGCCCCTCCCGCAGGAGACCGCCATGACCCCTCCGCCCGACTCCTCCGGCGGCACCAGGATTCCGCAGGTCACCTACCACGGCGCCCCGTCCCTGGCCGAACCGGTCTTCGAAGTCGGCAGCCTGTCGGTCTTCTACGGCGCCCACGAGGCCGTCCGCGACGTCAACATGACGATCGGGCGGCGTCAGATCACCGCCATGATCGGCCCGTCGGGATGCGGCAAGTCCACGATGATCCGCTGCTTCAACCGGATGAACGACCTCATTCCCGGTGCCCGCGTGGTCGGCAAGATCCGCTACCACAACGAGGACCTGTACGGCCGCGAGGTCGATCCCATCGAGGTGCGCCGCCGGATCGGCATGGTCTTCCAGAAGCCCAACCCGTTCCCGAAGTCGATCTACGACAACATCGCGTACGGGCCGAGGGTGGGCGGCTTCAAGGGCAACCTCGACGACCTGGTCGAGGAGACGCTGACCCACGCGGCGCTGTGGGACGAGGTCAAGGACAAGCTCAAGACCTCCGCGCTCGCCCTCTCCGGCGGTCAGCAGCAGCGGCTGTGCATCGCCCGCACCATCGCGGTCAAGCCGGAGGTGATCCTGATGGACGAGCCGTGTTCCGCCCTGGACCCGATCGCCACGATGAAGATCGAGGACCTCATGGAGCAGCTCGCCCAGGAGTTCACGATCATCGTCGTCACCCACAACATGCAGCAGGCCGCACGTGTCTCCGACCGCACCGCCTTCTTCACCGCGGACGTCGACGACAAGGGCGAACGCCACGGCCGGCTCGTCGAGTACGACGAGACCGAGCGGATCTTCTCCAACCCCTCCAACCAGCGCACCGAGGACTACATCTCCGGCCGCTTCGGCTGACCGCCGCAACCGCCCGGGGTCACGCCTTCTGCTGGGCGTCGATCTCGGCGATCAGGGCCTCGATGCGGGTCCTGATCTCGTCCCGGATCGGGCGTACGGATTCCACGCCCTTGCCCGCGGGGTCCTCCAGCGCCCAGTCGAGGTACTTCTTGCCGGGGAAGACCGGGCAGGCGTCGCCGCAGCCCATGGTGATGACGTAGTCGGACGCCTGCACGGCCTCGGTGGTGAGGATCTTCGGCCTGGCCTCGGAGATGTCGATACCGACCTCCTTCATCGCCTCGACGGCGGCCGGGTTGACCTGGTCGCCCGGGACGGAGCCGGCGGAGCGGACCTCGATCCGGTCACCCGCGAGGTGGGTGAGGAATCCGGCGGCCATCTGCGAGCGCCCGGCGTTGTGGACGCAGACGAACAGCACGGAGGCGAGCGGGGTCGAGGACATCGGTTCTTCCTTCACGAAGTGGTTCGACAGTGGTGCGTGAACAGGCGAGTTCAGGTGGCGGGCAGGGAGTCGAGCAGTTCGGTGACGTGGGTGTCGATCTCGTCGCGGATGCCGCGGACGACGTCGACCGGGGCGCCCTCGGGGTCGGCGACGGGCCAGTCCAGGTAGCGGCGGCCGGGCACGATCGGGCAGGCGTCGCCGAAGCCCATCGTGATGATGATGTCGGCGGCCTGGACCACCTCCTCGGTCAGCGGCTTGGGGAAGGCGGTCTCGGTGAGGCCCACGCCGGCCTCGGCCAGTACCTGCGCGACGACGGGTGCGACCTCGGCGGCGGGACGCGGGCCCGCGGAGGAGACCACCACGCGGCCCGCCGCGCGGTGGGCGAGGAGGGCGGCGGCCAGCTGGGAGCGTCCGGCGTTCTGACTGCAGACGAACAGCACCCGCGGCAGGCCGGTCCCCGGCGCGCCCTGGATGTGGGCGAGGGCATCGAGCCGCTCGGTCGTCAGATGCTCGGCCAGGACGACGAGGTGGGTGCGGACGTGCGCGTGCGCGGCGAGACGGTCGTAGGAGTCGGTGAGGACGTGCTGGATGGTCTCCGGGCAGAAGTGGCCCCGGTAGCGCAGCGCGAGCCGTGTCACGCCTGCCGCGAGGCGGTGATCAGGCAGAACAGGAGGTGTGGAGGCGTTCATGATGCCCCCTTCTTCGGGTCAGGGGCCCAACGGGGTGTTGGGTGCGGGTCCCAAGGATCAGCCCAAGCTGGTATCAGCCCCGGCTGATGTGAGAGTATCAGTCCATGATGACGTCAGTCGATACTGATCTGATTCGGGTACTGGCCGACCCGCTCAGGCTCCGGATCGTGACCCTGCTCGCCAGGGAAACCCTCTGCACCACCCACCTCGTGGAGGAGACGGGCGCCAGGCAGACCAACCTCTCCAACCATCTGAGAGTGCTGCGCGAGGCCGGGGTCGTGGAGACGGAGCCGTGTGGCCGGTACACGTACTACAAGCTTCGCCCGGACGTCATCGCTTCGCTCGCCGGCCAGTTCGCCGACCTGGCCGAGTCCGCCCGCACAGCGGCCGACAACAAGCGGTCCTGCCCCTGATCCCCGCCGTTCGAGGCGACTGCACCGAGGAGTCTTTGTTGACCGCCACGCCTGATACCGCGACGGAGTCCCTTGCGGCCCCGCCGGGGAGTCCGTCACCTCCGCCGCAGAGCCCCGCCCCGCGCCCGGGGCGACCCCGCCGCGTACGCCCCTGGTCGCCCGGGCGGCCGCCGAACTCGTGGGTACGGCGGCCCTGGTGACGGTCGTGGTCGGCTCCGGCATCCAGGCCGCCGAGCTGACCCGGGACGTGGGCGTGCAGTTGCTGGCCAACTCGCTCGCCACGGTCTTCGGCCTCGGCGTGCTGATCGCGCTGCTCGGCCCGGTCTCCGGGGCGCACTTCAACCGTTCCTGAAGACCGAGCAGGAGTGATCCCGCTCGGCCGCACGCCCCGAACGGTCTTGGGCGCACTGGTCCCCGGCGTACTCGGCCCCGGGGCGGCGACACGCATCCTGTGCGTGGTCCGTTCCCGGGGGGCCAGTTCCCTGCGTGATCTGGCCATATGGGCACGGCCAGAGGCGACGGGGAGGCCCCGAACCATCACACTGGTGGAGCGGGGGCCCCGCACGCTGGCGCCGCACCCGGCGTCCCAGATCGCACGATCACGTTAACCCGGTCGGCCCAGGGCGCCGCAAGCCTGCGGGCCGACGATCACACGATCGAGTTAGAGCGGCCTTGTGCGCACTCCTGGGCGCACAGTTGCCAACCCCGCGGTCACCCTGGTCGGTGCCGTGGTCGGGCTGGCGCTCGTGGCGGTCGTCTTCATGACCGGCCGGACTGCCTCCGACGCATGAGGCGGACCACCCGGGTGGTGGTCACGCGCCCTCGCGCGGCAGGGCGAGCATCTGGCCCATTGCTGCCACGACGGACGGCGCGACCTTGTAGTAGACCCACGTGCCGCGCCGCTCGGAGGTGAGCAGGCCGGCTTCCCTGAGCTTCTTCAGGTGGTGGGAGACGGTCGGCTGGGAGACGCCCACGTCGGAGATGTCGCACACGCACGCCTCGCCGCCCTCGTGCGAGGCGACCAGCGAGAACAGTCGCAGACGCACCGGATCGCCGAGCGCCTTGAACATCTTCGCAGTCCGCTCGGCCTCCTCCGCGGTGAAGGGGCGCTCGGCCAGCGGCGGGCAGCACGGAGCTTCGGCCGCGGGCGCGTCCGGTTCGAGCAGCGGCAGCACCTTGGTGTTCGACATGCATCAATGTTGACACACGTCGAAGCAGTTAATTCGATGAACGCCTATGTTGACGGGTGTCGAATCAACTGCCATGCTTACCGCTGCAAGATATCGACGAATGTCGAAGCAAAGGGGAGCCTCGTGAGTACGCACGCCACCGACCAGTCGCCCGTCGTGATCGTCGGAGCCGGCCCGGCCGGCCTGGCCGCCGCAGCCCATCTCGTCGGGCGTGGCATCGAACCGCTGGTCCTGGAGGCCGGCCCGTCCGCGGGCACCGCCGTGCGCGACTGGTCGCACGTCCGGCTGTTCTCCCCCTGGGCCGAGCTCGTCGACCCGGCCGCCGAGAAGCTGCTCGCGCCGACCGGCTGGGTCCGCCCCGACGGGACGGCGTATCCCACCGGCGGGGACTGGGCCGAGCTGTACCTGCAGCCGCTCGCCGACGTCCTGGGCGACCGGGTCCGCTACGGCGCGCGCGTGACCGGCGTGGCGCGGGCGGGCCGGGACCGTATCGTCGACTCCGGCCGCGACGAGCAGCCCTTCACCGTGCACATCGAGACGGCCGGCGGCCGCGAGGAGCGCCTGACGGCCCGTGCCGTCGTGGACGCCTCCGGCACCTGGGCCGTACCCGGCCCCATGGGAGCCGACGGCCTGCCCGCACTCGGCGAGAACGCGGCTGCCGAGCACATCTCGTACCGCGTGCCGGACCTCAAGGATCCGGCCGTGCGGGCCCGTTACGCGGGTAGGCGCACCGCGGTCGTGGGTTCCGGGGCGTCCGCCTTCACGGCCCTCGCCCAGCTGGCCGACCTGGCGAAGGAGGAAACCGGCACGCACGCGGTGTGGATCCTGCGCCGTGGGATCACCGGTTCCACGTACGGCGGCGGCGAGGCCGACCAGCTGCCCGCCCGCGGAGCCCTCGGCCTGCGCGCCAAGGCCGCGGTCGAGGACGGCCACGCGAGCGCGGCCACCGGATTCCGTACGGAGTCGGTGGAGCGCGCCGGCGACAGGCTCGTCCTCGTCGCCGAGGACGGCCGTCGCCTGGACCCGGTCGACGAGGTCATCGTGCTGACCGGCTTCCGCCCCGACCTGTCCTTCCTCTCCGAGATCCGCCTCGGCCTCGACGAACGCCTGCAGGCACCGACCGCCCTCGCCCCGCTCATCGACCCCAACGTGCACTCCTGCGGCACCGTCTACCCGCACGGCGTCAACGAGCTGTCCCACCCGGAGAAGGACGTCTACCTGGTCGGTATGAAGTCCTACGGCCGCGCCCCGACGTTCCTCGCGATGACCGGCTACGAGCAGGTGCGCTCGGTCGCCGCCGCGATCGCCGGAGACCAGGAGGCCGCCGAACGCGTCGAACTGACCCTGCCGGAGACCGGCGTGTGCGGCGGCGCCGGGCTGTTCGACGACCCCGACGCGGCCCGGAGCGGCGAGGGCGGCGGCTGCTGCGCCGCGCCCACCACCCTCCGGATCGGCATCGGCGCCCCGGCCTCCTCGGGCGGCTGCTGACCGGCATCCTCGGGCGTCAGACCCGGCACCGGGCGACTGCCCTGCGCAGGGCCGTGCGCAGCTCCTCCGGAAGTGACGGTCCGTCGGATTCGGCGCCGGCCGTGACGGCCGCGGCCACCTTGTGGAGCTTGGTGTTGGAGAGCTGGGAGGCCGCACGGAGGATGTGCCAGGCCTCGTCGGACGTGCAGGCGTGGGTGGCCATGAGGATGCCGCGGGCCTGGTCGATCACCGGGCGGGAGGCGATCGCCTTCCGCAACTGGGATATCTCCTCGCGCAGTTCGTGCAGTTGCTCCGCGCGCTCGAGGGCCACCGCAGAGGGTGTCGGGGCGGGGCCGGGTGTCGGGGCGGGGTCCGGTGCCGTGGAGCGCAGCGGGTCCGTGGTGTCCAGGCCGAACAGTTCCAGGACCCGGCGCGGCTGGCCCCGCCAGTTCGTGGCCGAGACCGGGATCAGGTGCCGTCGGCCGTGGTCGTGCAGGACGTCCAGGAACTGCCCTCCCGCCGTGTCCATGAAGATCACCCCGGCCATGTCCAGCTCTATCCGGCAGGTGTGGACGGGCAGTTCGGCCAGCACGCCGGCCAGGGTGTCCGCGCACCCATGGACGAGTTCTCCTCGTGCGCTGAGCACCGACCGGCCCGTGCCGTCGGTGCGGCCGTCGATGGCGAGTGGGCGTAACCGCTTCGCGAGGGAGAGTGGGGCCACTGAGTTCATGTCACCGCCTTCCAGGTCCGTGTGGCGCCCCCGTCTCACCGCCGAGCGACGGACGCCGGCCCGGCGATGCTGCAAGTGCACCTTCCCGGCACACCGCGCGCTACACCCCGTGGCGGGGCTACGCCCTGCCCGGGCTGCTCACGGCGTCGGCGGGCTCATCTGTCCAGCGAATTCAGCTCCAGCGGCTCGGCCCTGCCCTCCAGCATGGTGCCGAGGCCCCGCACGGCGCACACGTCGGGCCGTTCGGCGATGTGCACCGGCATCCCGGTGGCCTGCCGCAGCATCTGGTCGAACCCGGGGAGCAGGGCGCTGCCGCCGACCATCATGATCCCCCGGTCGGCGAGGTCGGCCACCAGGTCGGGCGGGCACTCCCGCAGCACCTTGCCGATGCCGTCGAGCACGGCGGTGAGCGGGGTCTGGATGGCGTCGCGTACGGCGGCGGTGTCGAGCTGGACGGAACGGGGCAGGCCGGTGGCCACATCCCGGCCGTGGATCTCCGTCGACGTCGGCCCGTGCGGGGTGAGTCCGTTGCCGGACAGGGCCAGCTGCAGCGGCCGTACCGACTGACTCGGCAGCACCAACTCGTGCTCGTGCCGCAGATACAGCACGATCGCGTTGTCGACGGCCTCACCGCCGACGGGGATGCGTTCGGCGGTGACGATGGAGCCGAGGGACAGCACGGCGACCTGCGTCGCGGCCGCGCCGCACACCAGGACCATGGTGGCCTCGGGCTGCTCGACGGGCAGTCCGCAGCCGACGGCGGCGGCGATGAGGGTGTCGACGAGTTCGACACGGCGGGCCCCGAGACCGACGAGCGTCTCGGTCGTCGCCCGCTGGGCGAGCGGGCCGGCGTCGTGCGGGGTGCAGGCGGCGGCCCGGAGTCTGGGCTTGCGGCGCAGCGCGCGGCGGACCTTGTCGCCGAGCAGATGCCGCAGCATCCGCTGGGCCATCTCGATGTCGACGACCGTGCCGCCGGACACCGGCCGTACGACACGGATGTGCTGGGGGGTGCGGCCGGTCATCTTCTCCGCGAGCTCGCCGACCGCGATCAGTGCGCCGGTGTTGGTGTTCACGGCCGCGGCGGACGGCTGGTCCACGACAAGCCCGGCGCCCTTGACGTAGACCCGCGTCCGCGCCGCCCCCAGATCGACGGCGAAGTGGCACCGGCGTAGCTGCTCCAGGCTGGCGGTCATCGCGGATCCTCCCGAGGGGCACAGACCGTGGCGGCCGCCGGGCGGCGGGCCTCTTTGCATCGTGTGGGGGGCGGGGAGGGCGGCGCCTTCTGGAGGGGGCCGGGCGGGGTGCGGCTGTACGGGTGGTTGTCCGCGGCTTGCCGCCGCGTTGCTTGCGCTGCCGGCG
Source organism: Streptomyces sp. NPDC127197 (assembly GCF_042672405.1). NCBI lineage: Bacteria > Bacillati > Actinomycetota > Actinomycetes > Kitasatosporales > Streptomycetaceae > Streptomyces > Streptomyces sp. NPDC127197. The sequence continues at coordinate 297,870 of NZ_JBHXVG010000008.1, read as the reverse complement.
CCGGCCCTGGCGGGAAGCCGCCACTGCGTCAATCCGCCAGCTCCGTTCAACTCACCTGCAACACAAGGCGCCCGACACTCTTCCCCACCACCCGACGAAGAAGAGGCGTGTGCATGACCAGAGGACCAGTCGGACGCGGGGCGATCCTCCTGTCGGCCGGGCTCGTGCTCGCACTGCTGCCCGTGAGCCCGGTGTCGGCGCAGGACACCGGCGTGTCCACGCGTGCGGCGCCCGCGGCCCGTACCGTCACACTCGTCACCGGCGACAAGGTGACCGTCGCCGAGCTCGGCGGCGGACGGAAGACGGTCACCGTCGACCGGCCGCGGGGGGCCACCGGCGCCGTGCGCACGCAGCAGGCGAACGGCCACGTCACCGTCGTACCGGACGAGGCACTGCCGTATCTGCGGGCCGGCACTCTCGACCGACGGCTGTTCGACGTCAGCGAGTTGATACGTCAGGGCTTCGCCGACGGCGACACCCGTGAGCTGCCGCTGATCGTGACGTACGAAAAGGGCACACGGGCCGTCACCCCGCGCGGTGCCGAACGGACGCGGACGCTGGAGAGTGTGCGCGGAGCCGCCGTGGAGGCGGACAAGGGACGGGCGTTCTGGCGGGCGTTCACCCGGCAGGACGGCATCGCGGGCGTCTGGCTGGACGGGCGGGTCGACGCCGACATGGCGGAGAGCAACGCGCAGATCGGGACGCCCGCGGGCTGGGATGCGGGGCTGACCGGGAAGGGTGTCACCGTCGCCGTCCTGGACACCGGCGTGGACGCGACCCATCCCGACCTGGCGTCGCAGGTCTCGGCCAGCAGGAGCTTCATCGAGGGGCAGGAGGTCGCCGACCGGGACGGGCACGGTACGCATGTGGCGTCCACCGTCGCCGGCACCGGCGCCGCGTCGGACGGCGCCGAGAAGGGGGTCGCGCCGGGGGCCTCGCTGGCCGTCGGCAAGGTGCTCAGCGACGAGGGGTCCGGCAGCGAGTCGCAGATCATCGCCGGCATGGAGTGGGCCGCACGCGAGGTGCAGGCCGACATCGTCTCCATGAGTCTCGGCTCGACCGAGCCCAGCGACGGCACGGACCCCATGGCGCAGGCCGTCAACACCCTCAGCGCCGAGACCGGCGCCCTCTTCGTCATCGCCGCCGGCAACACCGGCGCGCCCTCCGCCATCGGCTCGCCCGGCGCCGCCGACGCCGCGCTCACCGTCGGTGCCGTCGACTCCGCCGACCAGGCCGCCTACTTCACCAGCGCCGGGCCCCGCTACGGGGACAACGCGCTCAAGCCCGACCTCGCGGCTCCGGGCGTCAACATCCTCGCCGCCCGCTCCCGGCTCAGCGACGGCAGCGGCGACTACGTCGCCATGAGCGGTACGTCCATGGCGACCCCGCATGTCGTCGGCGTCGCCGCCCTGCTCGCCGAGCAGCATCCCGACTGGACCGGCGCGCAGCTCAAGGACGCCCTGATGTCGACGTCGAAGCAGCTCGACGCGTCCGTCTACACGCTGGGCGCCGGGCGGGTCAGCGTGCCGGACGCGATCGGGGCCGGGATCACGGCCACGGGCAGCGTCGACCTGGGCTTCCACCGGTGGCCGTACGAGAACAACCAGCCGGTGACCAGGACCGTCACCTACACCAACACCTCGGACGCCGACGTCGAGCTGGACCTCGCCGTGCAGGGCGAGGCCGCCACCCTCGCCGACACCACCCTCACCGTGCCGGCGCACGGCACGGCGTCCACCACCGTGACCGGCGACGGCTCCGAGGCGCCGGTGGGCAACACCAGCGGGCGGATCGTCGCCTCCGTCGCCGGCACCCCGGTCGCGCACACCGCGTTCGGGCTGGTCAAGGAGGACGAGCGGTACACGCTCACCGTGCACGTCAAGGACCGGGACGGGGCCGCCACCGCCGCCGACCTCGTGGTGCAGCACCTCGCCGAGCGCGTCGACCCCGTCCCGGCGTACGTCGGTGACTCCGGGACACTGAAGCTGCGGCTGAAGCCGGGGACGTACAGCCTCACCTCCTTCCTCGACGTGCGCGGCAGCCACGGCACCGACTCACTGGGCCTCGGCTTCCTCGCGGCACCCGAGGTCGTCCTGGACCGGGACCGGGAGGTCACCCTGGACGGACGGGAGCTGCGGGAGATCAGGGCCGACGTCGACCGGCGCACCGAGACGCGGCAACTGGTCATGGAGTACGACCGGAAGGCGAACGACGCCGACCTGTTCGGGGCCGCCCAGGTGCCGGTGAAGTACGACAGCGTCTTCGCCGCGCCGACCGGGAAGAGGGTCACGCAGGGCAGCTTCGAGTACCGGACCGTCTGGCGGCTCAGCAAGCCCTTGCTGGAGGTCAAGGGCATCGGCAACGCCCTCGCCCAGCCGGGCGGCACCCTGATCGAGGGCCGCACCAGGCTGCCGCTGGTGGATGCCGGGGACGGCCCCTTCACCGGCGTCGAGGGCAAGGCGGTCCTGGCCCGCCTCACCGACGGCACCGAGCCGGCCGCGCTGGCCCAGGCGGCGCAGGACGCGGGCGTCAAGGCACTGTTCGTGACCGACGACAACCCCGGACGGCTCAACGCCTGGTGGGGCACCGACGACAGCGCCGACCGCCCGCTGCAGATCGCCACGGTCGACAAGGCCGACGCCGAGCGCCTGCGGGCCGCCGGAACGGTCGACACGACCGGCACGCGCAACACCCCGTACGTGTACGACCTGTCGAAGGGATACGAGGGCGCCGTCCCAGACCGCGATCTGACCTACGCACCGGACGAACACCGCGAACTCGCCGCCGTACAGACGAAGTTCCATGCGGTGAAGCCGGTCAGCGGGGGCGAGTTCCGGTACTCCATCACCGACACCTTCCCCATCGGGATCGGCTTCCGCGAGCGGATCGACTACCCGGCCGAGCGCACGGACTACGTCTCCACGGCCGACGGTCAGCTGTGGCACGAGTCGGTGACGATGGACGACGGGGCACTGGAGGAACGTGGCGGGCTGGTCCGCTACCGGGGCGGGACACGCCCGGGCCTGAACTGGTTCAGGCCGGTCTGGCATCCGTGGCTCGGCACCGGACTCGGCTGGGGGCAGCAACGCGTCGGCAACCAGCTCCAGTTCAACACTCCCGGCTGGGGCGACTCCGGGCCGGACCACACCGGCTTCGGCAACGTCTGGAGCGAGGAGACCGGCATGACCCAGTACACGGAGGTCCACCTCGACGGGGAACTGGTCGACCGGCGCCGCAGCTCCGGCGTGTACGTGTGGGACGCACCCGCCGACGAGCGCACCTACAGGGTCGTCACCGACACCACACTCGACCCCGAACGCTGGGAACTCGCCACCGAGGGCCACGCCGAGTGGACGTTCCGCTCGGCGGCCACACCCACCGACCGCTGGACGTATCTGCCGCTGATCAACCTCGGCTTCGACGTCGACACCGACCTCGCCGGCGATGTGCCCGGCGGGCGGAAGGTGCCCGTCGGGATCCACGCCGAGTACGTGGCCGACGCGTCGGACACGGGCAGCATCGGCGGCGGGACGCTCGAGGTGTCGTACGACGACGGCACGTCGTGGCATCCGGTCCGGCTCACCGGCGACGCGGACTCCTGGCGCGGCACCCTGACCGTGCCGCGGGAAGCCGAGTATGTCTCCCTGCGGGCGTCGGCGAGCGACGACCGGGGCGGCTCGGTGACGCAGGAGATCATCCGGGCGGTGGGGGTTCGTTAGCCGGATGTGGGCGGTGCCGTCTCCCCCTTCCCGGTGGGGGAGGCGGCACCGCCGTGTGTCACTTCCTTGTCCGGGCGATCCCCAGATCCACCAGGTCCTGTGGCCGCAGGTGCAGTTGACCGGCCGTCGCCTCCACCTCCTCGGGAGGGCGTTTCAGTATGGCGGCCGCCAGCTCGGGGGCGATCACCGAGAAGTAGCTGTCCGGGGTGACCCACGTGTTGTCCGGCGCCGCGAGCGCGAGCGCGCCGCCCGAGCCGCCCTCGCCGATCACCAGCGTCGTGACCGGCGTGCGCGCGGCCGCCACCGCGCCGAACACCTCCGCGATCGCGGCGCCCGCCCCCAGCCGTTCCGCCTCCGCGTCATTGGCCGCGCCCGGGGTGTCCACCAGGGTCAGCACGGGGATACCGAGCCGGTCCGCGAGCCGGATCAGACGGGCGGCGGTGCGGTAGCCGGCGGGACGGGTCGCGGTCCCGGTCTGGGCGGCGTACGCGACGGTACGCCCCTGGTGCGCCCCGAAGCCGCACAGCATGCCGTCGTCGATGCCGCCGCAGCGGTCGCCGCTGATCGCGACACGGTCGGTGAAGTAGGCAGCCAAGTAGTACTGAGCACGCGGGCGTTGGGGTGAGCGGGCGCGCCGGACCGCGTCCCATCCGGTCGCAGGGAGGTCGGTCGCGCCGAGCGGACCCGGCGGCGGCGCGGGCTCGGCCGAGGACGCGGTCAGCAGCCGCAGCCACCGCCCCAGCGTCGCCCGCAGCTCCTCCTCAGGTACGACCGCATCGGCCGCACCGGCCGCCACCTGCGCCTCGGCCGTGTACGCCGCCGGGTCCGCGTCCGCCGGCCGCACCCGGGAGCCGGCGAAGCCGACCTGGGCGCCGGGCAGCGCGAGGATCACGTCGGCGCCCGCGCCGAGGGTGGCCCAGCCGCCGCCCGTCGTCGGATCCCGCAGTACGGCGACCTGCGGCAGACCGGCCTCCCGGGTGAGCACCGACTGCCGGGCCACACGCTGGAGCTGGGTGAGCGCGACCATGCCCTCCTGCATCCGGCTGCCACCCGTCGCGATCAGCGACACGACCGGCAGCCGGTGCTCGCGGGCGTGCAGATACGCCGCCTCCAGCCGGTCGCCGGTGCGCTCGCCGAGCGAGCCGCCGAGGAAGCCGAACTCGAAGGCGATCAGCACGGCGTCCGTGCCCTCGATGCGGGCGGTGCCGCAGACCACGGACTCGTCCTCACCGGTGCGTGCGGCGGCGCGGGCACGGGAGGCGTCGTAGCCCTGCCAGGAGAGGGGCCCGTCGGGCCCGAACTCCCTGGTTTCACAGGTGAGTTCGGTGAACTCGTCGGTGACGAGGGCGATGGTCCGGCGGGCGGAGAGGCGCTCAGGCATGGCCGCCCAGCGCCCGCTTCATGATCTTCCCCATGTCGTTGCGGGGCAGGGCCTCCAGGTGGTGCACGACCCGTGGCCGCTTGTGCGGGGCGAGCCGGCGGGCCACATGGTCGGCCAACTCCTCGAGACCGGGCGGGGTCTGCGGGTCGGCGGGCACGATCCAGGCGACGATCCGCTCACCGAGATCCGGGTCGGGCTCCCCGGTGACGGCGGCCTCCCGCACCCCCGGATGCTCCAGGAGGGCGTTCTCGATCTCACCGGCGCCGATCTTGTAACCGCCGCTCTTGATCAGGTCGGTGGCCTTGCGGCCGACGATACGGACATAGCCGTCGGGATCGCGGACCGCCATGTCGCCGGTGCGGAACCAGCCGTCGGCGGTGAAGGCGGCGGCGGTGGCGTCGGGCCGGTTGAGGTACTCGGTGAACAGGTTCGGCCCGCGCACCTGGATCTCGCCGACGCTCTCACCGTCGTACGACCTGATGGGTGTCCCGTCCTCCTCCACGAGCCGCAGCTCGACTCCCGGCAACGGCACACCGACCGTCCCTGGTCGCGCCTCGCCGTCCGCGCGGATGCTGGTGTTCATCAGCGTCTCGGTCATGCCGTACCGCTCGATGACCCGGCGGCCGGTCGCGGCCGCGATCCGCTCGTGGTCGTGCACGGGCAGCGCGGCCGACCCGGAGACCAGCAGCCGTGCGCCGGTGAGTCCCTTGGCGAGCGACGGGTTGTCCGCGAGATCCTCGGCGATCCGGTGGTACATCGTCGGCACCCCGAACAGCATCGTCGCCCCGCCGTTCAGCTCCCGCGCCACGCCCTCGGTGCTGAACCGGCCCAGATGCCGCACCGAACCGCCGCGCCGGAGCGGGCCCAGAATGCCGAGCACCAGCCCGTGCACATGGAACAACGGCAGCCCGTGCACCAGCACGTCCTCGCCGGTCCACTGCCAGGCGTCGGCGAGCGCGTCCAGGGTCGTGGCGATGGCCCGACGGGGGATGACGGCACCCTTGGGCGGGCCGGTGGTGCCGGAGGTGTAGACGATCAGGGCGGGCGCGGCGTCGTCCGTCTGCTCCTCGGGGAGCGCGCCGGTCGCCGGCACATCGACGTCGACCCGCTCCAAGTCCCGCAGAGAGTCGGGCAGTTCATCGCCGGGCGCCGCGAGGACGAGCGTCGGCGCACTGTCGGTGAGGATGTGACCGAGCTCCTTCTCTCCGGACTTCGGGTTGAGGGGAACGGCGGCGACCCCCGCGAGCAGTGTTCCCACCACCCCGACGGCCGTCTCCAGCGCGGGCGTCGCCCACACGGCGACGCGGCCCTCACCGCGTACCCGCTCGGCGACGGCACCGGCCGCCGCGGCGAGTCGGGCGTAGGACAGGGACCGGTCGCCGAACCGCAGGGCGATGTGCTCACCCGGGCTGTTCGTCAGGGCCGGGAAGAGAGAGGACACGCGTCGTACTCCTTAGTCGTCTTGGGCGTCGTCACCTGTTGCCATGGCGCACGTGAGGGCTACCCGAAGCCGGGCACGACCAGCACCAGCCACACCACCGCGGGCACCGCCGCCACCACAATCCCTCCGTACACCATCAGCTGCCGGAAGAAACGCTCACGGTCGACGTCGGGTGCCGCGGCCAGGACCAGCGCGCCGTTCGTCGAGAACGGGCTCACGTCCACCACCGTCGCCGACACCGCCAGCGCCGCCACCATGCCGACCGCCCCGATCTCGCCCTGCGCGAGGAACGGCACCGCCAGCGGAATCAGCGCGCCCATGATGCCGACGGACGAGGCGAACGCCGAGACGATCGCGCCGATGTAGCACAGCAGGAGCGCCGCCAGCAGCGGAACGCCGATGCCGCCGACGCCCTCGCCGGCCCAGGTGATGGTGCCCATCTCGTCCAGGACACCGACGTAGGTGAGTACGCCGCAGATCAGCAGGACGGTGGGCCAGGCGATCTGGCCGACCGCGGCGCGGCTGTCCTCGGGCCAGGCGGTGCTGAGGACGACGGCCAGGGTGATCGCGGTCAGACCCGCGTCCAGGTCGAAGGCGAGGACGGCGACCACGAGGGCGACCAGGGAGACGAGGGTGGCGGAGCGGGCGGGGGTGAGGCGGGTGCCGGGTTCGTGGTCGTCGTCGCGGGTGAGGACGGCGGTGGGGGTGGGGGCCGGGTTGGTGCCGGTGCTGTTCCCGGTTACTGCGGGAGGCTGCTTCCCGGTCGATGTCGATGCAGTCCCGTCCGTGGTCGTCACCGCCCCCTGCCTCCACAGCTTGAGCCCCCCGAAGAGGACGAACACCACACCCGCGATCACGAGGTTGGCGACCAGGGAGGCCAGGAAGAGGGCGACCTCGTTGCCCGGGAGCTTCTCCCGCTCCACGATGCCGTTGACGATCGAACCGTAGATGCTGATCGGCGAGAAACCGCCGGCCTGCGCGCCGTGCACCACCATCGCGCCCATCAGCAGCGGGCTGATCCCGTAGCGGGCGGCGAAGCTCAGCGCGATCGGCGCGACGATCGCGACGGCGGCCGGACTGACCGCACCGATCGCCGTGAGCGCGCCGGTCAGGGCGAACATCACCCAGGGGATCAGCGCGACCCGGCCGCGCACCAGCCGGATCGAGGCGTGCACCAGCCAGTCGGTGGTGCCGTTGGCGCGGGCGATCGCGAACAGGTACGTGACCCCGACGAGGACGACGAACAGGTCGCCGGGGAAGCCGGCGAAGATGCCGTCCGCGTCGAGGTCGGCGACGAGGGTGCCGACGGCGAAGGCGGCGGCGAAGGCGAGCGCGCCCATGTTGATCGAGCGGGTGGTGGCGATGACGAACACCACGGCGAGGACGAGGATCGAGATGAGTTCGGGGGACATACGGGCTCCCGTCTTTGGGTCCCGGAGCGGTGAGGGGAATGGACGAGCGGGCGAGAGGACGAACAACGAGTGGTTGAGTGGCTGAGCCACTTGGCCGACTGGCTGGTCAGCGTGCGCGCACCGGCCGGGGACGTCAAGGGGGCGCGCAAGAATTGGCTCAGCCACTCAACCAGTCCGCCTGCCCGGTGCTAGGCTCCCGACGAGAGGGGGACCCAGTGACCGACGCCCTGCGCCCCATGACGAAGCAGCGCCTGTACGAGCAGGTGCTGGACCGGCTGCGCCAGTACGTCGCGGAGGGCGGCCTGCGCGCCGGCGACCGGCTGCCACCCGAGCGTGACCTGGCCCAGCGGCTGGGCGTCAGCCGGGCCTCGGTGAAGCAGGCGATCGTGGTCCTGGAGGTGCAGGGCCTGGTGGAGGCGCGACACGGCGGCGGCACGTACCTCGTCCGCGACAGCCTCGAAGTGGAACCGGTCGAGAAACTGGTCGAACGCCGCCGGCGCCTCCCCGACGTCCTGGAAGCCCGCGAGGCCCTGGAGACCAAACTCGCCGAACTGGCCGCCGAGCGCCGCACGGAGGAGGACCTGGCCGCGATGCGGTCGGCGCTTGCCCACATGACGGCGGAGATCGAGCAGGGCGGTCACGGCGTCGAGGGCGACCGCCTCTTCCACGGCGCGGTCACGGCGGCCGCGCACAGCAGCATCCTCGCCGAGTTCATGCGCTCCATCGCCGACCAGATCGCCGAGAGCCGCACGGAATCCCTCCGCCAACCCGGCCGCCCCACCCGCTCCCTCGCCCAGCACCAGGCCATCCTCGACGCCATCGAGACCCAGCAGCCCGGCCGCGCGGCCACGGCCATGCGCCGGCATGTCCGGACGGTGGCGAAGGTGCGGCTGCTGGACTGGGATCCGGAAGGGGAGCGCTGACCGGCCCCCGTCCGTCAGGCCACCGCCTCCACCACGTCCGCCTCCACCCGCGCCCAGTACGCGCGGATGTCCTGGGCGGCGGCCGTGGGCGGGAGGGCGCACACCATACGGATCCTGGCCAGTGGCATGCCCAGCCGGCGCAGCCACGCCACCAGTCGGGCCCGCTCCAACTGCTCGACCGCGTAGTAGCGGTAGCCGGTGTGCGGATCGACCCGGGCGGGGCGCAGCAGGTCCAGCTCGTCGTACAGCCGCAGCGCCTTCGGCGACAGCCCCGATCGTCAGCATGTTCATGTGCACCTCGCACTCCTCCGGTTCCGCCACCGATGCTGGGTCTTCACCGAAGGGGAAGGTCAAGCGGTCTTCTTCGGTCGCGGAGGCGATTGTTAGCCTGCGCAGCGTTCCGCCGTCGTCCCCGAGGAGCCCGCCGTGCCCCGAATCGCCCTCGTCACCTGCCGCCCCGGCCCCGAGGTCAGCGTCGACCGTGATCTGCCGCTGCTGATCGAGGCGTTGGCTGCGGGCGGTGCCGAGGCGGTGGCCGTCGAGTGGGACGACCCGGCGGTCGACTGGGCCGGGTTCGATCTCGCCGTGATCCGCTCGACCTGGGACTACAGCTGGCGGGCCGCCGAGTTCGTGGCCTGGGCGGAGGCGTGCGGCAAGGCCACGCGGCTGGCGAATCCGGCGGACGTGGTGCGGTGGAACACCGACAAGCGGTACCTCGGTGAGCTGGCGGCGGCCGGAGTGCCGACCGTCCCCACCTGCTACACAGCCCCCGGCGAGCCCGCCGACCTCCCCGACGACCACGAGTACGTCGTCAAGCCCACCTCCGGCGCCGGTGCCCGGTACGCCGCGCGCTATCTGCCCGAGGAGCGGGAGACGGCGGTACGACACCTCGCGCGCCTGCATGAGGAGGGGCTCACGGCGATGGTGCAGCCGTTTGTGCGGAGCATCGACACCGCCGGGGAGCGGGCGCTGCAGTTCTTCGGCGGGCGGCTGCTGCACGCCAGCCGCAAGGGGGCCGTGCTGGCGCCGGGGACGCCGTACGACGAGCGCAAGGTCGCCCATCCGGGGCTGGAGGTGTGGGAACCGACGGACGCCGAACTCGCCGTCGCCGAGCGCGCCCTGGCTGCCGTACCGGACGCGCCCGACCTGCTGTATGCGCGCGTCGATCTGGTGGACGGGGAGGACGGGGAGCCGCGGGTGATGGAGCTGGAGCTGGTCGAGCCGAACCTCTTCCTGTCGCTGCACAGGGGGTCGGTGGCGCGGGTGGCCGAGGCGATGGTGGCGGCGGGGAACGCGGGCAAGGCTCCGGCTCAGTCCTGAAGACCTCGCCTCGCCGTCCGCTACGAAGGGACGGTGCTGGTCGCGGTCATCGACGACTGGCTGTGCCCAGCACCTCTAGGCACCGGCCGGGCTGCGCGGTTCGCGCCACATCGACCACAGCACCGGCCCGTTCGCCGGTAGCCGCAGCTCCTCGCGCACGGTGAAGCCGAAGTGCTCGTAGAAGGGCAGGTTGGACGGCTTGGAGGACTCCAGACAGGCGGGCAGACCCGCCGCGTCGGCCTTGGCCAGCCCTGAGCGCAGCAGAGCGGCCCCGTGTCCCTGGCCCTGGGCGGCCGGGTCGGCGCCGATCACCGCCAGGTACCAGTGCGGTTCCTGGGGTGTGTGCTTGGCGGCCGTCTCGACAATGTCCCTGAACAGGGGAGCTCGGTCGCCGAGGATGTTCTGGAGCTCCTGGATGGTCTCCGCGTCGGGAACGGCCTTGGCCTGCGCCTCCGGCGGTACCCAGAAGGCGGCCCCCGCCTCGGTGCGCTCGCACACGCCGTGGTGGACGTACTGCCGGGTGAAGATGGTGGTGAAGTAGCGGCCCAGCCCGGCCTCGCGCGAGGCGTCGCCGGGGAAGAGCCGGCGCATCATCGGGTCGTCGTCGAAGGCGCGGGCCAGGGTGCGACTGATCAGCGGAGCGTCGTCGATCGTTGCTGTCTTCGGGGTGTTCGCTTTCGACATACAGGTCATTCTGCACCCCGGTGATCTTCGGCGACGCGGTGGGGTCCGGTCCGCTGTCGGGGCCAACGGAACAGGTCTATGACGGGAGTTGGGACATGGGGTGACGAACGGAATCACGGGGGCATGTCCCCTGTGAGCGTGAGTGCGACTGCGGGAGGGCTATGCGCAAGCAGGGGCAGGGGCTCGTGGACCGGGCTGTCGACGCGGTCGTCGAGACGGGTTCGGCCTTGCTCGACCGTCTCATGACCCACGAACGCGGTTGGACGTGGGCGGCCGTTGACGCCTTCATGGCCGTGGCGATCCCGGTATCCGTGGTGGGAGTCACGTACGCGGGAGCCCTGCTGAACGCTCACGGCCCCGGCTGGCCGAGCGCGGCCCTGGGCGTGGTGCTGGTCATCGCCGGCTTCTTCGGTGGGTTCTTTTCCTTCGTGCTCTATCTACGCAGTGAGAGGGGGTTCATCGCCCAGTTCCTCGTGATGGGACTGAGCAGTCTGCTGCTGTGCGGGGTGGCCGGAGCAGTGAGCGGCCGCGTGGATGACGAGGTGCTGCAGACCCGCGGCAGGCACACCAGGTGCACGGTCGTCGAGGTCGACGAACAGCGGCACACCACCACGCACTACGACAGCGCGGGAAACGTGACGCACACCAGCACCCGGACCGACTACGTGCACCACCTGAACTGCGCGGCCGGACGACCGGACAAGTTCGTCATGGGAGTTCGGTGGGCAAACCCGGGAAGCCGCGTGGACGTCACCTACGACCCTCGGGGGCGGATCGGCGCCGTACCGACGGAGTTGGTGGGCAGCGAAGGGGAGTCCTGGCCTCTCATCTGGGCGGGCCTGGGGGTGGTGATCACGGTGCGGCTCGGCTATGTGGCTGTGTTCTTCGTCAAGGAGCGACGAAGCGCCTGAGCCTTACGGGCGAACGGACGGTGCGGCAGGATCGCCGTCATGTCGATCTCCGGAACGGACGCGTACGACTCCACCGACCTCCTTCCCCCACTCGTCGAACGCGCCCTCACCGCCGCCCGCGCCCACGGCTTCCCCCACTCCTGCCGCTCCGAACAGGGCCGCCTGCTGCACGCGTTGGCGGGCGGCGCCCGCCACCTGATCGGCGAGACGGGCACGGGCTGCGGCGTCGGTCTGGCCTGGCTCGCCTCGGGGGCGGGTGAGGGCGTACGACTGGTGAGCGTGGAGCGGGATCCGGAGCGGGCCCGGGTCGCGGCTGAGGTGTTCGCGGACCGGCCCGAGGTGGAGGTGGTCACGGGTGACTGGCAGCGCATCGAGGAGCACGGGCCCTACGACCTGCTGGTCCTCGACGGCGGCGGTACGGCCAAGGCCTCGGACGACACCCCGGCCGACCCGGCCCGGCTCCTCGCTCCGGGCGGCACGATCGTGATCGACGACTTCACCCCGGCCGCCGACTGGCCGCCGCTGCACGAGGGGGCCGTGGACCTGCCCCGGCGGTACTGGCTGGAGCATCCCGCGCTGAAGACGGTCGAGATCGCGCTGGCCGAGGATCTGGCCACGCTCGTCGGCACCCGGCGCCGGCTCGCCGGAGCCGAGACCACGTGGCGAGGGCTGGAGCGCGGGCAGATCGTGCGGGGAGTCGTCACCCGCATCGAGCCCTTCGGTGTGTTCGTGGACCTCGACGGCGTCGAGGGCTTCGTCACCGTCCCCGAACTTTCCCGGCACCGGTTCGACTCGCTCGACGAGGTCGTCCACGTCGGCCAGGAGGTCACCGCCGAGATCCTCGCCTTCGAACTGTCCCGGCAGCAGGTCCGACTGTCCCTGGCGGCCCTGGCTCCGGACCCCCTGACGGAGTTCGCACGGAACGGGCTCGGTCGGGTGGTACGCGGCACGGTCACCAAGGCGGTCCCGTTCGGCGTGTTCGTGCGGGTGGCCGACGGCGTCGAGGGGCTGGTGCACCGGGACACGCTCAACGACCCTTCCCTGCCCGAGGTGGGCGACGAGCTGTCCGTCGAGGTCGTCGGCATCAACCTCGTACGGAGGCGGGTCGACCTGAAGCGGGCGCCGTAGCGGGCCTGGCTGGTCGACGACCACCGTCCGCTGCAACATCTCCCACGCGGACTCGGCGACCGGCTGTCGTCGTACGCCCTGCGCGTTCGGTTGGCTCTTACAACGTGAGCTGGGGTCTGGCACACGTTCCGTGGTGGCGGACTGAGCCGACGTCACCACGTCAGGGTCAGCGAACCTCCGACCGGCAGCGTGTGCCAGCGGTCGGCGTAGTCGTCGAACCGGGACACGATCCGGTCGACCACCGGGGTGATCTCCCCCGCCGTCACATACGCTGGCAGCTCCCGCGCGTGGCCGCGCCGCACCTCCCACACGGGTACGGCGATGCCTGCCAGTTCATCCGACCTGGCCATGTCGGCCTTCGCCCGGGGGGACGACTTCACTCGCTTCGACCTGCGGCGCCGGGCGGCCTTGGCGCGCTCCGCGGGGTCGGCGGGCCAGAACAGGCCGTTGTCACCGGCGGCCAGCTGCCCGTAGATCCCGAGATCGATCCTGGCCACCCCAGTTGGTTGCGGGGAGAACAAAATGGCAGGCTCTGCTCTCGGCGGAAGGCGGTCAGCGCAGCGCCCACACATGTACTTCGGACTCTGCGACCGTGTACCAAGTCCCGTCACCGAGCCCGGTGGGAATGCCGGACACCGGGAAGGGATAGGTGACCGGTTCAGGCGAGCGCGTCGGGGAGGTGCCGATCAGCCAGTGCCGGCCTTCGCCCCATTCTTCGTCGCTCTCGACGGTTCCGGTGATCACGGTGGCCTCGTCGACGAAGCCCCCCGCCCAGTCCCACAAGGGCCACATCTCGTCGTTGTCGGGCTCCGCGTCGGGGTGTCGGGGGATGACCGACTCGGCGTCCCACTCGGCCAGGACGGAGCCGTCCTCGATGTCGTGTACGGCCAGGGTGTCCTGGTCGTGGTTCACGGTCAGGAACCGGTCGCCCGACGGGCTCACGTCGAGCAGGACCAGGTCCTGGTCCTCGAAGTACTCCACGGTCAGGGTCTCGCCGTCCCAGCGTCCCCAGCGCAGGGGCGATCCGTCCTGTCCCTCCCCGATGGTCAGCCCCATCCGCCGCGGATCCGGATGGGGCACGTGCACACTGCCGGCGGCCGCTGACCGGGCGTTCGCCCGCGCGAGCAGCCGTCCGTCGACGGCGTCGAGGACCAGCCACTCGTCCACTGTCTCCGCGTCCAGCTCGCCGCCGGGCAAAGGACCGCGTACGTGCGCCCACACCAGGCGTCCGTCGGCGGAGAAGCCGGCGGAGCCGCCGTCCGGGTACCGGTGGTCGCGGTCGTCGGCGTACTCCTCGAACGAGCGGTGCATCTCTCTGCAGGCGCCGTACCAGCAACCGTGGCGGACCTCCCACCGGACCGCTCCCGTGCGGTCGATGGCCCGCAGCGCGTGCACTCCGGCGAAGACGGCAAGGCTCCCGTCCGGTGCCACCGTGGAAGTGCCGAACCGCCGCGGCCAAGGGGTAGGGAACCGGATCGTGGCCTCGCCCGCCGTCCCGAACGAGCCGTCCACGTCCTGTACGACCAGCTCGCTGTCGCAGCGTTGCAGGAGTGCCCTGCGTCCCGGCAGCCCGATCAGGGACGGGGCGAATGCCCGTGAGGCGGGCAAAGGAGCGGCAAGCGTTGCGACAAGCCGAGCAAGCGAGGACATGCGGTTCTCCGATGGGGGTGGCGAAGCTCGGCGAACAGTACGACACACGACCGACAGCACCGCGCTCAGGGCTCAGCCAGGTCACGCGGTGCCGCTCCGTGACGCCTCCGTAGTGGTGGCCAGTGACGCTGACGGCCAGGTGGCCATCCTGCCCCGCCTTGGAAGACGCACCGCGCTCTCAAGCTCACGCTCGCACAGCGTCCCCTGTCGCAGACGCCCAACTCGCGCACGCTGCAAGGGCGGCGCGGATCTGCTGGATCACCCACGCCGGGCGATGAAAGACGTCATCGGCGGTGAAGCGGAGGACCAGGCGTACCTCGGGGCACTGCGCGATGCGGTTGAAGCGGTCCACGTCCCGGCGGTGGGACTCGCGGGTGCCGTGGTAGGCGTACCCCTCGATCTCCACGCCCAGGCCCTCGGCCCGGAAGAGGAAGTCAAGGAAGCATCGGCGTCCGTCGGGGGTGCGCAGCTCGGTCTGGGACTCGGGGTGGAGGCCGGCGTCATGCATCCGCAGGCGTGCCATCGTCTCCGCCGGTGAACCTGCGCCCGGATCGGCCAGCTCCAGCCACCGGCGTGCCCTGGCCGACCCCCGGATCGGGCTGTCGAGCGCGGCGGCGAGTGTGGCGTGCACCGTGAGCGGCGCACGCCGTACTCCGCCGACCGTCCGCCGCGAGAGCGCCGAGTCCACGGCGACCAGGGCCTCGTCCCGTGGTCCGGCCCGAAGCAGGTCGGCGACCGTACGGATCGCGCCGGTGACCCGCAGGCCTTGCCGTTCCGTCACCTCGTCCGGGGCGAGGTGGAGGCGGTGGACCCGTATGCCCTTTCCCTTCGGGCGGTGGTTGAGCTCGGGGAGAATGAAATCGAGCGGCCTGACGGAGGCGGCCGGGGCGAGTGTCTCGATCAGCCAGAGCGCGGCGGCCGACCGGTGACTCACGACGAGCCGGGGCTCGAGTAGCTGCATCGCCCGGAGCTGTGTGACGAGGTCCGGGGTCCGCCCAGGTTCGGCCCAGGCACCGTGTCGGAGCTGGGTCCAGCCCTCGATACGCAGGGCACGCGTGAGTGAACTTCGGGGCCACCCGGCCTCCAGAGCGCGGGAGACGAGCAGCACTCCGCCCTCGCTCAGCTCGCCCAGCGTTCTGCGGTCCCCGTCTGCCACGGCCCCAGGGTGCCGGAGAAGTCGGGACAGCCGCACAGCCCTGTGGACAACCCGCCGACCTGTTGGCCGACGTTGCAATTGGCCGATTTGGCTCAGCTGGTCGATCGCGGTGCCCGGTGTCGGCGGGGGTGCGGGCGTGGGAGGATGGGTCAAATCGGCCAATTGTGGCAGGACTTGACCGTCGGATGTTCGTGAGGTGATGTCCGTCGCGGTCCTTGAGCAACGCCTCGTCGAAGCGCACGCCCATGTGGACGGCCTGCCCACCACTCTCCCGCCCTTTGCCGCGCTCCGGCGCACTAGTCGCCGACGGCCGTCCGCTGCAGCAACCCCCACGTGAACTCCGCGACGACCTCGTGCCGCACACCTCGCGCGTCCGGCGCCACGAACGCCAGCCCCCACCGCGTCGGTGCCGTCCCCTCCAGAGGGCGGGCCGGGGCGAAGGCGCGGGCCGCCTCGTCGACCGTGCAGGACCACGGGGTGAGGTCGTCGATCGTGTGCAGGGCGGGGGCTTCCGCGCCCGGTGCGCGGACCAGCCACTCGTTCCACACCACCCCGTTCGGCGCTACGAGGACCTCGAAGCGCAGGTCCGGCCAGAGGAGGACCGGCCATTGCCAGGCCTCGCAGCCGAGGTCGCCGATGCGGCGGGGGGTCGTCGACTCGGGTGGGCCGAGGACCGAGCGGTAGCGGGATGCCGCGCTGCGGGACCGGGGCGAGCGGAGCATGGCCTGCCAGCATTTGTTCGCCTCCCGCATCTGGGTGAGTGAGACGCCGAGTTCGCGGCGGGCGTCCTCCACCAGATCGGGGTTGTGGTCGGCCATGCGGCGCAGCAGGACGAGCTGGAAGTCGAGGGGCGTGAAGGGGTCGGCGGCGGGTTTTCCGCTAGCGGGGGGCTTTTCTGAGCGTGGCGGCATGGGATCCATCGTCGCCCACCCGGGGCCTGCCCGGACGCCGGCCGTCCGGGAGGAAGAGGACGGAGTTGACGTAGCGGGGGCGGGCGCGGAGGGGGAGGACCCGGCGGAGCAGGCCGTGGGAGGCGACGTGGGAGGTGATCGCCTGGTGGGACTCCAGGGGGAAGTCGGAGAGGGGGATCCAGTTTCTGCCGGGGAGTACCCAGCCGTCGTAGTCGAGGAGCGACATGTACGTCAGGACCGGGGTGATCGGCTGGATGCGGGTCTCCAGTTCCACCAGCAGGGTCGGGCGGTCGCGGGCCAGCAGAGCCGTCGCGCCGCGCAGGACCGACAGTTCGCTGCCGTCCACGTCGACCTTGATGAAATCGACGTCCCTCAGGCCCAGGTCGTCGAGGGCGACGCAGGGGACCTCCATCGCGTGGGCGTGGATGTCCCGGCGGATGAGGGACGAGACGCCTCGGTCGCCGGTGTCGTCCAGGGGGAGCCAGAGGCGAGCGGTGCCGGGGCGGTCCGTGGCGGCGGCCTGGATCACGCGGACGTTCGCCGGGGTCGTCGAGGAGAGCAGGCGCGCCAGGTGCGGGACCGGTTCGACGGTCACCACCCGGCGTGAGCGGGCGCTCAGCCGGCGGGTCCACGGGCCGTACCAGCCGCCGACGTCGACCGCGGTGCCGCAGCCGGGCGGGCAGAAGTCGGCGATCCTGGCCAGCTCCGGTTCGAAGCGGGGGTACACCGCGCGGGCGGTCGCGGCGACCAGGCGGGCCGGGAGGAAGGGGGCGAGGCGGGCGGCAAGCGTGGTCATGACGCCATCCGTTTGAGGAGCTCCTCGTGTTCGTCCTCCGAGACCTGTTCCCCGGAGGACGGCAGGAGCTGCGGGATGCCGTCGACGATCGGGTAGCGGCGGCGCAGGCGTGGGTTGTACAGGGCCTCCTTCGACGTCATGGATCCGTCCGGCGGCAGCAGGTGCAGCTGGCCCTTGTCGAGGGGGCACGCCAGGATCTTCAGCAGCGGGTCGTCGGGGGTCATGGTGGTGTCAACTCCTAGGCGGTGAGGGGTGGTTGGGGTGCCGTATCGTGCTTCGGCATGCTCAGCAGCACCGTGACCGCCAGCGCCGTGCCCGTCAGCCGCAGTGCCAGCCGCAGCGGGTCGTCCGGCAGTGCCTCGCCGAACGACAGCGTTCCGAGCACCGCCGTGTACAGGCAGGTCACCGTCGTGCACACCGGCACGATCAGCGAGGCCCGGCAGCGCTGCAGCGCGGCCTGCGACATGACCAGGCCGAACGCGCCGGTGAAGAGCAGGAGGTACGGGTACGGGGAGCGCAGTACGGACAGGAGTGCGCCGGCCGGGTCACTTGTCGTCCAGTAGCCGGAGACCCCCTTGATCGCGAGCGAGCTGACCCCGTAGAGCAGGCCCACCGCCACCCCGTACTCGACGCCGGTCGTCGGCAGCCGGTGGCGGCGCAGGGCCCGGCGTTCGGCCGCGCGGTACAGCCACACGCCGGACGCCAGCGACGGCACGCACAGCAGCAGGACCAGGGCGTAGGGGGCTTGCCGGCTGACCGTGTCCGTGGCCTCGTCCAGCGACAGTACGACCATCAGCAGGGCGGCGAGGATCGCAGCCAGTGCATACCGCTCCCGTCCGCTGGTCTCCTCGCCCAGCAGCCGGGCGGAGAGCAGTACCAGCAGTACCAGGCCGGAGACGAAGATGCCCTGGGCGGCGGCGATCGGCAGGGTGCGGTAGACGATGAGCTGGGCGGCGAACCCGGCCGCGAGGGCGAGCGAGCCGCCGATCCACAGCGGGCTGCCGAGCACCAGGCGCAGCAGGCGGCCGGGGCGGCGGACCGTGACCTCGGGCAGGGCGGCCAGCGCCCGCTTCTCCAGTACGAACCCGCTGCTGTACAGGACGTTCGCCATCAGGGCCGCGGCCACTCCCCACCACACGGCCTATGTCCTTCGCGCGTGCAGGAGCAGGATCGAGGCGAGGGGTGGTCTGGCGCAGGCCAGCCGGTCCAGCGGTCGCAGCGGGCGCGGTACGCCGTGGAAGGGCGCTCCGGTAAGTCGTACGACCTCGAAGCCCGCCGCCGCGACGAACTCCCGTAGCGCGCGGGCGGTGTACAGCCGCAGGTGTCCGACGACCTCCCGGCCGGGGCGGCCGTGGATCGCGCGCAGGCTCACCTCGGAGAAGACCGGCTGGACGCCGACGGCCAGCAGGGCGCGGTTGTACCAGGCGGCCAGGTTCGGGGTGGACAGCATCAGATGGCCGCCCGGGCGCAGGACGCGTCGGATCTCCTCCAGGGCGGTGTCCGGGTCCACGAGGTGTTCGATCACCTCGCTGAAGAGGACGGCGTCGGCGGAGCCCGTTCGGAAGGGCAGTGCGGTCAGTTCGCCGCGCACCGCGTACGGCAGCCGGTTGCAGGCGCGGGTCAGGGCGTCGTGGGACCAGTCGACGCCGACGATGCGGTGGCCGGGGAGGAGGGGGGCGGCGGTGGCGGCCGCTGTGCCGTCTCCGCAGCCGATGTCGAGGACGGTCTGGGCCGTGTCGGTGCCGAGGGCGGCGGCCAGCATGCGGGCCTGGCGGAGGCTGCGGGGGGTGCCGGAGGCGACGGGGACGGCGGGGTTCTCGTAGAAGTCCCGCAGGTTGCCGGGGGGTGCGGTGGTGGTCATCGGGTGACCTCCGTGGTGTGCAGGTAGTGCTCGAACAGGTCCCGCAGATGGGCGCCGTCGCCGTGGCTGAGCAGGGTGCGGGACCAGCGCAGCGCGAGGTGGAGGCGGCCGGCCGTCGATGCGGTGGTGACCGTGAGGCCGCGGGGCATACGGGCGGGGGCCGAGAACCAGACCGCGTGGGCGCGGCCGGCCTCCTCGCCGAAGTCCAGGGGGTACGGGACGCGGCCGATGTTGCTGAGCAGCGTTGTGGACGTCCAGGGTGCTGCGGCGCGGCGGAGGCCGCGGGTGAGGGCGGCGCGCCACGGGACCGGGAGGACGGGCGCGGTCAACAGGGCGGCTCCGTGGCCGAGTTGGGGACGGGAGAGGGACTTGAGAGCGCGGGTGCGGGTTGCCGTCCGGCGGAGCAGGGTGTCCATGTCGGTCGGGGTCAACTCGTCTGGGGAGAAGGGGACTTCGACGAGGCGGGTGCCGTTGCCGATGGGCATCGTCGTGTCGCGGGGGCGGTTGTCCACCGGCATGGTGATGCGCAGGGGGCGGATGGGGGTCCCCCCGCTCGAGCGAAGCCGAGAGTGGGGGAGGGTGCCGTGTTCGCGGTTCCAGTGGGCGATCGTCAGGGCGGTGGTGACCATGAGCTGGTCGTTCACCGTGTAGGGGGAGCCCTTGGGGCGGTGGGGGAGGGGGAGGTCGGTGACGAGCATGCCGTTGCCGGGGGAGGGGGCGGGGGTGCCGGGGGCGACTCTTGCGGGTGGGGTCCAGTTGGAGGGGGTGTCCGGGGGGACCTGGGGGGTTTCGGGCGCGCGTGCGGGGGGTGCGGTGGGGGAGTTGTCCACGCCGCTGTACAGCTCCGCTGCGGTGGCCAGGACGCGGAGGCAGGCTGGGCCGTCCAGGGCGGTGTGGTTGATGGTGAGGAAGAGGACTGTGCCGGTGGGATCCTGGGGTGGGGTACGCAGCCCGGCGTCGCGGGGTGCCGCTGCGCCCACCCTCCCCCACTCTCGGCTTCGCTCGAGCGGGGGGACCCCCATCGCCCCGGCGGCACGACTGCCCGCAGCTGAGTCGGCACGACTGCCCGCAGCCACGTTCGCGACCACTTCAAGGCGTATCGGTGGCGACAGGGACAGTGGTGGTGCCTCCGTCAGCGCGCGGATCCGGGCGTCCCGTAGCGCATCCCGGGTCGGCGGCGGAAAGCTCACCACCTCCACGTCCGGCTCCCCGGTCAGCTCCCACTCGTAGCGCCGTCGGTACCACCGCCCCGGCGCCTCCCGCATCAAGATGCGGGGATGGCGTTGCAGGGCCTCCGTGAACGCCTTGCACAGGCGGGGTGGGTCGAGGGGGCCGGGGAGGTGGACCTCGATGTGGACGGTTTCCGGTTCCTCGTCCTGGAGGCAGTGCCGGGCCACCTCGTCCACGACCGGGAACGGGATGCGTGCCGGGTGTTCGACTGCCGTCATGGGCGTTCCTCTCCCCCCTGGCCGAACTGCGGGTTCCCCGGACCGCGCGCGGAGACCGTCGGGCCGGCGTCGGGCTGAGGGGCCGGCTCGCGCTGGGGGACCGGCCCGTGCTCGCCCCGTCGGCGGTGTGGCAGGGGTTGCGTCGGTGGCTCGGAGGTCCCCGGCACCGGTGGCAGCACCGCCGTCGTCCCCGGCGCTCCCCGCTCCCGTACGCTCACCAGGGCCGCGAACAGGCCGATCAGGGCGAGCAGTTGGGCCGCCGGTCCGAACGCTCCCGTGCCGTGCGCCACCGGCTGCCCGGCGCCCGTCGCCGCTGCGATGCCGGCCCCGGCGAGCGCCACGAAGGCGATCGGGACGAGCAGGGCGTGCCGCCGGTACGCCAGCACCGCCAGGGCCGGGACCAGGAGCGCGAACCACCCGGCGATCACGATGCCGACCACCGTCAGCGCCGCCGTGCCCAGCCACAGGCCCGGCGCTCCGGGCACCGGCTGCGGCGGGTCGGGGTTGGGGGCGCGGCGGCGCCACAGGACCAGGGCCAGCAGCGCCGCCATGCCCACGCCGCTGCCGATGAGGGCGGCCTCGTAGGGCGTCGACGGCTCGTACGTCAGCTTGACCGTGCCGCTCGCCCCGGCCGGGATCCGCCAGCCCTGCTGCCAGCCGTCCAGCCGGACCGGGGTGAGTTCGTCGCCGTTCAGCGTGGCCCGCCAGCCGTCGTTGAAGTTCTCGTACGTCGTCAGGTACGAGGCCGCGCCCGAGCCGACGCTCACCTCGCGCAGGTCGCCCAGCCAGTCCCGTATCTCCAGGTCACGGTCGGAGGTCACGGGCTCGGTCACCGTGCCGCGGGTGAGGGTGACGTCGGTGAGGACCAGCGGGCCGGCGTCGCCCGCCTCGACGCGGTGCGTGCCCCGGGTCAGTTCCAGCCCGTCCGACGGGCACACCGACACCTCGACCGGCCGGTGTTCCGCCAGGTCGCGTACGGTCCCCTGCACGCTCGTGCGGTACAGCTTCCCGTCCACGGCCAGCACCGGCCCTTCCCCGCACGGCAGCGAGAAGGTCCGTTCGGGCTTCGGCTGCGGGGTGCGGTAGCGGTCGAGGGCCGGGAGGTACGCCTCCGTCAAGCCCACCGGGAGTTGCAGGTCCTCGTCGACGACCGGGTTGTGGAGGGTCAAGGGGGCGGTTTCGGTGATGGTGATGTCGAGGCGGTCCGTCGTGATCGGCGGGAAGCGGACCCAGCCGTTCTCGTCGACGCCGGCGGTGGCCGCGCCGTCGGGGGAGCTGATGTGCACCTCCGTGGGGCGGGTGGACAGGCCGCCCGCCGGGGCCAGCACCAGTTCGCTCACCGGCTGCTTGGCCGGCCAGCGCAGGTGGATCGTCGGGCGGTCGCCCGCGATCCATGCCGTCGTCAGGTCGCCGTCGGTGAGGTTGCGTGCGGACAGGCCCGTGCCGAGTCGTGCTGTGGAGTCGGCGGTCGCGGTGATGCGGTCCTGCTGGTCGGGCGCGATCTCGTAGAGCAGCCGGTCGAGTTCCTCGCCGGGTATCGGCACCGCGCTCGCCTTCACCTCGTACGTTCCCGCCGTGCCCGTCGAGAAGCGGCGGTGCAGGCCCGCCTCGGTGCCGGTCGGGGACGTGCCGGTGGGGTCGGCGGTGCGGTGCAGGGAGATGAGCTCACCAGGCGTCGCTTCCGACGCGTCCGTCGGGAGCCGCAGCATCCGGGTCACCTGTACGTCCGGCAGGGTGATCTCGGCGAAGCCCGCGCCCAGCAGACCGGCCCGGCGCTCCACCGAGTCGACGATCGTCAGCTTCATCCAACTCGTCGCGCCGGCCGGTGCCTTGATGCGCTGGGTCATGCCGTTCGGCTGGAGGAAGCTGGTGACGGAGCCCCGCTCGGTCTCCACCCGCACCCGCGTCGGCGCCGCCCGCACGCTCTCCTGCGGCAGCGGCGTGACCCTGAACGACGACGGCATGTCGTAGTCGTCCGTGAAGCCGATGCGCAGCCACTGCCCGTTCGGTGTGCCGTCCGAGCCCTCCGTCCAGGCGGTGTCCGGGTTGCCGTCGAAGGCGTTCACCGGGTCGAACTGCGGGAGATGGAAGAACCAGCTGCCGTACGAGGACGCCGTCACCGAGCGGGCGCCGCGCAGTTCGGCCACCGTCTGGTGGCCGGTGCCGGTCACCGGCAGGATCTGGTGCGGTGGCTCGTCCGCGTCCTGGTAGGCGTCCGGGGCGTTCCGCTCGTCCCGGGTGTACGTGTACGAGGTGTTGGCGTTGACCAGGCCGAACCGGGTGTCGGCGCGGCGCAGTCCGTCGCCGACGACCT
The DNA here is from genome assembly GCF_042672405.1 of Streptomyces sp. NPDC127197. Classification (NCBI taxonomy): domain Bacteria; kingdom Bacillati; phylum Actinomycetota; class Actinomycetes; order Kitasatosporales; family Streptomycetaceae; genus Streptomyces; species Streptomyces sp. NPDC127197. The sequence continues at coordinate 274,815 of NZ_JBHXVG010000008.1, read as the reverse complement.
GGAGCTGCGGGGAGCCGAGCCCGGGGTGGTTGTCGCCGGTCAGGACGGTGGCCCGGCCGCGCAGTTCGGAGGCGAGCGGCAGCAGGGACTCGGGGCCGCCGGAGACGACGGCCGTGTCGGCGACCGGGTACAGCGTGGCCTGGCCGGGCCGGGGAACGTCCTCGCCGCGCGGCTGGTAGATCTCCACCGCCCGCTGCCGGGGGTAGAGGCCCTCGACCTGGAGCGGGGTGTCGTCGGCGATCCGCCCGCCGGTCATGACCGGGCCGAGGCCGGTCACCCGCTGGTAGCCGGACTGCTCCAGGGTGCGCTTGACGGTCGTCGTCGGGACGGCGCCGATCTGGTCGGGGTCGAGGTCGTTGCGTACGACGACGTAGTGGATCCCGGCGCGGCTCAGATAGTCCGCCAGGCCCGGCACTTCGCCGCCGGTCAGCAGCGCCTGTTCGACCGCGTCCATCGCGCGCCGGTTGCCGGGGGTGCCGAAGGGGACGTAGTCGCGCTGGGCCCAGCGGGAGTCGGCGAGGACGTCCAGGGGCTGGTCGATGGTCGAGCCCCAGGTGTGGATGCCGTGCGCGGTGGCCGGGACGACCAGGGCGCGCGAGTCGGGGGAGTACTTCTCCAGCCAGTCGGCCGTGGTCTGCCAGTACTTGGGGAGCTCCTGGAACGAGCCCGGGTTGAGGATCGATCCGTTGAGGTACGGCCACAGCAGGCCCGGAAGGATCAGCACCGCCGCGACCAGCGGTGCGAAGCGGCGGCCGGGCACGGGGCGGGCGCCTCGCGGTTCGGCGGCGACGGCGACCAGGTGGGCCAGGCCCAGCACCAGCGCCAGGGCCAGACCTGTCTGGAACTTGTAGATGTTCCGGAAGGGTGCCAGCCAGCCGTTCAGCCAGTCCTGCACGGTGTCGTGGAAGGGCGCGCCGAAAGCCCCGCCGTACCCGGCGAGCAGGATCAGCGCCGCCGTCAGCACGGTCAGCACCAGCCACCGCCGCTCCGGCAGGTCCCGGCGCGCCAGCCCGGCCAGGCCCAGCCCGGCCGCGCACGCCGAGCAGAGGATCACGACCACCGAGGACGCCACCGCCCACCCGGCCGGCAACCACGCCTCACCGAAGTGCAGATACGCCACCCAGTTGCCCGCGCCGCGCAGCGCCTCCGGCGCCGACATCGTGGCCGTCGTGGTCTGCGAACTCTCCACATAGGGAAGGAAGTTCTCGCCGTACACGCCGAGCAGCAGCAGCGGGATCCACCACCAGGCGGTCGCCACCAGCATGCCCGGCACCCACCAGGCGATCAGCTTGCGCTGCCGTGGCCCGGGCGGGCGGGACAGCAGGTACAGGCCCACCGGGAGCAGGGACGCCAGCGTCGAGGCCGCGTTCACACCCCCCATGAACGGGACGATCAGCGCCGAGCGGATCGCCGCGACCCGTGCGCTGTACCGCTCGTTCGTCAGCGGCAGCAGCACCCACGGCAGGAACGCGCCGGGCAGCGCCGCCGCCGACGTCGAGCCGACGACGGTGGTGAACACCGGCCACAGCGCGTACGCCGCTGCCGCGAGCAGCCGGGACGTGCCGTTGCCGATGCGCAGCCGCTCCGCCAGCCGCAGGGCGCCCCAGAAGGCGACGGCGACGATGATCGACATCCACAGGCGTTCCGCCAGCCACACCGGCAGGCCGGCCGTGCGGCACAGCCAGTGGAACGGCAGCATCGGCCACAGGTAGCCGACGTACTGGTCCTGGATGCCGCCGAAGCCGCCCCGGTCGTGCCACAACTGGCCGAGATCGGCGAGGAACTGCCCGGGGTCGACGGTCACCCCGAGCTTGGTGTCGAAGGTCTGCCGGCCCGGCTGCACGGCCAGGAACAGCACGAGGACCACGGCCCAGAACCCCAGCAGCCAGCGCCGCGACCGCGGGCCCTCCGGGGGACCCGCGGTGGTCGCGGTGGTGGGGACGGCTGCCGGAGGAGGGGCCTGGACCGTGGTCGTCATGGGGGACACCGCCGGAGGATGAGGAGGAGGTTCCAGGTGGCCAGCTCACGGAGGCCGGGGACCTTGACGACGGCCTCCGTGAGGAACGGCCAGTAGCGGGAGCGCGCCGTGACGACCGTGACGTCGTCGCGGGCGCGCACCTGCCGCAGGGTGGGGCCGATGTGCACGGCGAACAGGTTCTCGCCGAGGGTGTGCTTGGCGTCCTTGCCGGTACGGCGGCGGTAACGGGCGCGGGCCCGTTCGGCGCCGAGGTAGTGCCAGGGCGCCCACTCGTGTCCGCCCCACGGGGACAGCCAGTTGGTGAACGACACGTAGATCAGCCCGCCGGGCCGGGTGACCCGCGCCAGCTCGCTGAGGAACGTCTGCGGATCGGCCACGTGCTCCAGGACGTTGGAGGAGAAGGTGACGTCGGCGACCCCGTCGTACAGCGGCAGCAGATAGCCGTCCGCGATGACCGTCCCGTCGGGCGGCTTCTCGCCCAGCTCGCGTACGTCCGGCTCGAACAGGTAGGCCTCGGCGCCGCGGCGCCGGAACTCCTCCGTGAAGTGACCGCTGCCGCCGCCGACGTCCACGACGGTGCGGCCGGCGAGGGGACCGTCGTAGGCCTCGACCTGGTCGGCGGCGTCCCGGGCGAGCAGCGCGTAACAGGCCTCCGGGTCGTCCTGCTCGCGGAGGAAGGCACGGAAGAGGGCGAGGGACCGGCGTATCGACGGGTCCTTGAGGCCGGTGCCGGTCACGGCTCCCAGCCCCTCACCGCCTCCGCCGCAACTGCGCGGAACTGCCGGACCGTCCGATCCCATCGGTACCGCGCCGCGTGTTCACGGGCCGCCTTGCCCATCAGCTCCCGGCGGTGCGCGGACAGCGCAAGCGTGCACCAGGCGGCGGCGAAGGACGACTCGCCGTGGGCGAGGACGCCGGTCTCGCCGTCGATCACCGAGTCCCGGAGGCCGGGCACGTCGAAGGCGATCGTCGGCGTCTCACGGGTGGCCGCCTCGGTCACGACCAGGCCCCAGCCCTCCACCGCCGAGGGATGGACCAGCAGCCAGGCCGCGCACAGCAGCCGGTGCTTCTCGGCGTCGGAGACATGGCCGGTGAACTCCACGTCCGGGCCCGCGAGCCGCTCCAGCCGCTCGCGTTCCGGGCCGTCCCCGACGATCAGCAGCCGGCCGCCGGTGACCGGCCGGACCCGCTCCCACAGCCGTAGCAGCAGGTCGATGCGCTTGTACTCGACGAGCCGGCCCACCGCCACGAACAGCGGCTCGGGCGAGCGGTCCGCCCGCGGACCCGGCTCCTCCACGCCGTTGTGCACGACCCGGATGCGTTCGCGTTCCACGCCGATCGCACGCAGCGCGTGGGCCGTGGACGGGGACACGGCCACCATCAGGCTGCGGGCCTGTGCCCCGGTCAGCGCCCAGTGCTCGAGTCTTCGGCCGATCCGGGCGGCGGGGGCGAGCGGCCCGCCGAAGCGCATCTGCCACAGATCGGTGTGTACGTGGTTGACCAGGCACAGCGTCGGGCCGCGATGCCACATGGGCGCGAGGTAGGGCATGCCGTTGCACACCTCGACCAGCAGGTCGCAGTCACCGACCTGACGGGCGAAGGCGGAGCGGGCGCGCAGATAGTGGCCGTAGGCGCCGCCCGCCGAGACGACCCGGTAGTCCCGGATGGGGGCACCTCCCGCTCGAGCGGAGCCGAGAGTGGGGGACGCGGGGCCGCCGCATAGCAGCGTGACCTGGTGGCCCAGCCGGGTCAGACCCTCGGCCAGCCGGTCGACGAGCAGCTCGGAGCCGCCGGCCGCCGGATTGCCGAGGTCCCGATGGGCGAGGAAAACGATTCGGCGCGGGGGTGGGGGAAGCGCCGAAGGGTGCTGCTGCGGCCGGGGGAGCTCGGTGCGCAGCGGCGGCGGTACGTGCTGGGGCATGGGTGCTCCAACTCGTCTCAGGGTGCGGAACTCAGCGTGGGGGGAAGGACGTGCGGGAAGAAATAGTCTCTGTGCTGTTCCTGCGTGGGGGCTGTGGACGGGTTGTGCTCGGGGTGGGTGGACAGTTTTCGCCCAGGCGTTCGCCACGGCTACTCACCGGCATGACAATTTCGGCGCTTGTTGTAGCTGACGTCACGTCACAAAGTGAGCCTCGGCCGATACCCACCCTTGACGCCGTGTGAGCGCCCTGTCGAGACTGGGCTCCGAACGGCAGGGGCGGGGCACCGGGGTGGGACGACCTCCGGACTCTGGACGAGAGAGGCAGACCCCGCATGCCCAGACTGCTCGCCGCCACCGTGACCGTCGTGATCGCCGCCGCCCTCGCGGTGGGCGCCGCGTTCGGCATCGTCGCGCTGCTCGAGTCCACACCCGAGCAGCCCAACACGCCCTTGATCACATACGAGCAAGCGGGCCAGGGGAGCTGACCGTGGCCGCCCGTCCGGCAGCGGTCACCGCCCGTTCCGCCTGGCACGACGTGCCCCGGCTCCAGGTGCGCCGGTTCGCGGCGATCGCCATGGCCGAGGCGCCCGCGCTGGCCGAGGAGATCCTCGGCGAGATCCGCCGCGAGTACCCGCACCTGCCCGTCGTCCTGGACGAGAGCGGCGAGCCGATGGCCCTGGTCGGCATCCGCCGCGCCATCGAGGTGTTCGTGCAGCACCTGGAGCACGCCGACTACTCCACGGGCCGCCCCACCGTCCCGCCCGGCGTCTTCCAGGACTTCGGCCGCGGCGAGGGGTACAACGGCCGCACGCTTGACTCCCTCCAGGCGATCTACCGGATGGGCGTACGCCTGGCCTGGCGCCGGTTCGCCGACATCGGGCAGCGCGTGGACATCCCGCCGCCCGCGATGTACGAACTCGTCGACGCCGGCTACGAGTACCTCGACGGCCTCGTCGACCAGTCCGTACGCGGCTACGCCGAGGCCGCCGCCCGCCAGGCCGGCGAACGCCTGCGCCTGCAACGCCGCCTGATGGAGCTGCTGCTCGCCGAACGCCACCGCGGCGACCCCGCCGACGCCCTCGCCGAACGCGCCGCCCGGATCGGGTGGACGCTGCCCGAGAAGGTCGCCGTCGGGGTGCTGCTGCGCCCGGCCCGCGAGGCGGTGGCACCGGCGGTCGGGCAGGGCGTGCTGCTCGACCTGGAGTACGAGCAGCCCCGCATGGTCGTCCCCGAACCGGACGCCGCCGGCCGGGGTGAACTGCTGCACCGGGCGCTGGGCGGCTGGGCGGGCGCGATCGGACCGCCCGTGCCGCTCGCCGACGCCGCCAAGTCGCTGCGCTGGGCCGAGGCCGCCGTACGCCTGATGGAGCGGCGGCTGCTGCCCGCCGGTGAGGTGCTGTTCTGCACCGAGCACACCGAGGCCCTCGTCCTGCTCCAGCCGGAGGAACTGATCGACGACCTGGCGCTGCGCTGTCTGGCGCCGTTGGCTCATTGCGGCCCCACTCATGGGCGGAGACTTGCGGAGACGTTACTGGCGTGGCTGGAGACGAGGGGCGGCGCGCCGGAGGTGGCGGCACGACTCGGCGTCCATCCCCAGACCGTCCGCTACCGGCTGCGGCAGATACGCGAACTCTGGGGCGACGAGATCGACGACCCTGACCGGCGCTTCGAACTGGAACTGGTCCTGCGGGCCCAGCGCCTGCGAGGCGAGATCGGCCGGGGCCGCACTCAGCCCCGTCGGGCGCCCACCGGCAGGCGGGCCAGGTCGCGGCCCACCACCACCCGGCCGGAGTAGCCCTTGCTCGCCTTGGTGTGCCAGGTCGAGTCGTCGACGATGTTCGTGGCACCCGGGACCAGATGGCTCAGCACCAGCGTGCCCACACCGGCGCGTTCGGCGAGCGGGCCCACCCGGGTCGCGTCCGTGTGGCTGATCTCCATGTGCCGCAGCTGCGCCGGCTTCAGCCCGCCCAGCGCCAGCGTCTCCAGGTCCATCACCTCGTGCACCAGCACGTCCGCGCCCCGGGCCAGCCGCGCCACGTTCCCGCACGGCGCGGTGTCGCCGCTGAACACGACAGACCCGTCCGCGGTGTCGAAGCGGTAGGCGAACGACGGGAACACCGGCGGATGCTCCACCAGCACCGCCGTGACCCGCACCCGGTCGTCCCGCATCACCTCGAACGGCTCCATCGGCGGCGCCATCAGCTTGCGCGGCCCCGCCGCCTTCGGCAGTGGGAAGCGCACGTCGTGCGGCCGGATCAGCGTGCGGATGTCGGGCCAGCCCTCGCTGCGCATCCGTACGTTGATGTCGTACGCGGTGGCGGCGATGTGCCCGGCGATCAGGTCCTCCGTGCCGGGCGCGGGCTCCGACGGGCAGACGGTCCGCACCGAGCGGCCCTTCGGCCAAGTGGCGGGGAGGTTCCCCGCGGAACCGGGCCCGTAGACGTGGACCGGATCGCCCAGCGGCTGGTACCCGCCGAACCGCAGCCACAACAGGGCGTACAGGTCCGACAGATGGTCGGAGTGGAGGTGGGTGACGAAGATCGTCGTGAGCTGCTCGGCCGTCAGCCAGGCCTGCGCGTACCGGCCGAAGATGCCGGGGCCGCAGTCCACGAGGTAGGCCCGGCCGTCGACGACCAGCGCGGACCCGATACCGGCGCGACCGTGCATGGGGACGGGACCGCCGCTGGTACCGAGCAGGACCAGCTCGGTACCGCGGCTCGGCTGGGGAGCGGCGTTCGCGGGGGCGGGGTGCAGGGGGACGGCGGCAGCGGCGGTGAGTGTGGAGGCGGCAGCGGCGGTGCGCAGGACCGTCCGGCGGGTGGGGGCGTCGGGGCGTGAGGGCATGGCGGATCCCAAGGGGGTGAAGAGGTGGTACGGGAGGCGGGTACGCGGTGGGGGCGCGTGACAACGGGGCGTTCTCCTCAGCAGTCAACGGCGGCCGGACGGCTTGGGCTTTGGGCCGGCGGCCCAAAATCCCACCGGTCTTTGTGACCCGCGTCCCATCCCCACCCGGATGTGTTAGAAGGGTCCGAGCAGCCGGGTGATCTCCAACGCCAGCCGCAGCTCCAGGGCGTCGGCGTCCAGCGGACGGCCCAGCAGCTCCACCGCCCGCCGCACCCGATACGTCACCGTGTTCCGCGCAACGAACAACCGTTCCGCAGCCCCCTGCGGACTCCGCCCCTCCGCGAGATACACCCGCAGCGTCTCCCGCAGCTCCCGCACCCGCGGATCATCACCCCCCAGCGCCCCGAGAACCCGCGCCGCAAACCACCGCGCATGCTCCACGTCGGCCGTGAGCAGCGCCGCCGTACTCACGTCGGCGTAGTCGCACAGCCAGCCCGTACGGCCCAGCCGGGCCACCCGTTCCGCCTCCCGGGCGCCGCGGTGGCTGCGCCGGAAGCCCTCGGTGGCGTAGCCCACCGGGCCGAGCGCGGCACGCAGCGGCCGGCGTTCGGGGACCTGGCGGGGCAGCCGGGCCAGGACGTCGCGGCGCGGCTCGGACGGCCAGCACATCCACGCCCACAGCTCGGCGCTGCCCGCCGCCACGTTGAGCAGCTGCTCGGCGCCGGCCGCCCGGCACAACTCGGCGGCCAGCAGCCGCAGCTCCTCGGTCGAGGTGTCGGGAGAACCGGACGTGACGATCAACGCCACATGATGCCGGGCGAGTTCGTAGCCGAGCGTACGGGCGGCGACAGCGCCGCCGACCAAGCGCCCGGCGAGCAGCTCGTCCACGATCCGGCGGCGGGCCGCCTCCCGGCCGCGCCGCCAGCGGTCGCGCTCGGCGACGTACTCCTCGGCGAGTCGGCTGGCCTGGACGTCGGCGTACACGAACAGCAGCTCACTGACCCGATGCGTTTCCTGGACCCGGATCTCCTCCGGTTCCTTGCCCAGTGCCTCCATCAGCCGCCCGTGCAGGTAGGCGTGCCCGAGCCGGACGCCGCGCAGCACGCGGTCCAACGGCACGTTACGGCGGGCCAGTTCGGCGTTGCTCGCGACGGCCTCCGGCGGGACCAGGGCGGCGGTCGGCTCCGGCTCGGTGAGCAGGCCGGTCAGGGCGGTCAGGACGGTGGCCTCAACAGCACGCTGAAAGGGGACAGCGGCACCGGGCGCACCGTGCTCGGGTACCTGCCGCACGATGTGTGCGGCCATGTCCCGGGCGACCTCGAGGGCCCAGCCGGCGGGGCCGGGGCCCAGTGGGTGTTCGGCGGCGGCCAGCGTCTCGGGCGAGCACGCTGGTTGCGGCGGCACCGCGTCCGGCGCCAGCCGCAGCAGCCACGATCCCGAACCCGAGGGCACGCTCACCGGGTCAGTACAGCAGATGGCGCCGGTGCTCGCGCCCGGGGTTGCGCAGCCCGGCGCTGCGGGGTGCCGCTGCGCCCACTCGTGCCGCCCCAGCGGCACGACTGCCCGCAGCTACCCACGCGCCCCCGCCAACCCCCGCGACCGCAATACCCGTCGCTCCAGTGGTGCGAACAGCAGTAGGTCGACCGCGATGCCGACCAGGAGGATCTCGCCGATGGTGGCGAGGACCAGGGCCATGTCCTGGTAGGAGCGGGCGTTTTCCAGGAGTTGGCCCAGGCCCAGGCCCAACTCCGGGGAGCTGGCGATGAGTTCCGCGGCCATCAGGGAGCGCCAGGAGAACGCCCAGCCCTGCTTGAGCCCGGCCAGGTAGCCGGGCAGCGCGGCCGGCAGCAGGACGTGCCGGACCCGGGCGGGTCCGGTGGCGCCCAGTACCCGTCCCGCCCGCAGGTACAGCGGCGGCACCTGGTCGACGCCCGCCAGCAGCCCGTTCGCGATGGACGGTACGGCGCCCAGCAGGATCACCGCGTAGATGGTGGCGTCGGTGAGCCCGAACCACACGACCGCCGCCGGCACCCACGCCACCGACGGCAGCGACTGAAGGCCCGACAGCACCGGCCCGATCCCGACCCGCAGTGACCGCACCGCGCCGAGCAGCAGCCCCAGCGCGGTACCGATGACGACGGCCGCGGCGAACCCGAGGGCGCCGCGCTGCATGCTCGTCCACACCGTGGAGAACAGCGTGCCCTCGTACCACTGGTCGGACAGCGCCCGCCACACGTCGGCCGGCGACGGCAGCAGGTAGTCCGGTTTGAGCTCGGCCTCGTAGGCGGCCTGCCAGGCGAGCAGGACGAGGACGACGGCGGCCACAGGTGGCAGTACTCGCTCGCGCAGGATCTGGCGCAGGGGTGTCCGGGCGGGGCCTACGGGTGCGCTGTCCAGCGCGTCGAGGCCGGCCTCGACGGCCGCGGTCTCCTGGACCTTCCGGGTGGCGACCGTCTCACCGGCGGCCATGGCGTCGGATCTCCTCCCGCAGTGCGTCGGTGACCCGGGCCGTCAGTGCGGCCTCCGGGAGGTCGGAGTCGGTCCACTCGCGGGCGATCCGGCCGGGGCGGGAGGACAGCAGCACGACCCGCTCGCCGAGCCGGACCGCCTCGCGGACGTTGTGGGTGACGAAGACGACGGAGAGCCTGTTCTCGGACCAGATGCGGGTGAGCTCCTCGTGGAGCACGTCCCGGGTGATGGCGTCGAGCGCGGCGAACGGCTCGTCCATCAGCAGCACGTCGCCCTCCTGGGCGAGGGCACGGGCCAGGGCGACGCGCTGGCGCATGCCGCCGGACAGTTCGTGGATGCGCTTGCCGTAGGCGTCCTTCAGCCGGACCAGCTCGAGGAGCCGGCGGGCCTCCTCGGGCCGCTCGCGCCGGGGCACTCCGCGCAGCCGCAGGGCGAGTTCGATGTTCCGGCCGGCGGTGAGCCAGGGGAACAGGGCGTGGTCCTGGAACATCAGGGCGGGCCGCCGGCCGCCGGTGACCTCGATGGCGCCCGTGGACGGCCGGTCCAGGCCCGCCACCAGGTTCAGCAGCGTGGACTTGCCGCAGCCCGAAGCGCCGAGCACGCAGACGAACTCGCCGCGGCCGACGGTCAGGCTGATGTCGTCCAGGACCGTCTGGCGCCGTCCCGCGGTGTCGAACCACTTGGAGACGTGGGTGAGCCGTACGGCCGGTTGCTCCGCCTCGGCCAGGGCGACCGGGCGGGCCGGTGCGCCGGCCCGCAGCACCGTTTCTGACATGTGATCAAATCCTTTGCAGTACGGGCAGTGCTGCCCAAGAAGTCCGGTCGGTGTCGGGGGTCAGGTGCCGCGGTCGGCGACGCCGAGCCCGGCGTCGTCCACGGTCGGCTCGCCCTGCTGGGCGAGGACCCGGTTGAGGGGGCGCAGGTCGAAGATCCCGCGCAGGGCCGCCTGCGCACCGCCGCCCTGCGTGCCGTCCGCGCCGTGCAGGAGCCCGAGCCGGTCGGCCCGGTCGGCCTCCTCGGCGAGGGTCGCGGCGAGTGGGTCGTCGGTGAGTTTCACGTGCCGCCAGGCCGCGTCGAGGACCCCGCGCTCCAGTGGCCGTCCGGTCAGCGCATCGATGGCGCTGTTGACGGCCGTCTTGCCCTCGGCCGGATGGCTTTTCAGCCAGGCGTTGGTGCGTACCGAGCCGCGCAGCACGGCATCGACGACGTCCGGATGGTCCGCGAGGAACGACGGGGACACCACCACCAGTGCGGTGACGAACGCGCCGCCGTCCCACAGGTCCGACTCGTCGACGAGCACCCGCCCGCCGGCGGCGACCAGCTGCGCGGCCACCGGCTCCGGTACCCACGCCCCGTCGATCGCGCCCCGCCGGAAGCTGGTCGGGATCTCCTTGGACGACTGCCGCACCACCGTGACGTCACCGCGCCCGGTGCGCGGATCCACCTCCCAGCCCTGCTCGCGGATCCAGTGCAGCAGCGCGACGTCCTGGGTGTTGCCCGCCTCCGGCGTCGCGATCCTGAGCCCGCGGATGTCGGTGCCGCGCACCTTCGCGTCGGCGTCGACGACCAGTGCGACCCCGCCCGATGCGGCACCCGAGACGATCCTCAGGCCGCGGCCCTCGGACCGCAGGAAGCCGTTGACGGCCGGCGACGGTCCCATCCACGCGATGTCCACGGCGCCCGCGTTGAGCGCCTCCAGCGCCGACGGGCCGCCGTTGAAGACCTGCGTGCGCAGCCGGGTACCGCCCAGCTCGCGGGTGAAGTAGCCCTTCTGCACCCCGGCCAGCGGCGTGGCGTGCGTGACGTTGGCGAAGTAGCCGATGGAGACCTCGTCCGCCGACAGCGGCGGGCCCGTGCCGACGGCCGGCGCGGCCGCCGCCTCCGGCGCCCGGGACCCGTAGCCGCAGCCCGCCGCCAGGAACAGCAGCAGGAGCAGCGCGAGGGCCGCGCGGAGCGGACGCCGGGAGCGGCTGGGCGCCGGGCTGCGCTCAGACAGGCGCATCGGGGGTCCCCGGAGCTGTCGCGCCGACCATGCCTGCGGTCAGCGTGGCGCCGTCGGCCGGGTCGATCAGCACGAAGGAGCCGGTGCGCCGGCTGTCCTGGTACTGGTCGAACGCCAGCCGCTCGGCGGTGCGCAGCGCGACCTGGCCGATCTCGTTCAGGTCGAGCCGGCCCGGGCCCGGGATGCGGCGGACCACCGCGCGCACGGTGCGCGTGGTGTGCTTCAGCAGCACGTGGTCCCCGGGCCTGAGCGGGCGTTCGTGCAGATGGCACACGGCTGCCTCGACGTCCCGGGACAGCGTCGGCAGGGCCGCCGCCGGGACGATCAGGTCGCCTCTGGAGACGTCCAGGTCGTCGGCGAGCCGCAGCGCGCCGGACTGCGGTGAGCGGACCAGCTCGGCCGGGGCGCCCAGCACGTCGATGCCGGTGACGGTGGTGGTGCGCCCGGACGGCAGCACGGTGACCTTGTCGCCGACCCGCAGCACTCCGGCGGCGACCTGACCCGCGTAGAGGCGGACGTCACCGGAGCGGATGACGTACTGGACCGGGAAGCGGGCGGGTCCGTCGGTCACCTCGTCCGCGACGGGCACGTTCTCCAGGTGCGCGAGGACGGTCGGCCCGCCGTACCAGTCCATGCGCGTGGACGGCTCGACGACGTTGTCACCGGCGAGCGCGGAGATCGGGATCGCGGTGACCTCGGTAATGCCGAGGTCGGTCGCGAGCCGGGTGAACTCCCCGGCGATGTCCGCGAACACGGACTGCTCGTAGCCGACGAGGTCCATCTTGTTGACGGCGAGGACCACGTGCGGCACCCGCAGCAGCGCCGCCACGGCCGCGTGCCGCCGGGTCTGCTCGACCACGCCCTTGCGGGCGTCGACGAGGATCACCGTCAGGGTGGCCGTGGACGCGCCGGTGACCATGTTGCGGGTGTACTGCACGTGCCCCGGGGTGTCGGCGAGGATGAACCGGCGCCTGGGGGTGGCGAAGTAGCGGTAGGCGACGTCGATGGTGATGCCCTGCTCGCGCTCGGCGCGCAGCCCGTCGGTGAGCAGGGCCAGGTCGGGGCCCTCGCCGGAGGACGCGCGGGCGACGGCCTCCAGCTGGTCGGCGAGGACGGACTTCGAGTCGTGCAGCAGTCGTCCTACGAGGGTGGACTTGCCGTCGTCCACCGAGCCGGCGGTGGCCCAGCGGAGCAGGTCCGCCTCGGCCGCGGGGGCGGCGGAGGCGTCACGGTGCCGGGTGGTGGGCATGGGGTTCGCGTGTCCCTCCTGTGCGCCGGTCCCGGCGGTCAGCCGGGACCTGGCTTCCTGGAAGATGCCGCGCATCATCAGGGCGGCGGTGAAAAGCGGGGGGTGGCCGAGAGCTGTCACGTCCGCGGTCATGTCAGAAGTACCCCTCGCGTTTGCGGTCCTCCATCGCCGCCTCCGACAGCCGGTCGTCGGCACGGGTGGCGCCGCGCTCGGTGAGCCGGGAGGCGGTGATCTCGACGATCACCTCGTCGACGTCGGACGCCTCGGACAGCACGGCTCCGGTGCAGGACATGTCGCCGACGGTGCGGTAGCGAACCCGGCGCTTCTCCACCGGCTCGCCGTCCTTCGGGCCGCCCCAGTCGCCCGGCGCCAGCCACATGCCGGAGCGCAGGAACACCTCCCGGTCGTGCGCGAAGTAGATGGACGGCAGCTCGATGCCCTCGCGGGCGATGTACTGCCACACGTCCAGCTCGGTCCAGTTGGACAGCGGGAAGACGCGCACATGCTCGCCGGGCAGATGGCGGCCGTTGTACAGCTGCCACAGCTCGGGCCGCTGCCGGCGTGGATCCCACGTACCGAACTCGTCGCGCAGCGAGAACACCCGCTCCTTGGCGCGGGCCTTCTCCTCGTCGCGCCGCCCGCCGCCGAACACCGCGTCGAACCCGCCGCCGCTGATCGCCTCCAGCAACGGCAGCGTCTGCAGCGGATTCCGGGTGCCGTCGGGACGTTCGCGCAGCACACCCCGGTCGATGTAGTCCTGTACGGACGCCACATGGAGGGTGAGCCCATGTGCGGCCACCACACGGTCCCGGTAGGCGAGCACCTCCGGGAAGTTGTGCCCGGTGTCCACATGCAGCAGCGCGAACGGCAGCGGCGCCGGCGCGAACGCCTTCAGCGCCAGATGCAGCATGACGACGGAGTCCTTGCCGCCGGAGAACAGCAGCACCGGCTTCTCGAACTCGCCGGCCACCTCGCGGAAGATGTACGCCGCCTCCGACTCCAGGACGTCGGTGTGCCCGAGGCGGGCGGCCACGGTAGTCACAGCAGCCCCCGTTCCGCCATCAGCGCGTGCAGGGTGTCCACCGACTCGCCGACGGACTGCAGTTGCGTCTCCACCTTCGCGTCCGGTGACTGCGGCGGCTCGTACGGATCGTCGATGCCGGTCAGCCCGGACAGCCGCCCGGCGCGGGCCTGCGCGTACAGGCCCTTCACATCGCGTACGGCGCACACCTGGAGCGGCGTGGCGACATGCACCTCCAGATACGGGGTGCCGCTCGCCTCGTGCCGTTTGCGGACCGCCTCGCGGCTGTCGGCGTACGGCGCGATGACCGGGACCAGCACCAGGATGCCGTTGCGTGCCAGCACCTCGGCGACCAGGCCGATGCGCTGCACGTTGGTGTCCCGGTCCTCGCGGGTGAAGCCGAGGCCGGCGCTGAGGAACGTACGTATCTCGTCGCCGTCGAGCACCTCGACCCGGTGCCCCTCCCGGGTGAGACGGCTGGCCAGCGCCTGCGCCAGCGTCGTCTTGCCGGAGCTGGGCAGCCCGGTCAGCCACACCGTGGCGCCCTTGGTCAGCGGGGTCCTCATGCGCTGCTCCTTGCCGCCGTACCGGCCATGGGGACGACACCGTGCGCGGCGAGCACGGAGAACCCGGCGGCGCACGCCTGCTCCAGCTCCTCGCGCTCGGCGTCGGGCAGGTCCCGCCAGGACGACGAGGGCGCGCCCACCTTGGCCGCGCACCGGCGCTCCCAGTCGGTGTCCACGAAGTCCGCGCCGAGGAACTCGCCGATGCGGTGCAGGGACTCCTCGGGCGCGGCCAGCAGGTCCTCGTACCAGATGTGCAGCACGTTCTCCTGCGGCAGCGCGGACATCGCCTCCATGCCGCGCTTCATCTCGTCCGCCCAGTACGTGCCGAACAGCGAGACCGGGAGCCGGTAGTCGCGGACGGCACGGGCGTCGAAACGATCCGGCAGGAACGGCAGCAGCTCGTCCGGTACGAACCCGAGATCGCGTTCGGTGTCGGCGGACTGCTCCTCGGCGTACGGGTCGTGGCCGAGGGTGAGATGCAGCGCCATCACCACCGCGGCCATACGGAAGCCGGTGTGGCGGCTCATGGACAGCGCGGTGTCCCGGCCGTCGCGCACGATGTGCAGATAGCGGGCGTCGGGGAAGTGCTCGCGGAACTGCCCGGCGAGGATCAGCGAGCCGCCGCTGCGCTCGGCCCACAGGGTCTTGCCGAAGCGGGCGCACAGCCAGGCGAACAGGCGGTGGTAGTGCTCGCCGACACCGGCGTCCGGGAACTCGGCGACGGCCGCTTCGAGTTCGCCGTACAGCTCGTCGGGGGTGTCGGTGAGGTGGGGGAGGGTGGTCAGCAGGACGGCCGGGATGCCGGTGTCGGCCTGGAAGCGGCTGGTCGCCGAGGGGCGGTAGAGGACTTCCCTGGGGGCCAGTCCGTGGGCGGTCAGGAGTCGGTTGACGGTGTTGCGGGAGGACAGGACGTCCCAGAACTCCGCGGCCGTGAGGAGGCCTTCGGGGAAGACCCGGGCGGTGATCCGGTACATGTCCGTGAGGTGGTTGAAGAGCTCCGACAGGCTGAGGACCTGCGGGTGCTCGCGCAGCAGCTCGGAGACCAGGGTCGAGCCGCAGCGTCCGGTGCCGGTGACGAAGACCTGGCCCGGTGAGGTCGGGTTGGGCATGGCGCAGCTGTTCCTTCCGTGCGTCCTTGGGCGGTGTCCGTGGGGTCGTGCTGGAAGGTGCTTCGGGCGGGCCGACGGTGTGGGGCCGTGGCGCGGCCCGGCCGGTGTCAGGACCGGCGCAGCAGGGCCGCGTACAGCGTGAGGCCGGGGCCGAAGGCCATGGCGACCACCGGGCCGTCGGTGCGGGGCAGGCGCTGGAGGACCATGAGGACGGTGGGCGAGGAGCAGTTGCCGCACTCGTCGAGGACGCCGTACGAGGCGTCCAGCGCGCCGGCGGGCAGCTCGAGCCGCTCACCGACGACCTCGAGGATGCGCTTGCCGCCCGGGTGCACGGCCCAGCCGGTGACCTCCTCGGGCGTGAGCCCGTGCGGGGCGAGCAGCTGGTCGCGGACCACCTCGCCGACGTGCTGGGCGAGCACGTCGGGGACCTTCGGCGAGAGGCCCATCTTGAAGCCGAGGTCGGTGATCTGCCAGCTCATGTGGTCGGCGGTGCTGTGGTCGGTGACCGCGACGACGTCGATCACCTCGTAGCCGCTGTCGGCGTCGGGCTCGAGGACGACGGCCGCGGCGGCGTCCGCGAACAGCGCGTGCGCCACGATCTGTTCGATGTCCCGGGTGGGCGGCTGGACGTGCAGCGAGGTCAGTTCCAGGCACAGCAGCACCGCCGGCCGGCCGCGCGAGGCGACGAAGTCGGAGACGGCACCGAGCGACGGGACGGCGGCGTAGCAGCCCATGTGGCCGATGAACAGCCGCTGGACCTTGCTGGACATGCCCAGCTCGTCCGCGAGCCTCAGGTCGAGGCCGGGCGTGGTGTAGCCGGTACAGGAGGCCACGGCGAGCAGGCCCACGTCCGACGGGGCCAGACCCGCGGACTCCAGGGCGTCGGCGACGGTGCGCTTGCCGAGGGGCACGGCCTCCTCGATGTAGCGCTCCATGCGCTGTCCGGTGCTCCAGCCGGACACTTCCTTCTCGGCGCGCGGGTCCACGGCCGTGGAGCGGGAGCTGATTCCGGAATTCTCGAATATCCGGCGGGCCAGCGGAAAACCGTCGTAGTGGCCCAGGAAAAATTCCTGCCACAGGTCGTCCTGGCTGCTCCGGGTGCCCGGAAAGGAATGAGAGGAGCCGGTGATGACGGGGCGTGCGGCGGCGCGCAGCCCCCGGCGGGCAGGGGCGATTTTCTCTTCGAGCTGCATGCGTAATCCCTTTGCTTTTGGGCAGCGGAAACGGCCGCGTCGGGCCGACGGCGGGAGAGAGGGAATCGTGCGTGCTGATGGAATCCGACCCGGGCGCCTTTGCGCAGGCCAGAACGTCCATATGAAGATACGCCGAAACGGCGCACGGAAGATGAAAGAAAGAGTGGTCTGCTCTCCCCCGCTCGAACCGGATGTCGATTCGGTGCCCTCAGTCAAACACAGGGCTTCCGGCGGAATCAAATATTCCGGGGTTAATTTCCTCGTCGGTAACAATTAGCGGCTGAAAAACGCCAGCCTGCCTCTCGGTGAACCCGAGAGGCAGGCTGGTGTCGTGTTTTTCTGTTCGGTTTCGGTGTCCGGAATCGAGCCCCGGGTAATTCAGCCAGAACTTGCGTTGATTTCGGTCAGCGGCCGTGCGGGTTCCGCCCGGGGTGGTTCGTGCAGCCGGGCGCCCTCGATGTCCAGGTCGGGCAGCAGCCGGTCCAGCCCGCGCGGCAGCCACCAGGCGCCGCGTCCCACCATCGCCAGCACCGCCGGCACCAGGGTCATCCGTACGACGAAGGCGTCCACCAGCACACCGAACGCCAGTGAGAACGCGATGGGTTTGACGATGGCGTCCTCCGTCGTCACGAAGCTGGCGAAGACGAAGAACATGATGAGCGCCGCCGCCGTCACCACCCGCGAGGCATGCCCGGCCCCGTCGATCACCGCGTCCCTGGCCCGGCCGGTGCGCACCCACTCCTCGCGCATGCTGGACACCAGGAAGACCTCGTAGTCCATCGCCAGCCCGAAGAGCACGGCCATCAGCACGATCGGCAGGAAGCTGACGACGGGACCGGTCCGGGCCACCCCCAGCGCGTCGGCGAGCCAGCCCCATTGGAACACCGCCACGACCGCACCGAAGGACGCCGCCACCGACAGCAGGAACCCGACGGTCGCCTTGACCGGCACGACCAGCGAGCGGAAGACCAGCAGCAGAAGAATCAGACAGAGCCCGACGACGACGGCCGCGAACGGCAGCAGTGACGCGGTCAGCCGGTCGGAGACGTCGATGCCGATCGCCGTGGTGCCGGTGACGGACACGGCGGCGCCGGTCTCCCGCTCGATGACGGCCGCGTCGCCGCGGATGGCGTCCACCAGGTCCTGCGTGGACTCGTCCTGCGGTCCGCCCTCCGGCACGACCTGGATCACCGCCCGCCCGGACTCCGGCGCGTACTGCGGCTGACCGACCTTGACCACGCCCGGCAGCTCCTGCAGCCGTCCGGCCACCGCGGCCGCCTGCTGCTGCCCGGCCTGCCCCTGGGCGTCCGCCTCGGCGAGCACGAGCAGCGGCCCGTTGAAGCCGGGCCCGAACGCCTCGTCGACGGTGTCGTACGTCTCGCGCTGCGACGTCCCGTGCGCCGCCGTGCCGTTGTCGGGCAGCGCCAGCCGCAGATCGGCGGCGGGCAGCGCCAGGGTCACCAGGGCGGCGACGGTGCCGACGACGACGAGCAGCGGGCGCCGGCTGACGAGCCGGGCCCAGCGCTGCCCCATGACGGAAGCCTTTGCTGCGGCCTTCTCCGTGGCTTCCTCCGCGACTTCTTCCGTGGCCTTCTCCGTGGCTTTTTCTGTACTCCCCGCAGGAACCTCCCCCGCGGCAACCGCCGCCCGCCGCGCGGCCCGTGACCCCGGCCGGGGCGCGAGCCGTGCCCCCGCGAGGCCGAACAGCGCCGGCAGCAGCGTCACCGCGACCAGCACGGCGATGAGCACCGTCGCCGCCGCACTCAGACCCATGACCGTCAGGAACGGGATACGCACCACGAGCAGCCCGACCAGCGCGATGACGACCGTCGTCCCGGCGAAGACCACCGCGCTGCCCGCCGTACCGACCGCCCGTCCCGCCGACTCGCGCGGTTCCATTCCCTGGGCGAGCTGCGTCCGGTGCCGGGACAGCACGAAGAGCGCGTAGTCGATGCCCACCGCCAGCCCGAGCATCAGCGCGAGGCTCAGCGCGGTCGACGACACCGTCACCCCCGAGGACACCGCCAGCAGTCCGGCGAGCCCGGTGCCGACGCCGACGAAGGCGGTCAGCAGCGGCATCCCGGCGGCGAGCAGCGAGCCGAAGGTGATGGCGAGCACGGCCAACGCGACCACCACGCCGAGCAGTTCGAGGACGCTCGGGGTGAGCACGCCGTTGCCGTACGCCTGACCGCCGACGGAGACCTCCAGCCCCGCCTCCTCGGCGGCCTTGGTGGTCTCCTCCAGCGAGTCGAGCGCGCCGTCGTCCAGGTCGGAGCGGCTGACGTCGTAGTTGACCTGGGCGAGCGCGGTGCGCCCGTCGGGGGTCACGGTGCCGGCCTTGTCGGGCGGGATCACGGCGGCGACCTGCGGGGCGTCCTGCGCGGCGGTCAGTGTCCGCTGGATGCCCTGGGCGGCCTGCGGATCGGTGACTTTTGCGCCGTCGGGCGCGGTGAACACGATCTGGGCGCTGGTGCCCGCGGCCGCCGGGAAGTCCTCGGCCATCGTGTCCTGCGCCTGCTGGGATTCGGAGCCGGGAATGGTGAACTCGTTGTCGAGCTTGCCGCCCACGACGACCAGCGCGCAGACGGCGCCCGCCAGTACGGCCAGCCAGGCCGCCAGGACGAGCCGCCGTCGGCGGTAGGCGCCGAGACCGAGCCGATAGAGCCATGTCGCCACGGAGATGCTCCTCGTGCAGTAGTGGCTTGTGCGATGGGGGGCCGAAGACGGACGGGTGTCGGTGGGCCGGGGCGTCTGTCGGGCGGAGCGGGTCAGGCCTTCACGGTCGTGCTGCCTCCCGTCAGTTCCAGGCGCAGTCCGTCGGCGGTGACCGCGAGCCGCTCCGGCTCCAGGTCGAGGGGCAGTCCGGACAGGTCCAGCTCCTGCGGGGTGTCCCCGAGCAGCTGGCCGGCGAGGGCGTCGGGAACGATGCGTTCGCCGATGCGCACCGTGGTGCGTTCGAACCGGATGCCCTCCTTCTCGAGGACCGGCCGGAAACCGATGGAGATCCGCCCGGCCGGCCCGGCCTGCACGACCAGTTCGCCGCTGTCCGGATCGGTGGTCACCGCCGCAGCGCCCAGTGCACCCCCGGTCATCGTGGCGACGGCGTCGGCGAGCGCGGCGTCCGTCAGCTCGGCGCTCACCCGGGTGTCGGCCACCGACAGTCCGTCGCCGGTGCGGACCACATCGGCCAGTTCGGCGTGCAGGTCGACCCCGGAGAACCGGCGGAACGTCGCGCCCTCACCGGAGACCTCCACGTGGGAGAAGGACCCGCGGGCCAGTTGCAGCATCACCGGCGTCGGTCCGAAGCCCACGTCCAGCCCGGTGTGCAGCCGGCGCTCCATGCGGTCCGCGAGCCGGTCGGCCGCCTGGTGACGTGCCACCGCCTCCGCGACACCCCCGGCGGCCAGCACCGCGCCGACCACGCCCAGGGTGATCAGGCGGGCTCTGCGGGACACCCGCCCCCGGAACACACGCCCCCTCCGAAAAAGTGTCATGACTGACAGCATAGCGAAGGTGTCATGACTGACAGATTCTGTACCGTCGGTTTTCCGCCTGCGATACTCCTCACATGGCAACCCTCGACACCCCCTCCGCGGCGCCGCGCGGGCGTCGCGAGGCGCACAAGGCGGCGACGCGCAAGGCCCTCCAGGAGGCCGCCCACCGCATGTTCGAGGAACGCGGCTATGCGCAGACCACCGTGCGGGACATCGCGGCGGCCGCCGGGGTCACCGAGCGGACCTTCTTCCGCTACTTCCCCTCCAAGGAGGACCTGGTCCTCGACGAGGTCCTGGACCTCATCCCGGTCATGCAGGCCCAGGTGGCCGCCCGCCCCGCCGACGAGGACCCGTACGCCGCCGTCCTGGGCGCTTCCCTCGACCTCATCGCCGACGGCGGCCCCGGCCTGATGTTCAGCGGGCCGCCGCAGCGCTTCCCCGGCCAGCCGGTGCGCCAGTTCCTGCCGGTGCTCAGCCAGTTCGAGGACGGTCTCGCCGAGGCCCTGCGGGAGCGGCTCGCCGAGCACGATCCCGACGCGGCCACGCCGCTGCGGGCGGCCGTACTGGCCCGGGCCGCCGTCGGTGCGATGCGCTCCGCCCTCTTCGCGTACACCGCCCTGCCGGAGGAGGAACGCACACCGGCCCTGGCGGACGAGCTGCTGCGCACGGCGTTCGGGCATCTGCACGAGCCCTGAGCGCGGCGACCTGCACATCCGGCCGGTGCAGGCCCATTGCCCAGGCAAACACTCCATGAGTAGCCTGTGTTCGCCATTCCGATCGACAGTTGAAATTTCGAACGCAGCCGCAGACGCAAGTCTCAGACGCAAGGGAGGGGGCCGGTCGTGGGACGCCTCGTACCTGCCGTGACCCGGGCTCTCGACATCCTGGAGCTCTTCCTCGACGGGGACGGCACACTCTCCGCCCCCGACATCGTGCGCAAGCTACAGCTTCCGCGCACCACCGTGCACGAACTGGTGACCACCCTCGCCGCCAGGTCGTACATCGTCCAGGTGCCCGGCCAGCCGGGACGCTACCGACTGGGCGTACGCCCGTACCAGCTCGGCAGCCGCTACGCCGAACAGCTCGACCTCGCCGCCGAGGGCCAGCAGGTCGCCCGGTCCGTCGCCGAGACGTGCGACGAGACCGTGCACGTGGCCATCCTCGAGGGCACCGACGTCATCTACATCGCCAAGGTCGACTCCACCCACGCGGTGCGCATGGTGTCGGCGGCGGGACGTCGCCTCCCCGCCCACTGCACGTCCGTCGGCAAGATGCTGCTGGCCTCGCTGCCCGAGCCGGAGCTGACCGCACGCATCCCGGACGACGCCGACCTGGTCGCGATGACCCCGAACAGCATCACCGACCCGGCGGCCCTGCGCGAGGCCCTGGCCGGGATCCGGCAGCGGCAGATCGCCGTGGAGAGCCGCGAGTCCAACCCGGACGTCAGCTGCGTGGCCGCCCCGGTGCGCGACCGCACCGGCAAGGTGGTGGCCGCGCTGTCCATCTCCGTGCCCATGATCCGCTGGAGCGACGAGCGCCGCGCCGAACTGGAGCAGCTCGCCGTCAAGGGTGCCGCGGAGCTCTCCGAACGCCTCGGCCACCGGAGCGTGGCATGACGTACGAGGTGGCGGTACGTGCAGAGGCGACGCTCGGCGAGGGCCCGACGTGGGACCCGGCGACCGGACGCCTGATCTGGATCGACATCCTCGGCTCCCGGCTCCACACCTACGACCCCTCCTCGGGCGTCCGGACGGCCCGCTCGACCCCGCAGCACGTCGGCGCGGCCAAGCCCCGCACGAACGGCGGCCTGGTCCTCAACCTCCGCGACGGAGTCGGCCTCCTCGACCCGGACGGCTCCTTCCGCTGGCTCCACCACGACCCCGTCCCCGGCCGCCGCGCCAACGACGCCGCCGTCGCCCCCGACGGCACACTGTGGGCGGGCACGATGCGCTACGACGAGGCTCCCAGCGGCGGCACCCTGTCCCGGATCACCGGTGACGGCTCGGCCGACGTCGTCCTCGACGACGTGGCCGTGAGCAACGGCACGGGGTGGAGCCCCGACGGGCGGTTGATGTACTACGTCGACTCACCGACCCGCCGCGTCGACGTCTTCGACCACGCGGACGGCGGCGTGACGAACCGGCGCCCCCTGGCGGAGATCGAGGAGGGCGCCGGCTTCCCCGACGGCCTGACGGTCGACGCGGACGGCTGCGTATGGGTGGCCCTGTGGGACGGGGCAGCGATACGCCGCTACACCCCGACGGGCAAGCTGGACCGAGTGATCAACCTCCCGGTCCCCCGCCCGACAGCCTGCACCTTCGGCGGCCCGAACCTGACGGACCTGTACATCACGACGGCACGGACGGGGCTGGATACACCGACGCCGCTTTCGGGGTCGGTGCTGGTCATACCGGGGGCAGGAATGGGGTTGAGGCAACCGGCGTTCACCGGATAGGACGCTACCGCGGGCATTCGTGCCGCCCGGGGCGGCACGGGTGGGCGCGGCGGTACCCCGCCAACGCCGGGCTGCGCGACCCACCCCCGTCCGATCAGCGACCCGCCTACCGCCCCGTCCGATCCAACCCCCGCAGAACCTCCCGCTCCTTCGCCGTCAGCGGCGGTCCCGCAGGGGCGGGCAGAGACGGACCCGTGAGGGCGGCCAGGAGGGCGTTCGGACGGAAGAGACGGGTCGGGCCGGCGGTCAGGCTGGTCACGTCCCACAGGGCGGAGGCCGCCGCGTAGGAGCCGGTGGCCGCTCTTGTCAGCCGGCGGGTGTACCCGGCGGCCAGACGGTCCGCGGTGCCGGGTCGGCCGCCGCGTGTTCCCGGATACCAGACGTCCTGGCTGACGGCCAGGGTCCACGCCGCGTCAACCGTCCCGGCGGCACCGCGCTGCACGCGGCGGGCCAGTCCGGGTGCGGCCGGTCCGTCGCGCCGGAGCTCGCGGGCGAGGAGCTGGGCGCCGAGCGCGGCCACCGACATGCCCTGCCCGTAGGCCGGGTTGAAGGTGGCCACCGCGTCACCGAGGACGACGAAGCCCTCGGGCCACTGCCGGGCCTTCTCCAGATACCGTCGGACGTTGCTGGTGCTGCGCCCGATGTGGACGTCGGTGAGTGGTTCGGCGCCGGAGATCAGCCGGCCCACGATGGGGTCGGGCAGGTCGAGGGTGTACTGGAGGAAGCCGTCGGGGTCGGCGGGCGGCTCGCCACCCCGGGTGCCGGCGAGGCTGACCATCCAGCGGTCGCCCTCGATGGGCAGGACCATCCCGCTGCGGCCCGGCCGGGACGCGTAGGGGTCGGCCTGCACCATCGTGAGCGGGAACCCCTCGGCGCCCGGCGGCGTGCGGTAGATGCGGGTGGCGTTGACGAGACCGGAGTCGACGGATGTCTCCCGGATGCCGGAAATGCCCAGCAGCTCCAGCCACTTGATGACACGCGTCCCCCGTCCGCTCGCCTCGACGACGAGCGCGGCGTCAAGGTCCGTGTCACCCTCGGGTGTTGACACACGGACACCGTGAACACGCCTGTCGCTGCCGATGAGTTCGAGGACCTGCCCCTTGCGGATCTCGACCGGGGTTCCGGTGACGACCGCCTCGCGCACCGTCCAGTCCAGCAGCGCCCGCGTGCACGTGATCATCTGGGGCCCCTCGTGCCACCAGCGCCGGAGCCAGCCCTCGGGCGTGAGGGCCACCATGCCCCGGCCGAGGGATATCTCGTGGGCGCCCGCGGTGAGCAGGTCCTTGCGCAGCCGGGCGCCCGGCACCAGCTCCTCCATGGCGGCCATACCCCCGGCCATCAGAAGGTGGGCGTGACGCCCCTGCGGGAGTCCCTTGCGGTGTTCCGGTCCCTCGGGCAGGTCGTCGCGTTCCAGCACGATCACCTCGTCCACGACGGTGGACAACGCCGCCGCGGCCAGCATGCCGGCCAGGCCGGCACCGATGACAACAGCTCTACGCGACATGAGACTCCTTGGATTCAGCCATGGTTCAAGCCATGCGAGGTGCTCACCGTACCTTCGCGCACGGCGACCACCGGCGAGCGCGTCAGGACCTGCGCCAGCTCCACCAGCCCGCTCGTGTCGGAGACTTCGGTGGCGTAGAGCCGATAAGTGCTCGGCCGGTCGAGGGGCTGCTCGCCGGCGGCGGCACGGCGCGCGGCGTCGTCGACCATCGCGGCCTCCGCGACCAAGCGGGCCTCGTGCGCGCAGCGGTTCTCACGCAGGACGGCGTCCCGGGCCCGCTCGCGCACCCGGTCGTCGAAGTAGGGGGCCAGGGCCAGCAGCGCGTCGTGGATGGACATCTCCCGCCAGTGCAGCCGCTCCCGGGGCAGCTGCCACCAACTGTCGGGCGACTTCGGCGCGGTGGACACGAACCGCACCCGTGACCACAGCGGGCCGAGCCTGCGGTAGTCGCCCAGACAACGCCAGTGGTCGACGGCCGGCGGCAGCAGCCTCGGCAGCATGAAGCCCGCGGAACAGACCAGCGCGGCGAGCGAGGCCATCGGCGGGGCGACGACCGTGGACAGGAAGTCGAGGTCACCACCCGCCCAACGCGCCACCACGGCCGTGTACTTGGTCAGCTGGAACCCCAGCACATCCAGCGCCGCGCCGACCATGATCAGCTGCAGGCCGGTCCTGAGCAGCCCGGTGACCTCGCGCATCCACTTCAGGCACAGCGCGCACATCACCACGGTCGCGACGCTGTGCCCGACCAGGTAGAGCACCGTCATCTCGCGCATGAACGGCGTGTTGGCGTAGTACGTGTCGAGGTCGGACAGCCGCTCGGTGTCCGCGTCGGCGAGCACGAACATCACGACGATGGCGACGATCAGCGCGGCGTAGGCGGTGACACTGCGGGCGACCATGCGCCGGATCCGCTCACGGGGGCCGCCCCGCCAGTGGATCAGCAGGATGACCAGGGAGCAGCTGTACGCGGAGATCAGTCCGTACGTCAGCGGCGCACCGAAGTTGGTGATGCCGGTCAGGTCGTTGACGACTTCCAGGGTCAGCGGTGCAGAGCAGACGAAGACGAGCGCGCCGAGTGCGATGGCCACGCACGTGGACACGGTCAGCGGGTTGCGTACGGTGGTGCGCGGCCGCCGGAACAGCACGGCGAAGGACAGCCCCAGCAGGCCGGCCGCCAGATACACGACGAGGCTCATGCCCGCCCCCTCGTGGCCGCCCTGCGGCTGATCCGGGCGGCGGCGACGGCCGGGGAACCCGCCAGTGCCTCGGCGATGGGCACGAGGGCTGCCGGGCCGGGCACCTCGACCGGCAGCCGGTCCGCCTCGTCCGCCGATACGGCGACGCTGTCACGTTCCTCCCGGGCGGCCGCGGCGATGACCGCGGCCCATGCGGTGGCCTCGGCCCGCTCCGGGTCGCCCGTCGCCCGCAGTTCGGCGTCGAGCGTACGGTCGTACAGGACCCGGTCGTAGAACGCGTCCAGGTAGCTCAGCGCGTTGTGGATGCTGGTCTGGCGCCACATCAGCCGGGTGGTGGGGGAGGCCCAGCGTGGCCGGGCCAGTCGCAGCGAGCGGCGGGTGAGGACGTCGTCCAGTTCGCGCTCCAGCGGGGCGAGGCGCGCGTACGTCCGCCAGGACAGCAGCCACCGCGTCAGCCCGGGCCCGGCCAGCGGGATCAGGATGCCGGCGGAGACGACGAACGCGCCCAGGCCGGCCGCCGCGAGGGAGACGTTCGTGTCGAGTGCGGTCCAGTCCTGCCCGAACCAGCGGCCGATGACGGCGGCCAGCTTGGACAGGCTGTACCCCGACGCGCACAGCGTGCCCACGCCCAGGGTGACCAGACCGACCCGCAGCCAGCCGTGCACCTGGCGGGCCCAGCGCAGCGAGGAGACCGTGGTGACGCTCACGGCGGTGAGGTGTCCGACCAGGTACAGCACGATCATCTCGGCGATGAACGGCGTCGTCGCGTAGTAGGTGTCCAGGTCGGTGCGGCGCTCCACGGGGGCGTCACCCAGGGCGAACGACACGGCGATGCCGATGACGACGAGCGCGTAGGCGAGGATCCAGCGGCGCGCGGTCACCGCAACCTGCGGCCCGCCCCGCCAGCACACGATCAGCACCTGGGAGGCGGCGCTGTACGCGGTGATTGCCGCGTACGTCATCGGCGCGGCGAGGTTGGGGATGCCGCTGACGTGGTTGATCGCCCCCACGGTGGGCGGTGCACCGAGGAAGAAGCACAGGCCGGCCAGGCCCAGGACCGCGCAGATCGCGCGCAGGTAGGGGTCCTGCCGGTGGCGGATCAGGTCCGGCGCCTTCACCGCCAGGCCGAGCCACAGCACACCGCAGCTGATGTAGTTGACGAGGCCGCTCATCTGCGGTTCCCGCGGTAGTTGAGTGCGGCCCCTATCCGGCCGGCCAGCCCCTGCGGGTCGGCGCCGCCGTCGGCGGGGGGAGCGGGGTCCGGCGGTGTTTCCATCAGGGCGCGCAGCCGCTGGCCCATCAGCATGCCGAACCGGTCGGCCTCCTGCTCGTCGGCGAGGCAGAAGTCGGTCCGCAGCGCGGCGGGCCCGTCGGCGGCTGTGGCATGCGACGTCTCCGACTGCTCCCGGCTCATGTGCCACACCTCGTGACAGAAGATCACGATCTGGTGCCATACGGCGGCCCGCTTGTCGACGACGATGTCGTCCCGCGTCTCACGGTTCAGCCACAGCCCGCTGGCGGTGTGGGGCGGGAAGACCTCCCGGTGCAGGACGACTTCGCGGCCCCGCCACTCACTGACGGATGCGACGAGCGCGGCCAGCAGCGCCTCGGGGTCGGCCGGGACGGGAACCTGGATCGGGGCGATGAGGGCGTCGGCGAGCCGCCGCATCTCCTTCTTCGTACGCACCATTCTTCCCCGGGGTTGTCTCGTCGTTCGGCGTCTCGAGGGCGGTGGGGTCACTCATGGACGGGCACGCTCCGTGCGGGGGCCGTGCGGGCGCGTACCGCCGCCAGGACATCGGGGCGGCGCAGGGCGCGGGACACGGCGTAGATCTCCTGGAGCAGATCCGTGGTGTCCTGGTCGCCGGTGCCGGTGGTGTCCGGGGAGCGCCGTCTGGCGTCGACGGCGTCCTGGATCATCACGGCGGCGGCGCAGGCCTTCGCCGGGCCGGGATCGAGGCCGAGGGCGAGCGCCGCGTCGTACGCCCTGCGCTGCTGGTCCGCGTCGATGTGCCGGGCCAGCGGCAGCAGCACGTCGCGGATGAACGTCTCCCGGCGGATCAGGCGCAGTTCCTGGGTGGAGTGCAGCACGAAGGGCACGCCGGGGCCGTTCACGGAGCGCATCAGCAGGTACAGGGGCCGCAGTTCATGGTGGGCGAGCCGGACCCGCCAGCGGTCGTGCAGATACTGGCCGCTGTGCGGCAGGATGAAGCCGACCGCGATCAGGATGGCGGACAGACAGGCGATCGGCGGTGCGACGCCGGTGTTGAGCCAGTCGAGGTCGTGCCCGCTCCAACGGGCCGCCACGGCGGTGAACTTGGCCGCGTCGAACATCAGGTTCATCGCATAGCCGGCCCCGAGGGAGGTCAGGCCCCAGCGCAGCCAGGCGTCGAGTCCGTCGGTGCGGACCCAGTTCCAGATCAGCTTGGAGGTGATCAGGACGGCGACACAGTGTGCGACCAGATAGAGCACCGTCATCTCGCGCATGAACGGCGTGTTGGCGTAGTACGTGTCCAGGTCCCGTACCCGTTCCACCGGGGCGTCCGCGAGGGCGAACAGCACCCACAGCGCGACGATCACGCCCGAGTACAGGGTGATGACCCACCGCATGGCGCGGCGCGTCGAGGCCGACCGGTCGGACAGGCCGTTGCGCCAGGCGATGATCAGCAGCAGGCAGGATCCGCAGAATGCGGTGAGCAGCGAGTACACCCAGGGCGCGGAGATGTTGGGGACGCCCGTGATCCGGTTGACCCAGGCGATCGTGGCCGGCGCCACGAACACGAACACACAGCAGGCGAGCAGCAACAGCCCGCCGACCGCGCGCAGCAGTGGGTCCTTCCAGAGCCGGATGATGGTCGGCAACTTGATGGCGAGAGCGGCGACCAGGACCGCCGTCGGGATCCAGATGAAGGAGCCGTACAGCTCGCCGACGAACACGGCGGGATCCAGCGCCGGCGCGCCCGCGATGCCCATCGGACCCCCTTCTCACCGCCGTTCGGCAGCTTGTCCGAGGTTACGCGCTCGGAACTGTCCGCGTCATGCGATACGGCGACCGTAGTCCACCCCGAAACGACCGGCGCCGACCGAAAGTCCTGTCCAACCCATTGACGCGCAAGCGCTTCGATTTTACGGTCCCGTTCGAAGTTACGAGCGCATTTCGAAATATCGAACAGTAAGGGCAGGGCATGGGACAACCTGGCCTGAATCGCAGGCAGCTTCTGGCCGCAGCAGGCGGATTGACGGTCGCGGGCAGCTTCGGCTTCGCCGCCCTCGGGACCGGCGCCGACGCGCTCGCCTCCGGCGCGGACACCCGGGTGCGCTACTGGAACCTCTTCAGTGGCGGCGACGGCGCCAACATGATCGCGATGCTGGACGCCTTCCGTAAGGAAAACCCCGGCATCGACGTGAAGGACTCCACCCTCCAGTGGGGCAACCCCTTCTACACCAAGCTCGCCATGGCCGCCGCCGGCAACCGCGCACCCGACCTCGGCGTCATGCACCTGGGCCGGGTCACCGGCTTCTCGCCCGGCCGCCTCCTGGACCCCTGGGACGTAGACCTGCTCGCCAAGTACGGCGTACGGGAAGCGGACTTCAACCCCGACCTGTGGAAGCGCGCCGTCATCGACGGCAAGCTCTACGCCCTCCCGCTCGACATCCACGTCCAGCTCTGCTTCTACCGCAAGGACGTACTGAAGAAGGCGGGCCTGCTCGACGACGACGGCCGGATCGTGCCCGTGACGTCGACCGGCGAGTGGTTCGACGTGCTCAAGGAGGCCAAGAAGGCCACCAAGAAGGGCCTGCAGACCATCGGCTTCTGGCACAACGACCAGAACTTCCAGTGGTGGTTCTTCGTCGCCTTCTACACCCAGCTCGGCGGCACCTGGTTCGACGCCGCCAACACCGAGGTCACCTTCGACACCGACAAGGCCACCCAGGTCCTGGAGTTCCTGCGCCGGCACATCACCGACGGCTACGCCAACTCGGGCTTCGGGGGCACCGCAGGCGCCGAACAGTTCCTCAACGGTGCCCCCTTCGTCTGGGAGGGCAACTGGTCGGTGCCGGTCTTCTCCGGCGCCAAGCTCGAGTACGGCGCCACCCCGCTGCCGCCCGTCTTCGGCCGGCAGGCCACCCACGCCGAGTCGCACGCCTTCGTCCTGCCCCACCAGTCCGACCGCGGCGGCGCCGCCAACGAGGGCGCCCACCGACTGGCCGCCTACGTCGTCCAGCACGCCCAGCAGTGGGCGGCAGGCGGCCACATCCCCGCCTACACGCCGACCCTGTCCACAGCCGCGTACAAGAAGCTGTACCCGCAGAGCGAGTACGTCTCCGCGATGGACCACCAGGCCACCGAGCCGAAGGTGTGGTTCGCGGGTTCCACCGGCATCCTCGCCCAGCGCATCGGCCCGATCGTCGTCGCCTCGACGATGGGCTCCGCCAAGCCGGAGGCAACCGCCCGCCGGATGAAGGGCGCGCTCACCGAGCTGCTCGGCATGAAGAACCCCATGGACGGCAAGACCGCCGCGCAGGGAGGTGCCGTCGCATGACGACCGCCAGTACCGAGACCGTCCTCGCACCGGCACGCGCGAAGACCGCCGCACTGAGCGCCACCGTCCGCCGCAAGCAGGGCTTCCAGCACGGCGGCTGGTTCGTCGCCCCCTTCCTCGCCCTGTTCGCGCTCTTCGTGATCTGGCCGCTGCTGCGCGGCATCTATCTCAGCTTCACGGACGCCAACATCTCCGGCGACGGCGCGAGTTTCGTCGGCCTCAACAACTACCGCGAGGCCCTGCAGGACCCGCTGATGTGGGACGCCCTCGGCCACAGCGCGTACTTCACGCTCCTGGTCGTGCCCTGCATCACGGTCCTCGCCTTCCTCCTGGCGATGCTCGCCCACCACATCGAGCGCGGCAAGTGGCTGTGGCGGCTGTGCTTCTTCGCCCCGTTCCTGCTGCCCTCCACCGTCGCGGGCAACCTGTGGCAGTGGCTGTTCAACCCCGGCACGGGCATGATCAACCATGTCTTCGGCATCGAGACACCCTGGCTGACCGACAAGTCGTACGCGATGCTTGCCATCGTCATCACGACCCTGTGGTGGACGGTCGGCTTCAGCTTCCTGCTCTACCTCGCCGCGCTCCAGGGCATCCCCGACCACCTCTACGAGGCCGCCAAACTGGACGGCGCGAACGCCTGGCACCGCATGATCCACATCACGCTGCCGATGCTGCGCAACATCACCGGGCTCGTGATCGCCCTGCAGATCCTCGCCTCGCTCCAGGTCTTCGACCAGGCCGTCGTGATGATGGACTTCTCGCCAGGACCGGAGGAATCGACCCGCACCTTCGTCCAGTTCACCCTCGAAGAGGGCTTCACCAGCTACCGCGTGGGCTACGCCTCAGCGATCTCCATCATCTTCTTCGTGATCATCGCGGCCGTCGCCCTCGCGCGGATGTGGCTGCTGCGCAACCGTGAGGAGGGCGGCCGATGAGCACCGCCGCAGAAATCCGCGTCAAGCCCCGCAGGTCGTCCTGGACACCCAGCCAGATCGTGCTCACCCTCCTCGGCGTGGCCGTCTCCGTGGTGTTCTTCGCCCCGCTCGCATGGGCGCTGTTCACCTCGCTCAAGTCGGAGACCGAGGCCGTCGAGGTGCCGCCGCACTGGCTGCCGAAGGAGTGGACGGGCCAGGCCTGGTCGGCGATCTTCGAGACCGGCAACATCACCAACTGGTTCGTCAACTCCCTGGTCGTCTCGGTGTGCGTGACGACGGTGGTGCTGATCGTGAGCGCCCTCGCCGGATACGGCTTCGCCCGCACCGAGTTCCGCGGCAAGGGCGTGCTCATGGGCATCGTCATGTCGGGCCTGATGATCTCCCCGGCCGTCCTCGGCGTCCCCCTGTTCACCACGGTCCAGCAGATGGGGATGGTCGACACGTACTGGGGCATGATCCTGCCGCAGTGCGCGCCCGCCGCGATGGTCTACATCCTCTACAAGTTCTTCCAGGGCATCCCCCGCGAACTGGAGGAGGCCGCGTTCATCGACGGCGCGGGCCGCTGGCGGGTCTTCTTCACCATCGTCGTCCCGCTCGCCCGCCCGTCCCTCGCCGCGGTCGGCATCTTCACCTTCATCGCGTCGTGGAACAACTTCCTCTGGCCGTACATGGTCACCAACAACCCCGACCTGATGACCATGCCCAACGGCATCGCGACCGTCATGAACTCCTACGGCATCCAGTGGGCCCAGCTCATGGCCGGCGGCCTGATGGCGGGCCTGCCCCTGATCGTCGTCTTCGTCTTCTTCCAGCGGCAGATCGTGGCGGGCGTCGCCCACACGGGCCTCGCCGGCCAGTAACCCCCTTGAGGAGAGCGTGAGTTGAAGCGCTTCAGACTCGTGACGCTGCTGTCCGCGGCGCTCATCGCCCTGATGCCGAGCACGGCAGAGGCCGTGACCTACCCCGACCCCCAGCCCATCACCGGCCAGCAGATCATCCACGACCCGACGGTCATCCGCCTCAAGTCCGGCGGCTACGTCGCCTATTCGACCGGCGGTGTGATCGGCGCCCGCCTCTCCGAGGACCGCGTCCACTGGGAGGACTCGGGCAACGCCTTCGCCGAGCCGCCGAGCTGGTGGTACGAGTACAACGACACGGGCGACCCGTGGGCGCCGGACATCTCCTACCGCGACGGCCGCTACTGGCTGTACTACGCCGTCTCCTCCTGGGGCACCAACCACTCCGCGATCGGCGTAGCGACCTCCCGCTCCGGCCTCCCCGGCACCTGGACCGACCACGGCAAGGTCCTCACCTCCGAGACGACCGACCACTGGAACGCCATCGACCCCGCCCTGATCAGAGCGGACGGCAAGCTCTGGATGTCTTTCGGCTCGTACTGGACGGGCATCCGGATGATCGAGCTGGACGAGAGGACAGGCAAGGCGATCCCGGGAGCCCCGGTCCACCACCTGGCGACCCGCCCCGACGCGCCGTACGCCGTCGAAGGCCCGTACATCGTCAAGCACGGCCGCTTCTACTACCTCTTCGCGTCGTACGACGCGTGCTGTTCGGGCGTGAACTCGACGTACAAGATCAAGGTCGGCAGGTCGACGTCGGTGACGGGCCCGTACGTGGACAGCACGGGGAAGCCGATGCTGGAGGGCGGCGGTGACTTGCTGCTGGCCGGCCACGGCAGGTACATCGGCACGGGAGGCCAGTCGGTGTTCCGAGACAGGGGCCAGGACTGGCTGGCGTACCACTACTACGACGCAGAGGACGAAGGCACCCCCAAGCTGGGGCTCAACAGGCTGAGCTGGAAAAAGGACGGCTGGCCAATCGTCCGTTAGGGGCGCGGGGCTGTATCAATTTGCGGCTCCGCCGCGTGGGCGCGACCAGCCACAGACAACCCGCACCCGGCAACGAACCAGAACCACCCTCGAAGGGACCCCATGAGTAAGACCGCCCGCTTCACGCTCGACCCCGCCTTCACCACCGGCAAGGTCAATCCCCGCCTCTTCGGCTCCTTCGTCGAACACCTCGGCCGCTGCGTCTACACCGGCATCTTCGAACCCGACCACCCCACAGCCGACGCGGGCGGCCTCCGCACAGACGTCCTCGACCTCGTCCGCGAACTCGGCGTCACCGCCATCCGCTACCCCGGCGGCAACTTCGTCTCGGGCTACAAGTGGGAGGACTCCGTCGGCCCGGCAGCGGAGCGCCCCCGCCGCCTCGACCTGGCCTGGCACTCGACGGAGTCC
Source organism: Streptomyces sp. NPDC127197 (assembly GCF_042672405.1). Lineage (NCBI taxonomy): Bacteria > Bacillati > Actinomycetota > Actinomycetes > Kitasatosporales > Streptomycetaceae > Streptomyces > Streptomyces sp. NPDC127197. Next base: position 242,071 of record NZ_JBHXVG010000008.1, on the reverse strand, counting down.
AACCGCTTCGGCCTCTCCGAGTACATCGACTTCCTCCGCAAGGTCGGCCCCCAGGCCGAGCCCATGATGGCCGTCAACCTCGGCACCCGAGGCGTCGCCGAGGCTCTCGAACTCCAGGAGTACGCCAACCACTCCGAGGGCACTGCCCTGTCCGACCTCCGGGCCTCCCACGGCGACAAGGACCCCTTCGGCATCAAACTCTGGTGCCTCGGCAACGAGATGGACGGCCCCTGGCAGACCGGCCACAAGACGGCCGAGGAATACGGCCGCATCGCAGCCGAAACGGCCCGCGCGATGCGCCAGATCGACCCGAACGTGGAACTCGTCGCCTGCGGCAGCTCCGGCCAGGGCATGCCCACCTTCGCCGAGTGGGAGGCGACGGTCCTCAAGGAGACGTACGACCTCGTCGACTACATCTCCCTGCACGCGTACTACGAGCCCGTCGACGGCGACATCGACTCCTTCCTCGCCTCCGCCGTCGACATGGAGTCCTTCATCGAGAACGTCGTCGCGACCTGCGACCACGTGGGCGCGCGGCTGAAGTCGAAGAAGAAGATCAACCTCTCCTTCGACGAGTGGAACGTCTGGTACATGTCCGGCTGGCAGCAGCACGCCGAGGGCATGGACCCGGCCGACTGGCCGGAGGCCCCGCGTCTGCTGGAGGACAACTACAGCGTCCTGGACGCCGTCGTCTTCGGCTCCCTCCTCATCGCCCTCCTCCGCCACGCGGACCGCGTCACGGTCGCCTGCCTCGCCCAGCTGGTGAACGTCATCGCCCCGATCATGACGGAGCCCGGCGGCCCGGCCTGGCGCCAGACGACGTTCTTCCCGTTCGCCCAGGCGTCGCGATACGGCCGAGGCGAGGTGCTGGACGTACGCGTCGACTCACCGACGTACGAGACCCAGAAGTACGGAGAGACCGACCTGCTGCACGCCACCGCCGTGCGCGCCGAGGACGGCACGGTCACCGTCTTCGCGGTCAACCGCAGCCGCACCGAACCGCTGCCGCTCGAGGTCGCCCTGAACGCCCTCGACCTCACCCGGGTCATCGAGCACAGCGCCCTCGCGGACGCCGACCCCGACGCCCGCAACACCCTCGACGACCCTGAGCGCGTCACCCCGCACGTGATCGAGGGCACGACCGTCCAGGACGGGCAACTGAACGCCGTACTGGAGCCGCTGTCCTGGAACGTGATCCGGCTCGCCTGATCCGGACCGGACAAAGCCGACGGAGCCGCCGGAGGACATCTCACCCTCCGGCGGCTCCACCGTGCTCACCCCAGGAGAACTCGTAGCGATCGCGCTCCGCTCGGTCGGACGCATTCCCATACGCGTGAGCCAGACAGTCACGCGTCCGGTGGGCCGCGTTGGACTCTGCCGGCGCGAGGACGTACAACTGCGGCAAGAGGGCCTCCTGGTGCTCACGGAAGGCGAGTTGAGCTGCGGTGTCGGAGCATCCGTGAGCAGGCTCGCGTGCCGGGCGAGCCGTCGGCCTTCGTCCAGCTCGTTCAGCTCCGCCGGCTACGGCGGTGGCCTCGAGCAGGCCGCCCTGCGCCTGTCGGCGGTGGCCTCTGATGACCGTCTGAGCACTCATGCCCAACTGCCGCCCGAGGAAAGGGGCGGCGTTCCGTTGTGTCCGGTGTGCGCTACGTCTCATCCGCGGGCTGTTACGGCAGAGGGATGGCTGGTGTCTTGATGCCGAATCCACGACATGGGGAGAGATGAATGAGCGGGAACGCCGAGCGCGGTGGTTGCTGGCGACGGGGACGGGGACGGGGACGGGGACGGGGGCGTGACGGCGGGCCGGCAGCCTGGCTCGGCGCGATGGTGTGCCGGTGACCGTGGTCGATCCGCGTCCCGAGTTCGTCGAGCGGATCCGTCTGCACCAGCTTCTGACCGGTTTCCGATGACACGGTCGAGGGCTTCGGGGGCCGCTGGCAGACATCGGGGCGACGGCTCCGGCGAGGATGAATTGGCTGAGATGACGGCGTCTGAGAATCAGACCGATTCTCGGCAGGCTCTGGTGAAGCGCATCGAGAGCCGGGATGCCGATATCGGTACGTATCTTCAACGCGCCAGGCGCCGGCGCGACCGGTTTTCACTGGTGAGCACAGTTGCTGGTGCTGTGGATGACCTGGCTGGGCGTCACGTACCGCGACTCGGCGGCTGCTGCCCGGCCGGTGGACGCGTCTGCGGAGGAGCTGTTGTTCACCGAGGTCGTACCTCCCGGCACTGCTCGTGATGGTGGGGCTGCTGGAGCTCTACGGCCGCCAGTCCACCAGCGCCTGGGCGTCTCGAGTGTTCACCGGGTACCGCCGTGCCGTCCCCGACGCACCCGAACCCGCGGACCCCACCGACTGGCCGCATTCCGGGGCGGGCCGCTTCCACCACACCCTGGCACTGTGCGCGGCGGAGGCAGCTGAACCCACCATTACAGGAGAAACAAAATGAACCCATGGAACCGCGTCCTCTGGCTGCTGGCAGCCGCCGCCGCAGTAGTGGGCCTCACCGTACCGCTGACCGGGACACACATCGCGGTGCCGATGCTGCTGCTGTCGGTCCCGTTCGCGCTGATCCACGGGGTGCGGAGATACGGGTGGCGGACGCTGCTGTTCTTTCTGATCGTGACCCTGGTGGTGAGCAACTTCTTCGAGAACCTCAGCGTTTCCACCGGGTTCCCCTTCGGCCAATACCACTACACGGGCCATCCGCAGCTGATTCATGTGCCCATCGAGATCGGACCGATCTACTTCGGTCTGGGCTACCTCTGCTGGCAGGTGGCCAACACCTTGCTCGACGAGGCGGACAGCCGTCTGGGCGGCTCGTCCGGGTCGGTCGCCGGCCGGGTCGAGGTGGTGGCGCTGCCGATGCTGGCCGCGGCACTGATGACCATGTTCGACCTCGGCGTCGACTCGATCGCCGCCACCGTGAAGCGGGTCTGGGTCTGGGAAGATGGGGGCGGGGTGTTCGGGGTGCCCTACACCAACTATTTGGGCTGGTGGTTTGTCACCTATCTCTACTTCCAGATCTTCGCCCTGTATTTGATGAAGCGTCAGCCGACATCGACATCGACATCGACCTCGGTGTCGGTGCGGACCGAGGGGCGGGGGGTGTTGGCGCAGAACGTGCTCTTCTACGGGGCGCTGGGGCTGAGCTCGGTTCCCTACTTCATCGGCGCTTCCGGTGACATGGTCAAGGACGGGGCCTCGGTCAGCTGGAGCGGGCATGCGATCAACGAGACGATGATGACGATCAACCTGTTCGGCATGGTGGTCGCTGCGTTTCTTGCCGCGGTCAAGCTGGCTCGCAACGACCTGGCCCTGCGACGCTGATTCCGACTGACGCAGAACGGCCGCCGCTCGGCTTTCCGGCGGCCGTTCGCGGTGTTTTCCAGCGAATGCGGTGAGCCTGACCTCGTCAGGGCCGCGTTTCGCGGCATTTGATGTGTGCTACGTCTCATCCGCAGGTTGTTACGCCGGACGGGCAGCCGGTGTCTCCATGCCGAGTTCACAACACGAGGAGACATGATGAACGGGAACGTCGAGGTAGTCGTCGTCGGCGGAGGGTACGGGGGCGTGACGGCGGCCAACAGCCTGGCTCGGCGCGATGGTGTGTCGGTGACCGTGATCAATCCGCGTCCCGAGTTCGTCGAGCGGATCCGCCTGCACCAGCTCGTGACCGGCTCCGATGACGCGGTCGAGGGCTTCGACAGGGTCATGGGCGGGAACATCCGGCTGGTGGTCGACACCGCGACCCGGATCGACGCTGCCGAGCGTCAGGTGTCGCTGGCGGGCGGTGGCACGGTCTCCTACGACTACCTCGTCTACGCGGTGGGCAGCGGCGCCGCCGATCCCGGCGTCCCCGGAGCGGCGGAGTTCGCTCATTCGGTGTCGGACCTCGAGGGGGCGGAACGACTGCGGTCGGCGCTGGATGCGACGCCCGCGTCGGCTCCGGTGACCGTGGTCGGGGCCGGCCCGACCGGCCTGGAGACCGCCGCCGAGCTGGCGGAGGTGGGCCGCAAGGTCACCCTGGTCTGCGGCAAGGCGCTCGGCCCCTCCCTGCACGCCCGAGTCCGCCGCCCGGTCGCCCGCCGGCTCGCCAAGCTGGGTGTGACCGTCCTCGAAGGACCCGGTACGAAGGTGGCGGAAGTGACACGCGACGGCGTACGGCTCGACGACGGCCGCGAGCTGCCCAGCGCGGTGACGATCTGGACCGCAGGATTCCGTATCCCGGACCTGGCCGCCCGCAGCGGGCTGCGCACCAACGCCGAAGGCCGTCTGGTCACCGACACGACGCTGACCAGTGTGGACGACGAGCGCATCATCGCCGCTGGGGACGCGGGAGTGATGCCGGACCACCCGTTCCGGCTGAGCTGCCAGGCCGCCACGCAGCTGGGCCCGGCGGCCGCCGCCACGATCCTGCGCCGGATCGCGGGGAAGAAAGCCTCTCCCGTCCGGATGTTCTTCGCCGGGCAGTGCCTCAGCCTCGGCCGGAAGGGGGGCGTCACCCAGTTCTCCTACCCGAACGACAAGGTGAACGCGCTCAGCATCAGCGGGCGGACCGGTGCCGGCGTCAAGGAGATCGCCTGCGTGTTCACCCTCAACAAGTTGGTGTCCGGGGCACGCAAGGCCAGTTCCCGCGGATCCCACGGCGACAGCACCGACCGCGTGGTAACGCCTCAGCCGGAACACCCCACGACGCCGTCCAACACCTGACGCGCGGGCCAGCCGCCAAGACCCCTCCTTCGGCCGGACCGACCGGTCCGGCCCGAGAAGGACCGAGCCGGAGTGACAAGCACACAACGCCGCGGCCTCGTAGGCCGTGGCCGGGCTCCGGGGCGCCAGTCCCACAGCCCGCCCATCCCACGTGGCCTGATCAGTGGGGAGGCTGCTGCCGACAACCCCGTCTTCGGACCGGGTACCTGTTCTTTACGGCCTGCTTCCGGCACATGGGGCCGACCGCGAGAGAGTGAAGCGCACGACATGAACGACCACGTCACCGATTCCGCGACCGAGGCCTTCGTCGCCCACCGCGACCTGCTGTTCACCGTCGCCTACGAGATGCTCGGATCGGCGGCGGATGCCGAGGACGTCCTCCAGGAGGCCTGGCTGCGGTGGGTCAAGGTCGACCTGGAGCAGGTGCGGGACCAGCGCGCCTACCTGGTACGGATCACGACCCGGCAAGCACTCAACCGGCTACGCACCCTCAAACGGCGCAAGGAGGCCTACGTCGGCCCCTGGCTGCCCGAGCCCCTGCTCACCGCGCCGGACGTGGCCGAGGACGTCGAACTGTCCGAGAACCTGTCGCTGGCACTCATGTTCATCCTCGAAACCCTCTCACCGACCGAACGCGCCGTCTTCGTGCTGCGCGAGGTCTTCGACATCGGCTACGAGGACATCGCGGCCGCAATCGACAAGAGTCCCGCCGCCACACGCCAGATCGCCTACCGCGCCCGCCAACACGTCGACGCCCGCCGGCCGCGCACATCGGTTTCCCCGGAAGAAACCCGGGCAGCGTTGAATTCGTTCCAGTCCGCGCTCGAAACCGGGGACCTGCACGGGCTGCTCGACGTACTCGCCCCGGACGTTGTTTTCGTCAGCGACGGCGGCGGCCTCAAGCTGGCGGCCCTGCGGCCGGTCGTCGGCGCCGACAAGGTGCTCCGTTACATGGCCGGCAGTGTCGAAAAGGCCGGCGGCACCTTCACCAGTGAGCCCACGACGGTCAACGGCAACCCCGGACTCATCCTGCGCGTGGACGGCGTGATCGACGGCGTGCTGGCCTTCCGCGTGGAGAACGCCCGCGTCACGGGTCTCTACTACGTCCGCAACCCCGAAAAGCTCACCCGCGTTGAGTCCGAAACCCCCCTCACCTCCCGCTGACCGTCTCCCCGCGACACGGCCGACCGAGGTCCGCGGTAGCGCAGGCGTCGCGGAACAAGCCGCTGACCGCCGCCGAGAAGCAAGCGAACCGGCTGGTCAGCCGGGAACGCGCGGCGAACGAGCACGGCTTCGCCGACCTGAAGAACTGGCGCGTACGCACCAAGCTCCGCCTGAACGCGAAGCACGCCACCATTCTCCTGCGTGCCCTCCTCGTCCTGACGAACGCGGAGACGAGCCGCTGACTCGACGCGGCAGACGATCACCCCAGCACGATCAGTCGGACGACCAGCACGAGCACCCCACCCCCGGCTCACACCAGCCCCACTGACCAGCACATTTCAAGATGACAACGTCTCATTGGGCAAGCGTCGCCCGGACCTTCGGGTCCGGGTCGACCGCCAGCTGGGCGCGCAGCGCCGGTTCGGCGATCTCCCGCGGATACGCCTGATACACCGTGATTCTGGAATCGGTGTGGGCCGCGCGCATGATACGACCGTGCTCTGCCTGCGTCACAGACCGCGCGCCTCTGACACCCATACGCCCACCTTGTGGACCTCCGGCCCCTCGACGTGTGTCGCCCCGGCCGTGTACAGCAGCCACAGCAGTTCGAGGGATCCGAAGAAGGATTCCCCCCAGCTGTCGACCCAGACGCGGACCTGCGAGGGACCCACCGGGACCACGTCCCAGAACTCCCAGCCGCGGGAATCCTCGTCCGGGTGGAACCGATAGATCCAGTTCTGGAGACGCCAGGGCTTTACTTTGCCACTCTTGGCCAGGAACGCGGCACGACCGTCCCGGGCTAATTCCTGACCGGACTCCTCGCCCCGGCCGGAGACGCGCGTGAACCAATCCGGAAACCGGTCCGTAGGCAGATCTTGGTCGTCGAACTCCGCCGTGCAGGCCAAATGCAGTGCCGCAGCCAGTACTTGGCGTACTCGTTCCGCGTATTCCGCGGGCGGTGCGGTGACATCGACGGTGAATGCGGCCAGAACCGGTGGCGCCGCCTCGGCCGGTGGGCGCTGCCGTACGCGATCCAGTTCGGCGGCGACGCTCTCCTCGCTGTGGATCATTCGCCGATCCTCCCGGACATCACTACTCGGCCGCCCGGTGGTCAGTGGTGGATTCCGTGGTCAGCACGGAGGCGGTCCGTGCGCCGGACGGGAGAGGCTGTGGTCGCAGTGATCGGGCCCGGCAGGACACGCCGGGCCGATCGTGACCCACGGCTACGGGAGTGACCATGAGCAGCACCGAAAGCAGCACGTACGAGGGGTTTACGACCGAGGAGCGGGCCGCGATGAAGGAGCACGCCCAGGAGCAGAAGAAGGCAGCGCGCCGCGGCTCGCGTGCGGACAAGGCGGCGGAGGCGGAGCGGGACGTGCTCGCGAAGATCGCCGAGATGCAGGATTCGGACCGGATCATGGCCGAGCGCGTCCATGCCGTCGTCACCGCCGGCGCCCCGGTTCTCGCACCGAAGCTCTGGTATGGCATGCCCGCTTATGCGTTGGACGGCAAGGTCGTCTGCTTCTTCCAGAGCGCGGCGAAGTTCAAGGCGCGCTACGCGACACTCGGGTTCAGCGACCAGGCGAACCTGGACGAGGGCGCGATGTGGGCGGCCGGTTTCGCCCTGACCGAGGTGACGGCCGAGGTGGAGGCGCGGATCGCCGCACTCGTGAAGCAGGCGGTGAGCTGAGGGGGCACGCCCGCTACCGGACGGCCTTGGGCGCGAGGCTGCAGCGACCGTGTCCCGACAGGATCCGGACACGGCGTGGACCAGGCCGGACAGGTTCCGATTGTCCGGGACAAGCCGTCCTCCTTGCCGCACTTGGCGCTGTTCAGCAAGCTCTCAGCAGCCGGCCGGTCCAACGGCACGGCATTCTCCGCCTACTTGGGCGGTGCGCCCACGGATGCCTGAAAAGGAGCTGCAGTGAACAGACGGAAGCTAGTGCGCCATGCGGTTCAGTCTGTGCTCGCCGCGGCCGTCTTGACGGTCGCCGTCCCCACGTCCGCCTCAGCCGCCGCAACGGGCTATGTGCACGGAGCCAGCTACCAGGCGTGCAACATCGTGAGAGGCGACTACGGCTACTCGCCCTACAGGGAGAAGTTCGACGGCTTTACCGGGTACGACACCTGGGGCAGCGTCACGTTGTCCTACGACAGGAGGGAATGCGGCTCTTGGAACACCGACATCGGATGGTTCCAGTACACCGGCTACGTGTGGGTTGGCGGCGAGTGGCTCTTCATCCCCTGGACCTCGAAGGCCAGCCCTTGGGGTGAGGTAAGCCTGGACTTCGAGCCTCCCTCTCGGGACCTGCGCTTCCGTGTCTGCAACAACATCAACGGGAAGCCGGACGGCTGCGGCCGGGTGCAATAGCGGTCGCCGACATCGCCGTTGGCTGTGGCCTGCGGCGGGGGCCCGTCGCGTTGACCTCAAGTCCAGTTGAGGTTCTACGGTGGCGCCATGGAGACAGGAATGACAACATCTCCCCAGGTCAAGGCGGGGAAACGAGAGTGGTTGGGGCTGGCCGTCCTGGCTCTGCCGACCATCCTGATCGCTCTCGATATGTCCGTTCTGCACTTGGCGGTGCCGCATTTGAGTGCCGACCTCGACCCGTCGAGCACGCAATTGCTCTGGATTGTCGACATCTACGGTTTCCTCATCGCAGGCCTGCTCATCACCATGGGCACATTGGGTGACCGTATCGGCCGACGGCGGCTGTTGCTGATCGGCGCGGTGGGATTTGGTGCCGCCTCGATTTTCGCGGCCTATTCCACGAGTCCGGTGATGCTCATCATCGCGCGCGGGCTGCTGGGTATCGCCGGGGCGACACTGATGCCGTCCACGATGTCGCTGCTGCGGAACATGTTCCACGACGCGAAGCAGCGCAATGTCGCGATCAGCGTGTGGATGGCGGGCTTCGTGCTGGGCGGTGCCCTGGGGCCGGCCGTCGGCGGCGTGATGCTGGAGTACTTCTGGTGGGGTTCCGTCTTCCTGCTGGGCGCGCCGGTGATGGCTCTGCTGGTGATCACCGGCCCCCTGCTGCTCCCGGAGTTCCGGTCCGACCAGCCGGGGCGTCTGGACTTCCTCAGCGTGCTGATGCTGCTGGTCGGCGTGCTTCCGGTGGTCTACGGCATCAAGGAGTACGCCTCGCACGGCATCGAGGCCACCTCCTCGCTGATCCTCGCCCTGGGCCTGGCCATCTGCGCGGCCTTCGTGCTGCGCCAGCGGAACCTCGAATCGCCCCTCCTGGACCTCCGCCTGTTCAGCAGCCGTACGTTCGCCGCCGCCCTGGCCGTGCTGTCCCTGTCGATGTTCGTCATGGCCGGCGCGCAGTTCTTCCTGGCGCAGTTCCTGCAGATGGTGTCCGGGTACACGCCGATGGAGGCCGGACTGCTGATGCTGCCGATCTCCGTGATGATGGTCATCGGCATCATGGCGTCCCCCGGGCTCGCCCAGAAGATCCGGCCCGCCTACCTGATGGCCGGCGGGCTGGCGATCGCCGCCGTGGGCATGTTCATCCTCAGCCGCCTGACCGAGGACTCCGGCATCGGCATGGTCATCGCCGGTGGCGCCATCATGAGCCTGGGCCTGGGCCCGACGCCGGCGCTGGGCACGGGCATGGTGCTCGCCACCGCTCCCGCGGAGAAGGCCGGCGAGGCCTCGGCCATCCAGGAGACCGCTGCCGAGCTGGGCACCGCCATGGGCATCGCCCTGCTGGGCGCGGCCGGCACCGCGGTCTACCGCGCCGAGGTGCAGGACAGCATCCCGGCAGGCACCCCCGAAACGGCCTCGGCCGCGGCCGAGGACAGCATCGGCTCCGCCGTCGCGGCGGCGGAGGACCTCACCGGTGACACCAAGGAGTCTCTCCTGGACGCCGTGCGAACGGCGTTCACCGACGGGATCCAGATCTCCTACACCGCCAGCGTGGTCATCGCGCTCGCCATCGCCCTGCTGGTGGCCACCCTGCTCCGCAGGGTCACACCCACCCTCGAAGAGGAAGACGAGGCCCCGCAGCCGGAGCAGAAGGCCATGGTGGCGGGTGATCAGGCCAGGTAGCCGACAGCCGCAGAAAAGCAGCGGGCTCTCCGCGTGACTCCGGGCCCCGGGGCAGGCTTGTCCTCGCCCCGGGGCCCGGCCGGCGTGGTTCAGCGCTCGATCCGGACCTGGGCGGGCGGATAGGGGGAGGAGGACGTCGTACCGACTCCCCAATAGCCGCCCGCACCAGGCACGGACACCAGGGAGTTGATCACCACAGGAGCCGACGAGGCGGCACCGCGCTCACTCACCCAGGCCGCCCCGTCCCACCGCAGGTGATGCGCCCGGTTCTGGTCCCAGAAATCCCAGCCGGAAACACGGTCGGGCAGTCCCCGCTCGTCGCCCACGATCCCGGTGAGCATGCCGAGGGTGAACGGCGCGGTGACGCTCCGCCAGGTGCTGCCGTCCCCGTGGAGGAGGGTGACGCCGGGGGGTTTGCCGGGCGGGCCGCCGACTCCGTAGTCGTAGCCGGTGAGCCAGATGTCGTCGTCGGCGACCGGGAGCAGTCCGGTGACGGTGGCGCGGATGCCCTGGTAGGCGGGGAGCTCGGTCCACGCGGTGCCGTTCCAGCGGGCGACGATTCCGGTGCCGTAGACCCAGACGTTGCCGTCGGGAGTCACCCGGACGCCCGAGGGCGTGGCCGCGGCCCCGCTCGGCGGCGCCGCCACCCACCACCAGCCGCCTCGCCCGCCGCGCAGCAGCACCGAGCCGTCGCTGTTACGGCCGGAGCACCAGGCCTGCCCGTCGGGGCCCACCGCGACTCCGGTGAGGACAGTCCCGGCCTGCCCCCGCCCCGGGAAGTCGGCCTCCTGCCAGGTGCGCCCGTCCCAGGCGAGCAGGTGCGCGGCACCGGAGGCGTCGGTGCCGACCGCCCAGGCGGAGCGGGCGCAGGTGCCGGCGACGGAATGCAGGGAGCCTCCGAAGCCGAGGTGGGCGAGGCCGACCCGGGTCCATGTCCCGCCGTCCCACGCGAGGGCCAGCGGCGTGCCTCGGGTACTGCCGTTGCGCCCCTCCTCGCCCACGGCCCAGGCGAGGTCGGGCCCGGCGGCGGCCACATCGATCAGTTGGGCGGCGGGAGTGCAGTCGGGCGCGGTGACCGCCTGCCAGTCATGGGGCTCCGCGGCGTCCAGGTCCGCCGCACTCGCCGTGCCGCCGCTTGTGGAGGCGAGCCCGAGCCCGACCGCCCCGGCACCGAGCACGCCCCCTAATCCGCTCAGAAAGCTCCGTCTTCGCACGGCCTTCCCCCTCGTCCTCGGCGCTCGTCACGGGCCAACACCGTGAACCAGCCCGCCGCAAAAGGCAATGCAGAAGCGGGTGTCAACTCGCGGTGGGCGAAGCCGGAGGCGTGAGCCGTGGAGGGGCGGGCGTCATCCACCTCAACCGGCCTTCGTCACCTCCACGGAGAGGTCGTTGTCGACGGTGTAGTAGGGGCGCAGGACGGCGCCGCCGAGTGTGACCGCCGGGTGGACGAAGACCTCCTTGCGGTCTGCCAGGTCGTCGAGCAGACGGGCGACCCGGATGAGAGGCGCCTGCGCCGCAGGCCGCACGAAGACGTCCCAGACGCCGCTCCCGGCGTCCGTCCCGGCGGTCAACTCCCCGTAGTCGACCGTGAAGGAGAAGCTTCGGCCGTCGGGTGCGGGCCGTGGCTCCAGGGAGCGCACGGTGCCGCTGCCGCCCCGCAGGCGCAGGTGCACGGCGGCTCCCTCCTGGAACGAGGCGCCGTGCAGGCGGGCGCCGACCGTCATCGACCGGTCCGTGATGTCGATGCCGTCGACCTCCGCGTGGGCGGGGCGCAGCCAGGCCCGTACTGCGAGGTACCCGTCCTTGGTGACGTAGGGAACCCGGACGGCCAGCGGTGACTGCCGGTCGCGGAGGTGTCCGTCGACCAGGGCCCGCAGGTCGCGCAGGCCCGGGCGCAGACGCTGCCGCTCGGATCCCGGTCCCCGGAGCAGGTGCACATCCCACCGGCCCTCCTCGAGAACGGGCTGCGGGCCCAGGACGGCGCGCAGGCGACCGTCGTCGGCGGGCTCCAGGTCGAGGGCGTGCACGGTCTTCTCAGGCTGGCCCTTCTTCGGGCGCAGCCGGAGCAGCACCTGCGGCCCTTCGGCCGGCAGCGGCGGCAGATCGAACGTGATCCGGCCGTCCGGCTCGACCACGCAGCCGACGCGCGGATCCACACTCTGTTCCGTGCTCATCGCTGTCCCTTCCGAACCATGCGCAGCGCGCTGCTCGCCGAGGCGAACGCGGCGTCGCGGGCGGCGAAGCCCTGGCTGACCAGGGCGCGGTGCATGCGGGCGCGTTCCTGTACGACGGGTCGCCCCGCCCTTCGCGCCGAGACCGCCTCCGTGAACAGCCGCTCGGCCTGCTCGACCACGGGGCCGGGAGCGAACCGCCGCGCGTTCCTCAGCGCCGCACGGCCCATACGGCGGCGCCCCTCGTCGTCACGGACCAGTTCCAGCAGGGCCGTGCCCAGCGCGTCCCGGTCCCCGACCGGCACCAGCCGGCCGTCGACCCCGTCCTCGATGATTTCACCGGGTCCGTAGGGGCAGTCGGTGCTCACCACCGGCAGTCCGCAGCGCATCGCCTCGACGATCGTCATGCCGAACGGCTCGAAGTTGGAGGCGGCCGCACCGATCGAGCCCTTGACCCACTCTCCCTCCATGGGGGCCGCCGCACCCATCAGGAAGACGTTGTTCCACAGGCGGAGGTCCATGATGAGCTGCCGCAGCCGATCGTGCTCCTCACCCTTGCCGTAGATGCGCAGCTGCCAGTCCGGGTGTTCGGCGGCGACCATGGCGAAGGCCTCGATGAGCAGGTCGTAACGTTTCACCGGGACCAGTCGGCCGGCCGCGACGACCACCTTCGCCGAGCCGTCGACGGCCGGCAGCACGGGATCCGGCACGCTGTTCGGGAGTGCCTCCACCCGGACGCCGGGCAGCCACATCTTGCGCCGGTAGGCGGCGGCGTCCGCCTCGGTCACCGTGGTCAGCGCGTCGAGCCGGCGGTAGGCCCGGCGCAGCGTGGTGCGCAGCCGGGGCGGATGGTTGTCCAGGGTGAGGTGCTCCTGTCCGATGCGGACGACATGCTCCGGAGCCTGGAGGGCGAGGTGGACGTTCAGCCCCGGCCGGGTGCCGATGACCACGTCGGCGTCGATCGTGGCGAGGCACTCGGCGATCCGCTGGTCGGTCAGCTCGCTGTACTGCCCGTAACGGTACTCGGCGCGGGGGAACACCCCCGCCGGTCTCAGATGCAGCGGATGGTTCTTCTCCTGCCGCAAGTCCACGAGCGGTCTGAGCGACACCCTCGGGCCCAGGGTGAAGTTCGGGTGCTCCCGGTGCCGTAGCACGGAGACGATCTCCACCTCGTGCCGCTCGGCCAGTGCGTGGGCCAGGTTGAAGGTGGTGGTGATCGTGCCTCCGATTCCGTAGGCGTTGTGGAGCAGGAAAGAGATCTTCATGGCGGGCTAGACCACGACGACTCACCGGCGGTTGCCGCCCGTTACCACTTCGTAGTGCGCCCGCTGTGACTGCGCGGACCATTGACGCGCAAGTGGTTCGATTCTACGGTCCGTCCGAGCTTGCGATCGCTGTTCGAAATCACGGACGTACGGGCGCTCCATTCCAACGCCCCCACCCGCAAGGAGGATCCGCGTGAGCCGCACCTCCCGAACGACCAGAACCGCACTCCTCGCCCTCCCCGCCGCCGTCCTGCTCGCCCTGCTGCCGTCCACGGCATCGGCGTACCCGAACCCCGGACGGGTCACCGGCTCCGTCGTCACCCACGACCCGACGATGATCCGCACCTCGTCCGGGCAGTACCTGCTCTACGCCACCGGCGGAGGCATCGCCAACAAGACCTCCAGCGACCGCATCGCGTTCAGCGCCGGCGCGGACGCCTTCTCCTCGCGGCCCAGTTGGTGGCGGAACTACTCCTCCGTCCCCGAAGCCTGGGCGCCGGACATCTCGTACCACGGCGGCAAGTACCTGATGTACTACTCCGTCTCGAAGTTCGGCTCGAACACCTCCGCCATCGGCCTCGCCACCTCCAGCACCGGCCAGCCCGGCAGCTGGACCGACCAGGGCACCGTCTACACCTCCGGCTCCTCCAGCGACTACAACGCCATCGACCCCAACCTCTTCGTCGACGGCGACGGAAAGTGGTGGCTGTCCTTCGGCAGTTGGTGGACGGGGATCAAGATGATCCAGATCAATCCGTCCACCGGCAAGCAGCTCTCCAGCAACACGACCCGGTACTCGCTCGCCTCCCGCCCGACCGGGACGAAGGCCGTCGAGGCGCCGTTCATCGTCAAGCGCAACGGCTACTACTACCTCTTCGCCTCGTACGACACCTGCTGCGCCGGCACCAGCTCCACGTACAAGGTCAAGGTCGGCCGCGCCACCAGCATCACCGGGCCGTACCACGACAAGAACGGCGTCTCGATGATGAACAACGGCGGGACACCCGTCCTCGAGTCGCACGGCAGCATCATCGGGCCCGGCGGACAGTCGATCATGAACGACGTGGACGGCGACCTGATCGTCTACCACTACTACGACGGCAACGACAACGGCACCCCCAAGCTCGGCATCAACCTCCTGAACTGGAGCAGCGGATGGCCCGTCGCTTACTGACCCTGCTGGCGGCCCTCCTGCTCGCGCTCGGCCTCGGCCAGTCCTCCGCGAGCGCCGCCTCGTTCACCAACCCCGTCAAGTCCGTCAAGGGCGCCGACCCCTGGATCTCGTACCACAACGGCAACTACTACCTGGTCACGACCAGTTGGACCAGCGCCATCACCATCCGCAAGTCCACCACCCTCGCCGGTCTCTCCACCGCTCCCAGCGTGCAGGTGTGGACCGGCGACGCCGCCTCCCGGTGCTGCAACATCTGGGCGCCGGAGCTGCACTTCCTGAACGGCCGCTGGTACCTGTACTACGTCGCCGGGCAGAACGTGTCCGACTACATTCCGACGCAGCGCACCCACGTGCTGGAGAGCGCCGGGTCCGATCCCATGGGGCCGTACACCTACAAGGCGCAGCTCAACTCCGCCTGGATGCTGGATCCGACCGTCGCCACCATCAACGGCTCTCTCTATCTGTTCGGGAGTGCCAGTGGCGGGACCCAGAATCTCGTCGCCGCTCGGATGTCGAATCCGTACACCGTCAGCGGGGCCTTCTCGACGGTCTCGACGCCGACGTACGACTGGGAGCGGCAGGGCGGGACGGTCAACGAGGGCCCGGAGATCCTTCAGCGCGGCGGGCGGACGTTCCTCATCTACTCGGCGAGCGGCTGCTGGACCCCCGACTACAAGCTCGGCCAGCTCGAACTCACCGGGTCCAACCCGCTCTCCGCCTCCTCCTGGACGAAGAAGTCCACGCCCGTCTTCCAGCGCAGTGACGGCAACGGCGTCTACGGTCCCGGCCACAACGGGTTCTTCACCTCGCCGGACGGCAGTGAGAGCTGGATCGTCTACCACGCCAACGACGGCGCGAGCGAGGGCTGCGACAACGGACGGACGACCCGGGCGCAGAGGTTCACCTGGAACTCGGACGGTACGCCGAACTTCGGTACGCCGGTGCGGCTGGGGGCCTCGCTCGCCGGTCCGTCCGGTGAGCCGGCGGCGGCCTCGACCACGTACACCGTCGTCAATCGAAACAGCGGCAAGTGCCTTGACGTAGCGGGGAGTTCCAGTGCCGACGGGGCCAATGTCCAGCAGTACGGCTGCAGTGGCGGCAACAACCAGCGGTGGCGGCTCGAGGATCTCGGTGACGACACCCACCGGCTGGTGAACGTGGCCACCGGCAAGGTGCTCGACACCGCGAACTGTTCCGCCGACGACGGGGCCGATCTGCGGCAGTGGTCCTGGCTCAACAACACCTGCCAGCGGTTCCGGTTCGTCGCCACCGACGGCGGCTACGTACGGATCGTCAACCAGGCCACCGGCAAGGTCGCCGACGTCGCCAACTGCTCGACGGCGGACGGGGCCGACGTACGCCAGTGGACGTGGCTGAACAACGCCTGCCAGCAGTGGCGGCTGACTCCGGCCTGACCCGGCGGGCCGCCTACCCCACCTGGCCCATCCCGGCCGGGTTCGGCCAGCTGGTCGCGCCCGGCCAGCCGGTCGCCGGTGCCGTCGCCAGACCGGCGGGGACGCCGGTGCCCGTGGTGCCCCGCACCTGCGCGGCGGTGAGGCCACCGCGGGCCGGGACGCCGGGCGGGGTGAGGCCGGACGGCTGCTGGGGTACCGCCTGGGCCACCGCGGGCTGCGGGATCGCCTGCGGTGGCCCAGGCTGCGGAATCGCGGGCTGAGGGACGGGCTGCGGCGCCGCCGGTTGCGGGACCGCCTGCGGCGCCGTCGGCTGCGAGAACGTCTGCGCGGCCGCCGGCTGCGAGAACGTCTGCGCCGCTGCCGGCTGCGGGAACGTCTGTGCCGCCGCCGGCATCGGCACCCCCGCCCCGCCGGTCTGTGCCGCGGCCGGCATCGGCATGCCGGTGCCGGCGGGCGGGGCGGCTGCCAGGCCCCGCCCACCGGCACCGACCGCACCGACGGCGCCGACGGCCTGAGCGGCAAGGCCTTGCATACCGGCGCCATTGGTGGCACTGACGAGCCGGTCCACCGCCGCCGTACCCGAGCTGTAGCTGGTCCCGGTGCCCAGCTCGGGCACGGCGGCTCCCCTCCTGGTCCCGTAGAGCACCTGTTCCAGGCCGGACACCAGGCGACGCACATCCACCTGGGGGCGCACCACGAGCCGCAGGAAGCGGCTGGAGGATCCGATCTTGTTGCCGCACTCACGGACCAGGATCCGGTGCTCGGTCAGCATCCGGTCCCGGACCACGGTGCCCTCGGCGCCCACGGGGAGGCGCACGAAGAGGAAATTGCCCTGGGACGGGTACACCGTCAGGCCGGGCAGCGCGGCCAGCTGGCCGGCCATGTCCAGCCGGTCCCGTCGCACCTGCTGGAGGCTCTGCGCGTACTCCTGGCCGTGTTCCTTCAGCATGAACACCACGTGCTCGGCGAAGGAGTTGAGGTTCCACTTGGGGAGCATGGAGCGGACCCGGCCCGCGAGCGCCGGGTTGGCGACGAGGTAGCCGAAGCGGATGCCGTGCAGGCCGAAGTTCTTGCCGAGGCTGCGCAGCACGATGACGTTGGGCCGGATCATCGCCTCCTGCACGACGCTGGGTTCGGCCTCGGCGTCGGCGAACTCCAGGAACGACTCGTCGATCACGACCAGGTCCCGGTCCGCCATCGCGTCCATGAACTGCACGACCGCGTGCTTGTGCAGGTAGCCGCCGTCGGGGTTGTTGGGGTTGCACAGGACGGCGACCCGGGTGCCGCGGGCCCGGATGAACTCGGCGTACTGCGCCAGGTCCAGGGCGAAGCCGCTGGACTCCTGGAGCGGGAACATGTCGACCCGCTTGCCGGTCTCCATCGGCTGGTCGGTCCAGCGGCCGAAGGTGGGGACGGGGATGGCGAGGGACTCACGGACGAGGAGGTGGTCGATCCAGGTGATCAGCTCGGTCGAGCCGTTGCCCATCGCCACGCACTGCGGCGGAAGCTGGAGCAGGCTGCACAGTTCGGCGGTGATGGTGTCGGCGCTGCTCGGGTAGTACGTGATGATGTCCCGCAGCCTGCTCGCCATCTCGTCGAACATGGCCGGGGTGGGGAAGTAGGGGTTGCAAGGGATGCAGAAGTCCACCGGGCCGGTCTCGTCGCCGCCCTCCCGCGTCAGCGCCGCCATGGAGGGGCTGTGCGCCGCAGTGCTGCGGAACAGCGAGGTGACGTTGTCAGCCATGGAACCTCCGTATGAGGCGGGCCCGGTGGGGACGATCGGGTCCGTCGTCTGGGCGGCCCGCGCGGGGGAGCGCGGGCCGCCCATTCATACGGATGCGGCTGTGACGCCGTTCAACTCATTTGAATCCTCTCCCTCGCGAGGGAGATTCCTGGCTCACGCCGCCTGGCAGGCCAACGACCCGTCAGGTCTTCCGCGATCAGCACCAGCCGGGTTGAAACCAGCCCGGAAACAGCAGCTGCCATCGTGCACTGACACCGACATATGCTTGGTTCTCGCTACACACCGGAGTCACCTGATCGCACAGTATCACGCACCGAACGAATGGATGGTTGTCGACCGGTACGTCTGCCCCGGCCGCAGCACCGTCGACGGGAACGACGGGTGGTTCGGCGAGTCCGGGTAGTGCTGGGTCTCCAGGCACAGCCCGTCGCCCTGCCGGTAGACGGTCCCGCCGGTGCCGACGAGGGAGCCGTCCAGGAAGTTGCCGGAGTAGAACTGCAGGCCCGGCTCGGTGGTCGCGATCTTCAGGGTGCGGCCGGAGGACGGGTCCCGGAGCGTGGCGATGTGCTCGGGGCGGGCCGTGATGCCCTTGTCGAGGACCCAGTTGTGGTCCAGGCCCTTGCCGTACAGCAGCTGCTGGTGCGCGACGCGGATGTCCTCGCCGACGGTCTTGGTGCGGCGGAAGTCGAAGGGGGTGCCCGCGACCTTCGCCAGTTCGCCCGTGGGGATCAGCCCTGAGTCGACCGGCGTGTAGCGGGCGGCGGCGATGGACAGCTCGTGGTCGTAGATCGTGCCGCTCGACTCGCCGGCCAGGTTCCAGTAGACGTGGCTGGTGAGGTTGACGACCGTGGCCTTGTCGGTGGTGGCCTCGTAGTCGATGCGCCAGTCGCCGTGCCGGGTGAGGGTGTACGTGACCTTCGACTTGAGCGTGCCCGGGTAGCCCATCTCGCCGTCGACGCTGGTGTAGTACAGGTACAGGCCGACGTCGGAGCCCTTGGTGAACGGCTCGATGTCCCACACCCGCTTGTCGAAGCCCTGCGCTCCGCCGTGCAGGCTGTTGTCGCCGTCGTTGACGGACAGCTGGTACGCCTTGCCGTCCAGGGTGAACCTGCCCTTGGCGATGCGGTTGCCGTAGCGGCCGATCAGCGCGCCGAAGTACGGGCTGGAGGAGACGTAGTCCTCGATGTTGTCGAAGCCCAGCGAGACGTTGGTGTAGCGGCCGCGCCGGTCGGGGATCTCCAGGGACTGGACGATGCCGCCGTAGGAGAGGACCTTCAGGCGGGTGCCGCCGTTCTCCAGCGACCAGCTGTAGACCTTCGTGCCGTCGGCGAGCTTGCCGAAGAGCGACTTCACCGGCGTCCTGCCTCCCGTGGCGTGTGCTGTGCCGCCGAGCGTGGTGGCGGCTATGCCCGCCGCCGCGGCTCCCGCGATGACCGTGCGTCTGTTCAGTTCCATGTGCGGCTCCTGCATAAGGAGGGGCCCCGCCTTCCGGCGGGGCCCTGCTGACTTACGAACCGACCTTGCGCTTGTTCCACACGTCGAACCCGACCGCCGCGAGCAGTACCAGGCCCTTGATGACCTGCTGCCAGTCGGTGCCGATGCCGACGAGGTTCATACCGTTGTTCAGCACGCCCAGGACCAGACCGCCGATGATCGCGCCGAGCACGGTGCCGACACCGCCGCTCATCGACGCGCCGCCGATGAACGAGGCCGCGATCGCCTCCAGCTCGAAGTTCAGGCCGGCCTTGGGCGAGGCCGCGTTGAAGCGGGCGGCGAAGACCAGACCCGCCAGGGCCGCGAGCATGCCCATGTTCACGAAGATCAGGAAGGTGACCTTCTTGTCCTTCACACCCGACAGCTTGGCCGCGGGCAGGTTGCCGCCGATCGCGTAGATGTGGCGGCCGATGATCGCGTTGCGCATGACGTAGCCGAAGCCGACGAGCAGCACGCCCAGGATGAGCAGCACGATCGGGGCGCCCTTGTAGCTGGCCAGCAGCAGCGTCAGCGTGAGGATGGCGGCGCCGAGCGCGACCAGCTTCAGCAGGAACAGGTTGAAGGGCGGGACGTCCAGGGAGAACTCCTGCTGCCGGCGGCGGTCGCGGAACTCCTGGAAGACCACGAACGCGATCATCCCGAAGCCCAGCAGCAGAGTGAGGTTGTGGTAGTTGGTGTTCGGTCCGACCTCGGGCAGGAAGCCGTTGGCGACCTTCTGCAGACCCTCCGGGAACGGGCCGAGGGTCTGGCCCTCGAGGAAGATCTCGGTCAGACCGCGGAAGATCAGCATGCCCGCGAGGGTCACGATGAACGACGGTATGCCGCCGTAGGCGATGAAGAACCCTTGTGCCGCGCCCGCGACCGCGCCCATGGCGAGGCAGAGGATGACGGCGACCGGCCATGGCAGATCGTTCTTGACCATGAACACGGCGGCCATCGAGCCGATGAACGCTGTCAGTGATCCCACCGACAGGTCGATGTGGCCCGCGATGATGACCAGCATCATGCCGATCGCGAGGATCAGGATGTAGCTGTTCTGCAGCACCAGGTTGGAGACGTTGCGCGGCAGCAGCAGGTCGCCGTCGGTCCACACGGCGAACAGCGCCACGATCAGGCCGAGGGCGATCAGCATGCCGTACTGCCGCATGTTGCGGCGCATGCCGTCCAGGACCAGCTGGAGCAGGCCGTCGCCCGCGGCCCCTCCGCTCTTGCCCGGCGGCGCGGGGGCCGGGGTCTTGGCGGTCACATCCGTGCTCATCGGGATACCTCTTTGTCCTTAGTCATCTGACGCATCAGCGATTCCTGCGAGGCCTCGGCCCGCGAGAACTCGCCGGTCAGCCGCCCCGCGGCCATCGTGTAGATGCGGTCACACATGCCGAGCAGCTCCGGCAGCTCGGAGGAGATGAAGACGACCGCCTTGCCCTGGGCGGCCAGCTGGTCGATGACCGTGTAGATCTCGTACTTGGCACCGACGTCGATGCCGCGCGTCGGCTCGTCCAGGATCAGCACGTCCGGACCCGCGAAGATCCACTTGCTGAGGACGACCTTCTGCTGGTTGCCGCCGGACAGCTTGCCCACCGGCTCGAAGACGGTCGGCGCCTTGATGTTCATGGACTTGCGGAAGCCCTCGGCGACCTGCCGCTCCTCGTGTTCGTCGACCACACCCCGCTTGGCGACCTTGCCCAGCGCGCTGAGCGAGATGTTGCGGTTGATGGTGTCGATGAGATTGAGGCCGTAGTGCTTGCGGTCCTCGGTGACGTACGCGATGCCGTGCTTGACCGCCTCGGGGACGGTCTTCGTACGGATCTCCCTGCCGTCCTTGAGGACCGTGCCGTCGGCGTACCGGCCGTAGGTGCGGCCGAAGACGCTCATCGCGAGCTCGGTGCGCCCGGCGCCCATCAGGCCCGCGATACCGACGATCTCCCCGCGCCGCACGGACAGTGACACATCGTCGACCACCTTGCGCTGCTGGTCGATCGGGTGGTGCACGGTCCAGTTGCGGATCTCCAGCGCGGGGGCCGCGCCCTCCTCCGGCTCGTGCGGCGTGCGCTCCGGGAAGCGATGCTCCAGGTCACGGCCGACCATCCCGCTGATGATCCGGTCCTCGGTGGTCTCCGGGGCCTTCACGTCGAGCGTCTCGATGGTCTGGCCGTCACGGATGATCGTCACCGAGTCGGCGACCTTGCGGATCTCGTTGAGCTTGTGGGAGATGATGATCGAGGTGATGCCCTGCTTCTTCAACTCCAGGATCAAATCCAGGAGTTTGCCGCTGTCCTCGTCGTTCAGGGCCGCGGTCGGCTCATCCAGGATGAGCAGCTTCACCTTCTTCGACAGCGCCTTCGCGATCTCCACGAGCTGCTGCTTGCCCACGCCGATGTCGGCGACGCGGGTCTCCGGATGGTCGGTCAGACCGACCCGGCGCAGCAGCTCGGTGGCGTGCCGCAGGGTCTCCCGCCAGTTGATGAAGCCACCCTTGGCATGCTCGTTGCCGAGGAAGATGTTCTCCGCGAGGGAGAGGTACGGCGACAGCGCCAGCTCCTGGTGGATGATGACGATGCCGCGGTGCTCGCTCGCCCGGATGTCCTTGAACTCGCAGACCTCCCCCTCGAAGAGGATGTCCCCCTCGTAGGTGCCGTGCGGGTGGACGCCGGAGAGGACCTTCATCAGGGTCGACTTGCCGGCGCCGTTCTCCCCGCAGATGGCGTGGACCTCGCCCTGCTGGACGGTCAGTGTGACGTCCGACAGCGCCTTGACGCCGGGAAAGGTCTTGACGATCGAGCGCATTTCCAGGACGGGTCCCGCCATGGTCGTGCCTTCCAATCCCTAGGTGCTGGCGGTTACTTGAGGTCGCTTTCCTTGATGTAGCCGGAGTCGACGACGGTCTCCTGGTAGTTGGCCTTGTCGACGGCCACCGGCTCCAGCAGGTAGGCCGGGACGACCTTGGCGCCGTTGTCGTACGTCTTGGTGTCGTTGACCTCGGGCTTCTTGTCGTTGAGCACCGCGTCGACCATGTTCGAGGCCACCTTGGCGAGTTCGCGGGTGTCCTTGTAGACGGTCATCGACTGCTGGTCGGCGATGATCGACTTCACCGAGGCGACCTCGGCGTCCTGACCGGTGACGATCGGCAGCGGCTTGCTCTTGGAGCCGTAGTCGTCCGACTTCAGCGCCGACAGGATGCCGATGGAGATGCCGTCGTACGGCGAGAGCACCGCGTCGACCCGCTCGCTCTTGTACGCCGAGGTCAGGATGTCGTCCATGCGCTTCTGGGCGGTGCCGCCGTCCCAGCGCAGGGTGGTGACCTGGTTCAGCTCGGTCTGCTTGGACCGGACGACCAGCTGCTTCTTGTCGATGTAGGGCTGCAGGACGTTCATCGCGCCCTGGAAGAAGTAGCGGGTGTTGTTGTCGTCGTTGGAGCCGGCGAACAGCTCGATGTTGAACGGGCCCTTTTCGGAGCCGTCCTTCAGGCCGAGCTTCTCGACGATGTAGTTGCCCTGGAGCTCGCCGACCTTCTCGTTGTCGAAGGAGGCGTAGTAGTCGACGTTCTCCGTGCCGAGGATGAGGCGGTCGTAGGAGATCACCGGGATGTCGGCGTCCTTGGCCTGCTGGAGGACGTTGTTCATCGACTTGTTGTCGATGGCCGCGACGATCAGGGCGCGCACACCCTGCGTGATCAGGTTCTCGATCTGCGAGACCTGCTGGTCGGGGTCGTCCTCGCCGTAGACCAGCTGGGTCTTGTAGCCCTTGGACTCCAGGTCCTTCTTGACGTTGTTGCCGTCGGCGATCCAGCGCTCGGAGGACTTGGTCGGCATCGCGATGCCGATGGTGGCGCCCTCGGCGCTGCCCTTGTCCTCCTCGCTGCCACCCTCACTGCTCTGGCCGCAGGCGGTCAGGGTGAGGGCGAGGGAGGCCGCTGCGGCTATGGCGGAAAGTGCGGCTCGGCGATTGCGCATGGTCATCTTCCTTGATGTCTCAGCCCGGCTGGGAATGGGTGTGCGGCAACGCTGGGGTGGTTCGTGAAAACCGGTGAACGGTGTGTGGGATTCTGTTTGCCTGCGTCGTCTTCTGTGAAGAGGGGGCGTCGAAACCTTTATGAATATGTTTCGAACCGCTTGAGCTCGCCGGGCAGCCGCGAGCCCAGCGGGGCCATGTCCCCGTCGGCCCCGTGCCGGGCGAGCAGGTCCAGGGCCAGCCGGCCGCGCCGCACCCGCTCCCTGGCGGTGGCCAGGGTGACGTCCCGCAGGTGGTGGCCGTACGGGTAGATCCCGGGGGCCTTGGACAGGCCGAACTTCAGGTAGAGCGGTGCGCCGCGCCGGATCAGCTCGGCGACCTCGTACATCCGCACATAGCCGCCGAGGTCGTCGGGGGCCTCGATGTACATGTCCATGGGGGCGCCGGACACCCGCCGGATCTCGGTGAGGTGATCCAGCGTCAGGTCGCTGGGCACGTTGATCGAGTCGGCGCCGAGCCGCTCGTACACGGAGAACGAGGCCGGGTTGACCGGCCCGACCAGCGCCGACAGCTTCAGCGTGGTGTCGGCCGGGATGATCCCGGCCGTGCGCGCCCGGTGCAGCGTCCACAGCACGCCCTCGTCGGCGACGAGCAGGCACTTCACGCCCAGCTCCGTGGCCCGTACGGCGTCCTCGACGCACCCGGCGACGGCGTCGTGCCCGCGGGCCCTGAGGCCGCCGCCGCGGGAGTCGGTGCGGGTCGAGCCGCCGATGTCCCAGGTGCCGCGCGGGCCGGTGAACAGGCAGAGCTCGATGTCACGTTCGCCGGTGGCCTCGACCATCTCGGTGATCTCGGCGTCGGTCAGCATCCACACGCCGCTGCCCTGGCTGATCCGGTGGATCGGTACGTCGAGCCGCGAGGACTCCTTGAGCACGACCGCCAGCGCCTCGGGACCCTCGCACGAGGGGATCTCGGTGCGCCAGCGGCCACCGCCCGGAAAGCTGTGCGGCGATGCGTCGGCGGGGTCGAGGGAGGGCGCGCCCAGGCCGAGCGCGGTGAGCGCCTGCTCACCGGGCCTGCGGGCTGCCGTGGCGGAAGCGTCGGTCACAAGCTGTCCTTCGTGTTCGAGATATCGGACGTGGTCCGGGGCTCTGGGTAGGGGAAGCTCTGGGATACGCCGGTACGGCGGCCGTCAGGTCGCCGCCGTACCGGCGTACGACTAGGGGCGGAGCAGCACCTTGCCGACCTTCGGATCGCCGGCTCCCACCAGCTCGATGGCCTGCGGGAACTCGGTGAGCGGCAGCTCGTGGGTGACCAGCGGCACCGGGTCGAGCAGCCCGGCGCCGAACACCCGCACCGTGTGCGCCCAGGCGTCCGGCGGCGCGCCGAAAACGGTGTGCACCTCCAGCTGCCGTACGACCAGATCCGTCGGGTCCAGACCGTCGGCGCCCGGCGCCGGGATCCCCGTCAGGACCAGCCGGCCGCCGCGCCGCAGCAGGGCGGCCGCGGTGCGGGCGGCGTCGGCGGAGCCGGCCGTCTCGATCACCACGTCGAAGTCGCCGGGGAGTTCCTCGTCCTTCGTACGGAACTCGGTCGCGCCGAACTCCCTGGACAGGGCCGCACGGTCCGGACGGGTGCCGACGACCAGCAGCTCGGCCGGGGAGGCCGCGCGCAGGAACTGCACCGCGAACATCCCGAGCGTGCCGGTGCCGACCACGGCCACCTTCTCGCCGGGCAGGGCATGGGCCTTCAGGGCCGCCGCCGCGATGCAGGCGGCCGGCTCCAGCAGCGCCGCCGCCGTCAGGTCGGCGTCGTCCGGCAGGACGTGCAGCAGACGCGCCGGGAGCGTGAGGGTGGTGGCCATCGCCCCCGGCTGGGTGAACCCGGTCTCCTCGTAGCCGTCCGTGCACAGCGTGGTCTCACCGGCGTGGCAGCGGTCGCACACCTGGCAGTTGCGGAAGCCCTCGCCGACGACCTTGCGGCCGACGAGCGACCCGGGGACTCCGGCGCCGACCTGCTGCACCGTCCCCGACCACTCGTGGCCGGGGGTGAGCGGGTAACGGACGTATCCCTCGGGCCGGTTGCCCTGGTAGACCTCGCGGTCGCTGCCGCAGATGCCGACGGCGTGCACCCGGACCAGCGCCTCGCCGGGCTCGGGCGGGCGGGGCGTGTGCTCGACGAGCCGGTGCTCGCCGGGCGCCTCGATGACGACGGCGGTGCTCACTTGGTTTCCTTCGGCTTGCGCTGCTCCCAGCCCTCGGCCCACAGGTCGAACCGGGCCTGCTGCTGCGGGAACTCGGCAGCCGCGTCGGTGTCGAGCTCGACACCGAGGCCGGGGGCGTCGGAGAGGTGGAAGTACCCGTCGATCACCTGGGGCGCGCCCTTGACGACCTTCTTGATCTCCGCGTCGGCGAAGTCGTTGAAGTGCTCCAGGATCTTGAAGTTCGGGGAGGTGAAGCCGACCTGGAGGGACGCGGCGGTGAGGACGGGCCCGCCGACGTTGTGCGGGGCGACGAGCATGTAGTGGGTCTCGGCGGTGGCGGCCAGCTTCCGCGTCTCCCAGATGCCGCCGATGTGGCCGACGTCGGGCTGGATGATGTCGACGGCCTGGCTCTCGAAGAGCTCGCGGAACTCGATGCGGTCGTGGATGCGCTCACCGGTCGCGACCGGGATGTCCACCTTGGCGGCGACCTTCTCCAGCGCCTTCAGGTTCTCCGGCGGGCAGGGCTCCTCCAGCCAGGCGGGCTTGAAGGGAGCGAGCTCCTTGGCCAGCCGGACGGCGGTGGCGGGCGAGAACCGGCCGTGCATCTCGAGCATCAGCTCGGCCTCCGGGCCGATGGCGTCCCGCACGGCCTCGATCAGCGACACGGCGTACAGGGTCTGCTCGTGGTCGAGCTCGAAGTGCCCGGTGCCGAAGGGGTCGATCTTGAGTGCCTTGTACCCGCGCTCCATGACCCCCTGGGCGGCCTTGTGGTACGCCTCCGGGGTCCGCTCGGTGGTGTACCAGCCGTTGGCGTACGCCTTGACCTTGTCGGTGACCTTGCCGCCCAGGAGCTGCCAGACGGGCACCCCGAGGGCCTTGCCCTTGATGTCCCAGCAGGCCATCTCGATGACGGCGATACCGGACATGACGATCTCGCCGGCCCGCCCGTAGTCGCCGTACTTCATCCTGCGGACGAGGTCCTCGACAGCGAACGGGTCGGAACCGAGAATGTGGTTGGCCTCGGCCTCCCGCAGATAGCCGATCAGCGCGTCGGTGTGGCCCAGCATCCGGGTCTCGCCGACTCCGGTGATGCCCTCGTCGGTGTGCACCTGTACGTACGTCAGGTTGCGCCACGGCGTCCCGACCACGTGTGTGCTGATTCCGGTGATGCGCACGGCAGTTGCCCCTCGTGAACGTCGGCTCTGTTCGAAATTTCGTCACTCGTTCGAAATGCTGGCGTGACAGTAAGGACGGGGCGGTCGGGGTGTCAATGGGTCGAACGCATAACAGTTTCGGCACTTTCGAAAGTCGTTTCGGGGTGATGCGGGCGGGTTGCCCTCAACTCGCCACGCCGGAACGGATCGTTCACCACAGAACATTCACAGCGGAGCCTATGAACGTTACCGATGCGGAACTTAATCTTCCCGCGTCATGGACTACTGTCACCCGTGCCGACGGCACCTGAATGGCGCCCTCGCCTGTCCGGGGTGCGGCACGCCAGCGGAACAGCTTCGCGCGTACGCGGAGGAGACGGTCGTGCACACCGTCGTACGGACGGACGTGCGGACGGACGTCGTCACGGTGGTACGGCCGGCGGAGCCCGACGAGCCGTACGACGACGGATACGACGAGGACGACGACGACCGCCCCGGACGCGGCTCCGGGCGACGCCGTCAGCCGGCCGTGAGCCGCCGCGACCGCAAGGCCGCGGCCCACCGCCGCCGGCGCCGCCGCACCCTGCTCATCGCGGCGGGCTTCCTCCTGGCCGCCGGCGCCCTGAGCCTCGCCGAACTCGGCCTGGACGCCCCGGGCTCATCCCCGAAGCCGGCAGCGGCCGGGGACGCCTCGCCGGACGGCGGTGCGTCGGACGGGTCCGACGAATCACCGGACCCCCTGACCGACGGCTCCACGGGCGCCACCCCGGGCACGGGCACGGCCTCCGCGGACGCCTCGAAGTCCCCTTCCCCGTCGAAGTCCGACAAGGACAAGGACGAGAAGGACGACAAGAAGTCCGCGACCCCGACGGAGAACGACCAGTCCTCCCCGACGGACCCGGCCCCCGACGACCCGTCGAACCCCGACCCCGCGCCCCCACCCGCCGACCCGGACCCGACCCCGACTCCGCCCTCACAGCCGACGACCTCGGTACCGGACCCGGACCCGGAGCCGTCGCCGACGAAGACGTGCGAGCGGTTCTTGTGGTGGTGCACGTAGCCGGTCACTCTCTTGTGGTTACTCGGAAACCGTAGGAGACTGGCCGTCGGCCTGGAAGAACGCACTTTTTCGGCGACTGGGGAACCTCATGGGGACCAAGCAGTTCACGGGCTCGCCCGAGGAAGCGGACCTCAGGCGCGCGGACTCCCTGGCGCGGCAGATCTTCTCGGACGTCGCCAACAAGTGGGCGTTCCTGATCATCGAGGCTCTCGGTGGGCGCACCCTGCGCTTCAGCGAGTTGCGGAACGAGGTCGAGGGCATCAGCCACAAGATGCTCACCCAGAACCTGCGCATGCTGGAGCGCTACGGCCTGGTCGAGCGGCAGGTGCACCCCACCGTGCCGCCGCGCGTCGAGTACACCCTCACCGAGCCGGGCCAGGCTCTGCGCGCCACGGTCGACGGAATGTGCGGCTGGACCCACCAGTACCTCGGCCACATCGAGGCCGCCCGCCGCCGCTTCGACGCCTGACGGGTGCGCGGCACTCGCGTGCGGCCATACCGCCGCTCAGATCTGCCGGCTGTGGCAGGCCGGTTGGGTCAGCCTTCGTAGGAGCCCGCCCCCAGCATCCGCCGCAGCAAATCCCGCAACGTCAGCCGCTCCTCCTCGCTCAACCCCGCCAGCGGCTCCCGCGCAAACCGCAGTGATTCCCGCAGACTGCGCGCCACCCGCCGCCCCTCCTCCGTCGCCACCGCCAGCTTCACACGGCGGTCGGCCGGGTCCGGGCGGCGTTCCACCAGGCCCCGGGCCTCCAGGCGGTCCACGATGCCCGTCACGTTGGAGGGCTCGCACTTCAGCTTGTGGGCCAGCTTGCGCATCGGCAGTGGTTCGAGTGACAGCAGGCTCAGCAGCTTGGCCTGTGCGCCGGTCAGCGCGTGCTCGCCGGCGGCCTCCTCGTACTCCTCGTGGTAGAGGGCCACGACCGAGCCGATCAGGTCGACGACCTCCATGGTCAGTTCATCGGGGCGGGTGGTCTGCGGTACGGCCATGCTCTCCAGGGTACCCGGTTACTTGACATCCTGAAATATTCCAGAGCATTGTTGTTTCAGGTTCTGAAGTATTTGCTCCGCCTGCCGCATCCGCAGGCGGCCCGCAGGAAAGGCGCCCTCATGGCCGACACCCCCGCACTCCCCGCCGTCAACCGCGAATGGCACCTGCTCAGCCGCCCGGTCGGCTGGCCCCAGCCCGAGGACTTCGCCCTGGTCGAGGCCCCGATGCCCACGCCGGGCGAGGGTCAGGTGCTGGTCAGGAACCAGTACCTCTCCGTGGATCCGTACATGCGCGGCCGTATGAGCGCCGCCAAGTCGTACGTCGCCCCCTTCGAGCTCGGCAAGGTCATGCAGGGCGGCGCGGTCGGCGAGGTCGTCGCCTCGAACGCCGAGGGCATCGCTGTCGGCGATCATGTGCTGCACTTCTTCGGCTGGCGCGAGTACGCCGCCGTGGACGCCAAGAACGCCGTCAAGGTGGACCCGGACGCCGCGCCGCTGTCGACGTACCTCGGGGTGCTCGGTATGACCGGGCTGACCGCCTACGCCGGTCTGCTGCGCACCGCCGCCTTCAAGGAGGGCGATGTCGTGTTCGTGTCCGGTGCCGCCGGTGCCGTGGGCAGCCAGGTCGGGCAGATCGCCAAGCTGAAGGGGGCGTCCAGGGTCATCGGGTCGGCCGGCTCCGACGAGAAGGTCAAGCTGCTCGTGGAGGAGTACGGCTTCGACGCCGCCTTCAACTACAAGGCCGGGCCGGTGGGCGAGCAGCTGCGTGCCGCCGCGCCCGACGGCATCGACGTCTACTTCGACAACGTCGGTGGCGATCACCTGGAGGCCGCCATCGGGTCCCTCAACCAGGGCGGCCGGATCGCCGTCTGCGGCATGATCTCCGTCTACAACAACACCGAGCCCGCCCCCGGCCCGCGCAACCTCACCCGCCTCATCCAGACCCGCGGCCGCATCGAGGGCTTCCTGGTCGGCGACCACTACGACCTCCAGCCGCAGTTCGTGCAGGAGGTCGGCCCCTGGGTCGCCTCGGGAGCCCTGAAGTACCGCGAGACCGTCGTCGAGGGCATCGAGAACAACCTGGAGGCCTTCCTCGGCGTCCTGCGCGGCGACAACACCGGCAAGATGATCGTCAAGCTCTGATCACACGATCAGCCGTCACCGTGACGCTCGTCCGACGGCGCTCGTTGCGTACGGCGAAGGCCGCACCCTTGGACGTGGGGTGCGGCCTTCGCCCACTCGCGTCGCCGACTCACAGAGCAGCGCTGTGCACCGCCCGCACGAACCCCACGTTCTCCGGCGCCGCCCCGCCCGGGAAGGCGCACCGGCGCCGCGTGTAGCCGTAGGCCAGCCCGCTGCGCGGGTCGGCGAAGGCCTGCGAGCCGCCCGCGCCGCTGTGCCCGAACGCTCCGGCGCCCAGGAACGGGTACCAGTTCTCCGCCGTCGCCTGGAAGCCCAGCCCGTACGCCTTGTGGGCGCGGGCCACCAGGTCGTAGCCGACCGAGTGGATCTGCCCGACCTCGGCGACGGTGTCCGGCTTCAGCAGCGGCGGCCGGCCGTCCACCTCGCTGATCGCCGCCGCGTACATCCCGGCGAGCCCGTGCGCGGACGCCACGCCGCCCGCCGACGCCGGGCCCTTGGCGCGTACGGTGCGGGAGTTGGCGTGGTCCTCCAGCGCACCCGTGCCGGGCACATGCGTGTTGAACGCGATCGAGGTCAGCGTGTGCGGCCCGGTCGGCTGTGCGTCCAGTACGGCCTGCTGCTCGGCCGTGGGGGCCATCGGCTGCACGGACCGGAAGCGGGGCTCCTCGGCGGCCGGCAGGCCCAGGTGGAAGGCCAGCCCGTAGGGGGCCCGCACCCGCTCCTCGTACACCTCCTGGAGCGTACGGCCGGTCGCCCGCCGTACCACCTCACCGGCGAGCGCCCCCATGACCAGCGCGTGGTAGCCGAAGGCCGTGCCGGGCCGCCAGAACGGCCGCTGGTCCGCGAGCCGTTCGGAGATCAGCCGGTCGTCCGCCAGCTCCTCCTCGGTGAACCCGGCGTCCAGGCCGATCAGGCCCGCCCGGTGCGTGACCAGCTCGCGCAGGGTCAGCGCGCCCTTGCCCTCGGCGGCGAACTCCGGCCAGTAGTACGTCACCTTGCGGTCCAGTTCGAGCGTGCCGTCCTGGACGAGGAGCGCGACGACGAGGTGGGCGGCGCCCTTGGTGGAGGAGAAGACGCCGTAGAGCGAGTCGGCCGAGACGTCGTCCGGCCCCGCCCACAGGTCGACGACCCGCCGCCCGTGCACGTAGGCGCACAACTGCCCCTCGTAGTCCGGCCGTTCCGCCGCCACGAAGGCGGCGAACTCCTCGCGCACCTCCTCGAAGCCCTCGGCGACGGTCCCGTGGATCTGCTGCGTCATCCGATCTCCTCTGCCTCCTCGGCCGTAGCGCTGCTCGCGTGTGCCGTGGTCTACATGGTCGCCATGGTGAACAATGCCCGTCCGACCTGAGGGAATTCTCCCCTGGGATGTGCCCGGAAAAGCGGTTCGGTGCCGAAGAGCACCGCATGCGGGCCGCTCACCACCGAGGGCCGCCCCGCTGCCGCGGCGGAACCGCCGGTTCCGTCCGCCAGCGGCCGCCAGTGTCCGGACACCAGGGGGTTCCCGGTCGCATACGACTGCTCCACCCGCACGCCGGGTCCGAGGTCGGTGAACCAGACCGGCGCGTAGACGAAGCCGTGGTCCGGTGCACCCGCGGTGACCTTCCCGCCGGAATTCACCACGCGCACCACGCCGTTGGCGTCCCCGTTGCCCTCGACGGCCTTGACCGGCAGCAGCCCGGCGGCGGCGTTGAGGGTGGCCCCGTCCGAACCGCGCCCGACGAGACCGTGGCCGTCGAGGAAGGCGTCGAGGGCGGTACGGGCCGCGGCGTTCAGGTCGTCGTGATCCAGCCCCGCCGACACGAACAGCACATCCACCGTCGACCAGTCGAACCCCGCGTTGAGCACGGCCGTCGACACCGGCGTGACCTCGAAGTTCATCTCCCGCAGCGCGAACAGCTCACCCGGCGTGACCGCGGCGGCCACCCGGACGCGGGTCAGCGGGGTGCCTCCGGTGATGCGGGTGGCGTCGAAGGCGACGTCGTACGCCCGTGCCGCCGCGGCCGCCTGCCGGCGCGCCGAGCCCGGCACGACGACACTGCCGTCCGCCGCCTGCCGTACCCGGACGCCCTGCTGCAGAAGGGAGTTGAGCGCGGCGACCTCGCGCGGATCGTCGAGGCGCAGCCGCAGGTCGCCGCGCGGGGCGACGTACCCGACCGGTGTGGCCTCGCGCACCGGGCGCAGGGTGACGTGGGACAGACCCTGCACCGACTCGACCGTGGCACCCCACAGCCGGCCGAGGCTCCAGCCCGAGATGTCGTACATCACCGACACCTTGTCACTGATGTCCCGCCCGTCCGCCAGCAGCGCGTTCGCGAGTCCTCGCTTGGGCTGGCGCATGTCGACGACGTACGAGCCCTTGGCGTACCACCGCCCGTCCAGCCGGAACGGGTGGGCGGCGCGGCTGACACGGACGTCGTTGGCGATCAGATGGTCGACGAGCCGGGCGGCTGCGGTGAGGGAGCGCTGGGCGTCGCCGGCCGGGATGACGTAGGCGCGGGGGAACGTCGTGGTGTAGACGTCCTCGGGTCCGATACCGGGAACGCCGGGCACCGTCTCCTCGGAGACCGGCACCTGCGCGGCGCCCGCGGCTCCCCGCCGGAAGACCTCGATCTGGTCCGCGACCAGGGAGGTGCGCTGCCGCTGTACGAAGTCGAGCGTGGCGTCGAGCGTGGCGCCCGCCACGTCGACGTTGATCGCGGAACGGCGGCGCAGCTCGCTCACCGGCAGCGTGTTGTAGTCGGTGTTGTTCACCCGCAGCGGGATCTCGACGGTGTGCGCGGCGACGGTGCCGTGGAAGGCCGCGTACTGCGGGGTGAAGATGGGCGGCCAGTCGTCCCAGCCCTCGTCCTGGTCGCGGAACGGGATCTGGGCCGGCTCGACGCCGTCCTTCTCGGGCGTGTAACCGAGGCCGTTGACGGCGGCTTCCATGCCGAGGGCGTTGGCGTAGGTGTTCTTCAGGAACAGGTCGTACTCGTAGTTCTCGCCGTGCGGCGGGGTGGTGGGCTCGATGAGGGTGCCGTTGACGTAGCCGTGCAGGTCGAGCATGACGGCCGGCTGCTTGTCGACCATGATCTGCCGCATCGCGCGCGCCTCGGGCTGGGAGGCGGTGACGAAGTCGCGGTTGAGGTCGAAGCCGTTGGCATTCGCCCGGGTGCCGGCGATGCGCCCGTCCGGGTTGGCGGTGATGTTGAAGTACAGGCGGCTGTGCGCGAGGAGGTCCGCCGTCCTCGCGTCGTTCGCGGTCGCCAGCCGCTCGATGAGCTCCAGGGAGGCGTCCGTGCCCTCCCACTCGTTGCCGTGGATGTTGTTGTTGAGGAAGACGGGCGTCTTGTAGGCCGCCTTGACGGCCGGGTCCTTGGCGGCCACCGCCGGTGTGTTCTCGATGAGTTCGCGCAGCCGGCTCTGCTCACGAGCCTGACGGGCCGTCTCCGGGGCGGTGACGGTGACGAGGTAGAGCCGGTGGCCGCCGGCCGAACGGCCCGCGATCTCGACGCTCACCCGGTCCCCGAGGCGTTGCAGGGCGTTCAGCTTCGGCGCGATGGCGTGATACGGAGTGAGGCCGAGCTTTATCGACTTGTCGGCCGGGTTCACCGGGTCCGGGGTGAGGATCTGTTCGCGCGGGTAACCGCGGTGGGCCTCGTCCGCGAAGTCGTCGGAGAGGTCGGGGACGGGCGCAGTGAGGGCCTGACGGGCGGCGCTCGCCGGGGACTTGGCGGGGCGGTCGTCGAGGGCGGGGCCCTCCCGGGTGACGGGGTCGGTGTCCGCGCCGGCCGGGGCCGGAGTGGTGAGCAGGAGCGATCCTGCGATGAGGGCGGCGGTCAGGACGGGTCTCGCTGGGGCGGTTCTCGTGGTGCGCACGCGTACCTCCTCGGCTTCCTGAGATCGGTACGGCGAGGTGTACCTGTTCGACTCAACCGCAACAAGAGGGTCTTGGTGTCGCCGACGCCCGGCGTTGCCCCGGATGGCGCACGGCGGTCGGCTCGCGGGGGCATGCTGAGTGGGCTCGGCAGTGGGTGCGCGCACTCGAGACGAGGAGGACCCGTGGCAACGATCCCGTCGCTCCCCAGCAGGGAGGACGTACTGCGGATGGCCCGCAGTACGACCGACATCACCGGCCAACTCCTGGACACCGCCCAGAACATCACCCGGATCACGATCAACACGCTTGACCCGCGGGACGGTTCGGGCGCCGAAATGCTGCGGATGCTGCGCGAGACCACCGCGGAGCTGGCCGAGGCGAGCGCGTCTCCGCAGGCGCAGGAGGCGTTCTCCCGGATGGTCGACACGCTGACCCGGCTCGGCACGAGCGGAATGCCGCTCGCCGCCCACCCCGTGAGCGAGCCGGCGCAGGCGCTGCTGGCGGCGCTCGGCGACAGCCTGCTGCCCGTCCTCGACGCGGTGCAGCCGGCGGTGGAGGAGCTCGCGGCGGCGGTCGAGGACCTGACGGACGCGATGTCACCGCTGCTGCCCGTCACGGCCGGCGTCGCGGCCGGGGTCCTGCTCGTGCTGACGCCGGTGATCCGGGCGGCCGCGGAGGTCCTGCGCGACTCCTCACCCGAACTCCGCCGCGCCGCCGACGCGTTGACGGCGGCCGTGGCTCCCGTGATGCCGCTCCAGGTGGCGTTGGCGGAACGCGCGGCCATGGCGGGGGCGGGCGTCGTACGGGCCGCGGTGCCGCCCCTCGCCGACCTGACGGAGGGGGCCGCGGCGACAGTCAAGGCAGTACGGCCGGTTGTCGTCGCCGGGGAAGAGCTGCTGGTCGCCGGGTTGGAGCAGTTACAGCCGCTGCTGCTGGCCGGGACGGCCCGCGCGGGCCGGATCGCCCGGGCGATGGCGGTACGCGTCTCGGCGGCGGTGTCGCCGGCGGCGGAGCCGGGCGTTGTGGTGAGTGTGGTACCTGTGTAACGACAGCGGCCGTGGCTCGGGCGGCCGTGGGCCACCGGCTAGAGTTCCCGCATGCGCGATCTTGGGGTGGGCTTCCGCTGTCTCCTGAAGGGCCAGCGATGGGTGGCCCGGCACGGCAAGCAGTACGGCTTCGGGCTGCTCCCCGGCCTGATCACACTGGTCCTGTACGCGGCGGCCCTGGTGGCACTGGCGCTGTGGGGCGAGGACTTCATCGCCTGGGCGACTCCGTTCGCCGACGACTGGTCGAGCCCCTGGCCCGGCCTCTTCCGCGGCTTCCTCACGGCCGTTCTGTTCGCCCTGTCCCTGCTGCTCGCGGTCCTCACCTTCACCGCGGTCACGCTGCTCATCGGGCAGCCCTTCTACGAGAGCCTCTCCGAGTCGGTCGACCGCGACGTCTCCCCGGACGGCACCGCCCCCGAGTCCGGCCTGCCCCTGTACAGGGAACTGTGGATCTCCGCCCGGGACAGCCTCCGCATCGTCGTCCGGGCCGCCCTGTGGGGCGTGCTGCTGTTCGCCCTCGGGTTCATCCCGGTGTTCGGCCAGACGGTCGTCCCGGTGATCGGCTTCTTCGTCACCGGCTTCTTCCTCACCGAGGAACTCACCTCCGTCGCCCTCCAACGCCGCGGCGTCGTCCTCCGCGACCGCCTCGCCCTCCTCCGCTCCCGCAAGTCCCTGATCTGGGGCTTCGGCACCCCGCTCGGCCTCGCCTTCCTGGTCCCCGTCGTCGCCGTCTTCCTGATGCCGGGGGCGGTTGCGGGCGCGACTCTGCTGGCACGGGAGCTGCGGGGCGAGGAGATCGTGGAGGAGACCGAGGACGAACCGGCGCCGCGAGCCGACGCCGGTCAGTGACACTCGGCAGTGAACCTCAGGCGGACGTCGCGTTGGCCGCCGCCGTCACGATCGCCCGTACCTGCGCGATGATGTCCAGCCGGTTCTGTACGAACTCCGGGTCGGTCACCGCGCCCGTCGCCGGATCGGTGTTGCCCGCCCCGAACTGCAGCACCGGCGTGTGCACATGCCCGCCCGGCAGCGTGTCGTGCAGGCCCAGCCGGTCCCGTAGCAGCGTGGCCCGGTAGGCGATCTCGTTGGAGAGGTAGTTCCCACCGCCGCCGGCCCGCGCCACCGACCCCGGGGTCGGCCCGTCCGGCCGTACGACGGGCTCAGCGCCGCCCGCCGGGATCTCGGTCACGCTCGTGTTGTCGTACACCGGGAAGCGGCCGGTGTCCGCGGCCACGATCTCCTCGTACGGCAGCGTCGTCGATGTCCACTGCGGCTGCGTGGCCGGATCGGTGACGGGGACGGTCTCCGTCCGGCCGATGTTCTCGTTGTCCGGGAATCCGCCCCGCCAGGCCCCGTTGGTGCGCTCGATGTCGAACCGCCCGACGCGCCCCTGGCTCACGGTCGCGAAGAGGTCGGCCTTCGGCAGATACGGCCGCAGCGTCCGCTCCACCGTCCCCTCCGCGAAGTCCTGCCAGCGCACCGGGAACACGGCGGTCTCCACCCTGGCCGGGCCGTCCGCCGTGTCGATCACCGTGCCGTCGAGCGCGAGCGCGGTCGCCCCGGACGGATTGGAGATCCGCACGTCCCGGTCCAGCGTGAACGGATCGAACCCGGTGACCACGATGCGCCGCACACCCTCGCCGTGGGGGAGGATGTCGGTCTGACCGCGCGAGGTGCGCTCCAACGCGTCGAGCAGGGCCGCACGTTGGCGGTCGGTGAGCCCGAAACCCGGCTCCCAGCCCCGCACTTCACGCGTCATCCCCAGCCGCGCCCAGTACAGCGGCCGGTCGTCGTCCCGGCTCAGGTCCCCGCCGGCCGGCCCCCGGCCCTGCGCCCGGTCGACGGCCCGCCGCCACAGCTCCGCTCCCTCGCGTACGACGATCCCGCGGGCCTGCGCGTACGAGCCCGCCCGGCTCAGCGCCTCGGCCAACTCCGGTGCCACGCCGTCGAATCCGGACCGCCTCAGGATCTCCTGCGGCACGGCCCGGTCCAGCCGCTGCTCCTCGACCGTCGCCGTGGCCGTGCCTGGGTCGGCAGAGGCAGAGGCAGAGGCAGAGGCAGAGGCCGGTGCGGGCGCCGCGAGGCCGGCCAGCAGGGCAAGGCCGAGTACACCGATGCGAACACGTATGGAATTCAAGGGGTTTCAGGCCTTCCGTCGCAGTGGGGTGCGGGTGCCGGACGGCGGAAGTATCGCGCGACGAAAGTGGTCTACGCCATGGTGTGTGAGGGGAGTTGGGCGGTCAGCGCTCGCCCAGCAACGTGAGGAAGTCCCGGAACGCGCCCGGCATGTCCACCGACTCCGGGTCCAGCAGCCACTGGTACTGCAGTCCGTCCATCACCGCGACCAGCAGGGGAGCGGTGCGTTCGGGAGTGAGGCCGTTCGGCAGGCGGTCGCCGTACTCGGTGCGCAGGACGTCCGCCATGGACTCGCGCACCCGCGCGTAGCGCTCGGTGAAGTAGGCGCGCGCCGGATGCCCCTCCGTGACGCTCTCGCCGAGCAGCGCCGAGAAGGTCTGGATGATGCCGGGCCGCATCGCGTTGTACTCGACGAGCGAGGCCAGCAGATCGACCCGCCAGGTGGTGTCCGGGACGGCGTCCCACTGGTCCCGCTCCTCGAGCACGGCGACCAGCAGGGCGTTCTTGGTCGGGAAGTAGTGCAGCAGCCCCTGCTGGGTCAGGCCCACCCGTTCCGCCACCGCGGCCAGGCTCGCGCCCCGGTAACCGCGCTCGGCGATCACCTCCAGGGCGGCCCGGACGATCTCGGCCCGCCGTTCCTCGCTCCTGACCCTCGCACTCATGGCGTCACCGTACGACATCACCCCACCGGGATATAACGGAAAGGTAACGAAACCTACTGGTCTACAGGTAGCCGATGCAGGATGGAGAAGCCGCACGGACCCGACGCGAGGAGACACCGCCATGGCGGAAACCCCGGCCCACCGCACGCTCGCCGATCAGGCCCGCGAGGCCGCCGTCGAAGCGGCCCTCGGCAAACTCGACCTGGACGACAAGGCCCGGCTGCTGTCCGGCCAGGACGCCTGGACCCTGCCCGCCCTGCCCGGGATCGGCCTGAAGTCCCTCGTCATGTCCGACGGCCCGATCGGCGTACGCGGTGTGCGCTGGACTGCCGACGACCCCTCCGTCGCCCTGCCCTCACCCACCGCTCTCGCCGCCACCTGGGACCCCGGCCTCGCCCGGCGCGCCGGCGTCCTCCTCGCCCAGGAGGCCCGCCGCAAGGGCGTCCACGTCCTGCTCGCCCCCACGGTCAACCTGCACCGCTCCCCGCTCGGCGGCCGCCACTTCGAGGCCTACAGCGAGGACCCGTATCTCACCGGCGAGATCGGCGCGGGCTATGTGAACGGCGTCCAGTCCGGCGGCGTCGGCACCACCGTCAAGCACTTCGTCGCCAACGACGCCGAGACCGACCGCTTCACGGTGAACAACACGGTCGGCGAACGCGCCCTGCGCGAGCTGTACCTCGCCCCCTTCGAGGCGATCGTCGAGAACGCCCACCCCTGGGGCATCATGACCGCCTACAACTCGGTCGACGGCACGACGATGACCGAGCACCACCACCTGGTCGACAAGGTCCTGCGCGGCGAATGGGGCTTCGACGGCTTCAACGTCTCCGACTGGACCGCCGCCCGCTCCACCACCGCCTGCATCGAGGGCGGCCTCGACGTCGCCATGCCCGGCCCGCAGACCGTGTACGGCGCCGCCCTCGCCCAGGCCGTACGCAGCGGCGAGGTCGCGGAGGCCAAGGTCGACGAGGCAGTTCGCAACGTGCTGCGGCTGACCGCCCGGGTCGGCATCCTCGAGGGCGCCGAACCGGCCGTCACCGACCTGCCGGAGCCCGTCGACGGCGAGGCACTGGCCCGCGAGATCGCCCGCCGCTCCTTCGTCCTGGTGCGCAACGAGAACGACGCCCTCCCGCTCAGGCCGGGCAAGGTCGCGTTGATCGGAGCCGCCGCCCGCGACGCCCGCGTCCTCGGCGGCGGCTCCGCCACCGTCTTCCCGGCGCACGTCGTCTCCCCGCTCGACGGCCTCACCGCCGCCCTCCCCGACGGCACCCTCAGCTACGCCGTCGGCGCCGACCCGAACACCGAACTGGCCGTCGCCGACCGGGGCTTCGAACTGCGCGCGGTCTGCCGCGACGCCGACGGCAACGTCCTCGGCACCGCCTCCGTCCCCAACGGCCAGATCCAGTGGATCGGCGACGACCTCCCCGACGGAGTCACTCACGACCGCCTGCACACCGTCGAACTGACCGGCACCTTCACCCCGCGCGAGACCGGCCCGCACACCTTCGGGGTCAAGGGTCTGGGCGCCTTCACTCTCACCATCGACGGCACGACCCACTACGACGACATCCAGCGCCCCGACGGCGACGACCCCTTCCAGTCCTTCTTCGGCGCCCCGGTGCCCCGCGCCCGGCCCGAACTCACCGCGGGCGAACCGGTCGACGTCTCCCTCACCCACGTCATCGACCTCCCCGAGGGCATCCCGATGAAGATGGTCAGCTTCGCCCTCGCCCACCAGGAGCCGCAGCGCGACGCCGACGAGCTGATCGCCGAGGCCGTCGAGGCCGCGCGCGACGCCGACACGGCCGTCGTCGTGGTCGCCACCACCGAGCGCGTCGAGTCCGAGGGCTTCGACCGCACCGACCTCAGGCTCCCCGGCCGCCAGGACGACCTGGTCCGCGCCGTCGCCGCCGCCAACCCCCACACCGTCGTGGTCGTCAACGCGGGCTCCCCGGTGGAACTGCCCTGGCGTGAGGAGGTCGCGGCCGTGCTGCTGACCTGGTTCCCGGGACAGGAGGGCGGCGCGGCACTGGCGGACGTGCTGACCGGCGCGTACGAGCCCGGTGGGCGCCTGCCGACCACGTGGGGCTCCCTGGCGGACGCCCCGGTCACCCAGGTCGTCCCGGCCGACGGAGAACTCCCGTACACGGAGGGCGTGTTCATCGGCTACCGCGCCTGGGAGAAGCACGGCCGCACCCCGGCGTACCCCTTCGGTCACGGCCTCGGCTACACCGACTGGACCTACGAGTCCGTCGAGGTCGAGGGCACCAGTGTCCGGGTCCGCCTGCGCAACTCCGGCGAGCGCCCGGGCCGCGAGGTCGTCCAGGTGTATCTGGCGCCGAGCGAGCCCGACCCCGAGCGCCCCGCGCGCCGACTGGCCGGCTTCGCCGGGGTGGAGGCCGCGCCCGGCGAGCGCGTCGAGGTCACCGTGGACCTGCCGCGCCGCGCGTTCGAGATCTGGGACA
Source organism: Streptomyces sp. NPDC127197 (assembly GCF_042672405.1). Classification (NCBI taxonomy): domain Bacteria; kingdom Bacillati; phylum Actinomycetota; class Actinomycetes; order Kitasatosporales; family Streptomycetaceae; genus Streptomyces; species Streptomyces sp. NPDC127197. The sequence goes on along the minus strand of NZ_JBHXVG010000008.1, from coordinate 202,209 downwards.
AGATGAGCGGGTCATGGTCGTTTGTGAAGGGTTCGTACGAAATCCAGATCGGCCGCTCGATCACGGACCGCCGCCTCACCGCGGCGATTAACGTCTGAGGCGGGGCAACCCACGAGCAGCCCCGGTCCGGGACCTGACACCCGGGCCGGGGCTCGTGGGGCCCAGGCCCTACCGGGTCGAGAAGCCGTACACCGTCTCCGACCGGTACACCTCGCCCGGCCGCAGCACCGTGCTCGGGAACTCCGGCCGGTTCGGGGAGTCCGGGAAGGCCTGCGTCTCCAGGGCGATGCCGTCGCCGGGGGCGAAGGGCTCGCCCAGGTGGTCGGCGGTGTACAGCTGGAGGCCGGGCTCCGTGGTCGACACGGTCAGGACCCGCCCGGATGCCGGGTCGTACAGCTCGGCCACCTCCTCCGGCGTCCCGGTCACCCCCTTGTCGAGCACGAAGTTGTGGTCGTAACCGGCGCCGGCCTTGCGTTCCGTGCGGAAGTCGAAGCGGGTGCCCTCGACGGAGGCGATGCCGGTCGGGATCAGGTCCGCGTCGACCGGCGTGTACCGCCCTGCGGCGATCCGCAGCGCATGGCCGCCCGCGGTGCCGGAACCGCTCAGGTTCCAGTACGAGTGGTTCGTCAGGTTCACCACGGTCGGCGCGTCCGTGAGCGCCTCGTAGGAGATCCGCAGCGCGCCCGTCGAGTCGAGGCGGTACGTCGCCGACACCTCCAGCCGGCCCGGGAAGCCCTCCTCGCCGTGCGGGCTGATCCGGCTGAGCCGTACGCCGTGCTCGACCGGCGTCACCTCCCACACACGCTTGTCGAAGCCGCGCTCGCCGCCGTGCAGCGAGTTCGGCCCGTTGTTCCGCGCGAGCTCGTACGTCTGTCCGTCCAGCGGGAAGCGGCCGCCCGCGATCCGGTTGGCGTACCGGCCCACCAGGGCGCCGAAGTAGGGTCCCGGATGCTCGACGTACCCGTCCAGGTCCGCGAAGCCCAGCACCACGTCCGCGGCCTGCCCCTGCCGGTCCGGTACCTGCACCGACTGCACGATTCCGCCGTACGACAGGATCCGCACCCGCACGCCCGCCCGTTCCAGGGTCCAGCGCTCGATGGGGGTGCCGTCGGAAAGTGTGCCGAAGTGTTCGCTCATGAGCGAAACCCTAGGACAACCCTGGTCAGGCCGTCTTCCCGGTGACCTTCCGGTACGCGATCTCCGCCAGCCGCGCCTGCCCGTTCTTGCTCGGATGGAACCAGTCCCAGTGGCTCAACTGCGCCGTACCGAAGCGGTACTCGTACACCGCGCCGCCGTCGAAGCGGCACCGCTCGTCCTGCGCGCACACCTCCTCCAGCACGCCGTTGTAGTCCTCCACCCGCTGCTGCACCGTCTCGCGCCGCTGGTTCGCCGCCGCGTCCAGCGCGTCCGCGTCGCCCAGCATCGACGGGCAGATGCCCAGCTTCCACACCTGCTTGCCCAGCGGATTGGTACGCCCCTCGGACCACAGCCGCTTCAGGTTCGGCACGCTCGCCACATACACCTGGGCCTTGGGCATGGCCTTGCGCAGGGTGTGCAGCGCGTCCTCGAAGTCGGCGCGGAAGTCGGCCACCGGCGTCATCTCCGCCGTCGAGGCCCGACAGGCGTCGTTCGCCCCGGCCATCACCGTCACCAACTCCGGCTCACGGGTCACCGCCCGCGCCATCTGCCCGGGCAGGTCCGCCATCCGCGCCCCCGTCACGGCGTAGTTCCAGCTGTGCGTGGCGGCCCGCGCACCGCCCAGCAGCCGTACGGCGAGACTGTCCACGTCGGGGCTGCTGCCGGTCGCCCAGGAGGCCTCCGGACAGTCCGACAGGACCTCGCAGGCATCGAAACCGCGGGTGATCGAGTCGCCGACCGCGGCGATCGAACGGGGGCTGCGGTCCCAGGCCGGCGTCGGACTCGGCTTCGCCCGCTGCGCACCGGTACCCGCCGGGCCCGACGAGTCGCCCCCCACCGCATCGCATCCGGTGACACAGAGAAGGGCCGCCGTGAGCACGGCGAGCCAGGCCCGCGAGCGTTCTCCGGTCTTCCGCATCCGCTGCTGATCCCCTCGGTCCTCGTGCGCTGGTGTACGACGGTCGTCCCCAAGACCGCGCGACGGCGTCCAAGGGGGCTCCCTCCATAACAACGCGCAAGAGTTCCCGACCGCGCGGCGTGCAACGGCGCACGGCCGTACAAGCGTCCTGCCGGGTGAATGGCGGGAGTTTCCCGGCACCTGGACCGACGGTACGTCACACTCCTTGCGCCGCCGCACGGTAGCCTCGCCATCAACGTGGCCGACAGCCACCACCGCCCCGCCCGAACGCACCATGCCCGCTCTGCCCGGAGGTCCCGGTGACGACACGTGGAGTCCTGTACGTGCACTCCGCGCCGCGCGCGCTGTGCCCGCATGTCGAGTGGGCCGTCGCCGGGGTGCTCGGCACACGCGTCAACCTCGACTGGATCCGGCAGCCCGCCGCGCCCGGCACCTGGCGCTCGGAGTTCTCCTGGCAGGGCGAGGCCGGCACGGCCTCCAAACTCGCCTCCGCGCTACGGGGCTGGCATCTCCTCCGCTTCGAGGTCACCGCCGAGCCCTGCCCGACCGCCGAGGGCGAGCGCTACAGCTGCACCCCCGACCTCGGCATCTTCCACGCCGTCACCGGCATCCACGGCGACATCCTGATCCCCGAGGACCGCCTGCGCGCGGCGCTGCTCCGCAGTCAGCGAGGGGAGACGGAGCTGGAGGCCGAACTGTCCAAGCTCCTCGGGAAGCCGTGGGACGACGAGCTGGAGCCGTTCAGGTACGCGGGCGAGGGGGCGCCGGTCCGCTGGCTGCATCAGGTGGTGTGATTCCCTGCCCCACACGTACGAAGGGCCCCCACCGGCTGGTGGGGGCCCTTTACGCTCGTAGGACAGGCCGTCAGACCGTCCGGAACGCCAGTACCACGTTGTGACCGCCGAACCCGAACGAGTCGTTCAGCGCGGCGATCCTGCCCTCGACGGGCAGCTTGCGCGCCTCGCCGCGGACCACGTCGGCGTTGGCCTCGGCCTCCGGGTCGATGTTCTCCACGTTGATGGTCGGCGGAGCAACCCGGTGGTACAGGGCGAGCACGGTCGCAACCGTCTCGACCCCGCCCGCACCACCCAGCAGATGCCCGGTCATCGACTTCGTCGCGGACACCGCGATGTGGTCGGCGTCGTCACCGAACACCTTCCGCAGCGCCTTCAGCTCGGCGATGTCACCGGCCGGCGTCGACGTCGCGTGCGCGTTGACGTGCATGATCTCGGCCGGGTCGAGGTCGGTCCTCTCGAGCAGGTTCTGCAGGGCGTGCGCGATACCGCGCCCCTCCGGCTCGGGCTGCACGATGTCGTGACTGTCGGCGGAGATGCCCTGCCCGACCGCCTCCGCGTAGACGCGCGCACCGCGCTTCGCGGCGTGCTCGGCGGACTCCAGGACGACCACGCCGGCGCCCTCACCGAGGACGAAGCCGTCACGGGCCACGTCGTACGGACGGGAGGCGCCCTGCGGGTTCTCGTTGTTCTTGGACATCGCCATCATGTTGCCGAACGCGGCGATGGGCAGCGGATGGATCGCCGCCTCCGTGCCACCCGCGACGACGATGTCGGCGCGGCCGGTGCGGATCATCTCGATGGCGTAGCCGATGGCCTCGGCGCCCGACGCGCACGCGGAGACCGGCGTGTGCACGCCCGCCCGGGCGCCCACGGCCAGACCCACGTTCGCGGACGGGCTGTTCGGCATCAGCATGGGGACGGTGTGCGGGGAGACGCGGCGGACGCCCTTCTCCTTGAGCACGTCGTACTGGTCGAGCAGGGTCGTGACACCGCCGATGCCGGACGCGATGACCGCACCGAGCCGGTCCGGGTCGACGGTTGCGTCCTCACCGGCCTTTGCGGTGAAACCGGCGTCGGCCCAGGCTTCCTGAGCGGCGATCAGCGCGAACTGCGCCGAGCGGTCCAGGCGGCGGGCCTGCGGCCGGGGGATGGTCTCGGTCGGTTCCACCGCGACCGGCGCGGCGATACGGACCGCCTGGTCGGCGGCCCAGTCCTGCTCCAGGGCCTTGACGCCGGAACGTCCGGCGACCAGGCCCTCCCAAGTAGAGGCTGCGTCGCCACCCAGCGGTGTGGTTGCGCCGATACCGGTGACGACCACAGTGCGATTGGTCGGGCTCACGGGAATTCTTTCTCCAACGGATACGAGGATTCAGCGGCGCCACCGCCGGGTGGCGGGGCCGGCAGCTCCCGGCCTAAGGGGTGCCTCAGGCCTGGTGCTTGAGGATGTAGTTGGTCGCGTCGCCCACGGTCTTGAGGTTCTTGACGTCGTCGTCCGGGATCTTGACGTCGAAGCGCTCTTCGGCGGCGACGACGACCTCGACCATGGACAGCGAGTCGACGTCCAGGTCGTCGGTGAAGGACTTGTCCAGCTGGACGTCCTCAACCGGGATGCCGGCGATCTCGTTCACGATCTCCGCGAGACCGGCGACGATCTCTTCCTGAGTGGCGGCCATGTCAGGCGCTCCTTCGTAGATGTTCCAGAGGGTGTGGCGCCCACCGCGTGAGCGGCAGGTGCTTGCAGTGCCCGCACCGGATCGGCACGATCCGGCACGGAGTGCCTAGGGGAGGGTAACGACAGTGGCGGCGTAAACGAGACCCGCCCCGAATCCGATGACGAGCGCGGTGTCGCCGCTCTTCGCCTCGCCGGTCGCCAGGAGCCGCTCCATCGCGAGCGGAATCGAGGCGGCCGAGGTGTTGCCGGTGGTGCGCACGTCACGGGCGACCGTGACGCTCTCCGGCAGCTTGAGTGTCTTCACCATCGAGTCGATGATCCGCTCGTTCGCCTGGTGCGGAATGAAGACATCCAGTTCGTCCGGCGAAAGTCCGGCGGCGTCCAGGGCCTCCTTGGCGACCTTCGCCATCTCGAACACGGCCCAGCGGAACACCGCCTGGCCCTCCTGCGTGATCGCAGGAAACCGCTCGACCTCGCCCTCGCGGTAGTCGGTCCAGGGCACGGTCTGCTTGATGGTCTCGGACTTGTCGCCCTCCGAGCCCCAGACGGTCGGGCCGATCCCGGGCTCGGTGGACGGGCCCACGACGACCGCGCCCGCACCGTCGCCGAACAGGAAGGCCGTCGCCCGGTCCTCCAGATCGGTCAGGTCGCTCAGCCGCTCCACGCCGATGACGAGGACGTACTCCGCGGAGCCCTCGACGATCATGCCCTTGGCGAGGGTCAGGCCGTAGCCGAAGCCCGCGCAGCCGGCCGAGATGTCGAACGCGGCGGCCTTGGCCGTGCCGAGCTTGTCGGCGATCTCGGTGGCCACGGCCGGGGTCTGCTTGAAGTGGGTGACGGTCGAGACGATCACCGCGCCGATCTGCTCGGCGGCGATACCGGCGTCGGCGATCGCCTTGCCGGACGCCTCGACCGACATCGCGGCGACGGTCTCCTCGGCGTTCGCCCAGTGCCTCGTCTCGATGCCGGAGCGCGAACGGATCCACTCGTCCGACGAGTCGATCTTCTCGAGGATCACCTCGTTCGGCACGACTCGGGTGGGCCGGTACCCGCCCACGCCGAGGATGCGCGCGTACGGGGCGCCCTTGCTGGGCTTGATCTTCGGCATGTTCGGTCGGGCTCCTTCAGGGGGTCAGGCGCCCGCTGCGTCAGCAGCAGGATCAGACGCAGCGGTGATGAGCTCGCGGGCCGCGTCGAGGTCGTCGGGGGTCTTCAGGGCCAGCGTCTTGACGCCGGGCAGGGCCCGCTTGGCGAGACCGGTGAGCGTACCGCCGGGGCACACCTCGAGCAGGGCGGTGACGCCGAGCTCCTGGAACGTCTCCATGCACCGGTCCCAGCGGACCGGGTTGGCGACCTGACCGACCAGCCGCTCGACGACCTCGGCGCCGGAGGCGACCGTCCGGCCGTCCTTGTTCGAGACGTAACGGATCTTCGGGTCGGCGGGCGTGAGCGCCTTGGCGGCCTCGGCCAGCGTGTCGACCGCGGGCGCCATGTGGTGGGTGTGGAACGCGCCGGCCACCTTCAGCGGGACGACCTTGCGGACGCCCTCGGGCTTGTCCTCGTTCAGCGCGGCGAGCTGCTCCAGGGTGCCCGCGGCCACGATCTGCCCGGCGCCGTTGACGTTCGCCGGGGTCAGGCCCAGCTTCTCCAGGTGCGCGACGGACACCTCGGGGTCGCCGCCGAGCAGCGCCGACATCCCGGTCTCGGTGATCGCGGCCGCGTCGGCCATGGCCAGACCCCGCTTGCGTACGAGAGTCAGAGCGGCGGTGTCGTCGAGGACGCCCGCGAACGCGGCGGCGGTGATCTCACCGACGCTGTGGCCGGCGACCGCGCCCGCATTGATGTCACCGAGTGCCGCGGCCGAGAGGATTCCGGCGGCGACGAGCAGCGGCTGCGCCACGGCGGTGTCGCGGATCTCGTCCGCGTCGGCCTTCGTGCCGTAGTGGGCGAGGTCCAGTCCGATGGTGTCCGACCAGGCGGCAACGCGGTCGGCGGCACCGGGCAGTTCGAGCCAGGGAGTCAGGAAGCCGGGCGTCTGGGCGCCCTGGCCGGGAGCGACGAGTACGAGCACTCTCACACTCTCTCTTGGGGACGGCCATGGCCGCCCGTGGGGACAAGGACGAAGAACACGAAGGGGTTTTGTGGGCCCCCGACAAAAGGCTAGGGCTGGAGATCTCCATCCGCCAGACGCCCCAGGATCAGTGCGATGCGCAACGTGAACGCGGAACGTACATCGGATGGCGACCAACCGGTGACGTCAGTCACACGTCGAAGCCGGTAGCGCACGGTGTTGGGATGCACGAACAGCATCCGGGCCGCTCCTTCGAGGCTGCTCGCCTGCTCCAGATAGACGCTGAGGGTCTCCAGGAGCGCCGAGCCGGCTTCCTCCAGCGGTCTGTAGATCTCCTCCACCAGCTGCTCGCGTGCGCTCGGGTCACCGGCGATCGCACGTTCCGGAAGCAGGTCGTCCGCCAGAACCGGCCGTGGCGCGTCCTGCCAGGCGGAACACGCCTTGAGCCCCGCGGCGGCGGCCTGCGCGGAGCGGGTCGCGGCCAGCAGATCGGGCACGATCGGCCCCGCGACGACGGGACCTGCGGCGAAGGGCCCGATGAGCGACTTCGCGACAGCGAGCGGATTGTCACTGCCGCCCGCGATCACGACCAGCCGGTCCCCGAGCACGCCCGTCAGCACCTGGAGCTTGGCGTGCCGTGCCGCCCGCCGGATCGCCTCCACCGTCAGCTCGGAGTCACCGTCGGGCGCGGTTCCCAGCACCACGCACACATGCTCGGGTGCGTTCCAGCCGAGCGCGGCCGCCCGCGACACGGCGCCCTCGTCGGCCTCGCCGCTCAGCACGGCGTTCACGACCAGCGACTCCAGCCGGGCGTCCCAGGCACCGCGTGCCTCGGCGGCCTGGGCGTACACCTGCGCGGTCGCGAAGGCGATCTCACGCGCGTACACCAGCAGCGCCTCCCGCAGGACGTTCTCGTCGCCGGGGGCGGCGACCTCGTCGATCGCGCTCTCCATCACTTCGATCGTGGTGCGCACCATCTCGACGGTCTGCCGCAGCGTGATGGCCCTGGTCAGCTCGCGTGGCGCGGTCCCGAAGACGTCGGTGGAGATGGCCTGCGGGGCATCCGGGTGCCGGAACCACTCGGTGAACGCGGCGATACCGGCCTGCGCGACCAGCCCGATCCAGGAACGGTTCTCCGGGGGCATGGCCCGGTACCACGGCAGCGTCTCGTCCATCCGCGCGATGGCCTGGGCGGCAAGACTTCCGGAGGACTTCTCCAGCCGCTTCAGGGTCGCGGCGTGCGCATGCACGCCGGGTACAGGGGCGTCGGGGTGACGGGCTTCGGGTTCGGGCACGGGGACAAGACTGCCTTATCGGGACGCGAGTGCGCTCCGCCGGGTCTCAGGTGAGGTCTACGGTGGTGTCCGTGATGGACGTACGGCGCGCCGAAGAGCGCTACCCCGGCGGCGACCCGCAGACCGGCATCGTGTCCCGGCACGCCTTCTCCTTCGGCCCCCATTACGACCCCGACAACCTCCGCTTCGGCGCGCTGATCGCCTGCAACGAGGAGCGGCTCGCCCCCGGCGCCGGCTTCGACGAGCACCCGCACAGCCACACCGAGATCGTCACGTGGGTGGTCGAGGGCGAGCTGACCCACCGCGACTCCGCGGGCCACGAGACGGTCGTCCGTGCCGGGGACGTCCAGCGGCTCAGCTCGGCGGCCGGCGTCCGCCACGTCGAACGCAACGACGCCGACCACCCGCTGACCTTCGTCCAGATGTGGCTGGCCCCGCTGACCCCCGGCGGAGACCCGTCCTACGAGATCGTCCACGGCATCGCCGACGCCACGCCCTACGCGGTCCCGGAAGCCGGCGCGATACTCCACGTCCGCCGCCTGACCCCGGGCGAACGCACGGCAATCCCCGACGGCCGACACGTCTACGTCCACGTGGTCCACGGCGAAGTAACCCTGAACGCCGAGCCGTTGGGCCCGGGCGACGCGGCCCGCATCACGGACGCCAAGGACGTGGAGGGGGTGGGGACGACGGAGGCGGAACTGCTGATCTGGGAAATGACGTAACAGCCCCGTCCCGCCGGCCCGCGGGCGCCGCCACGCCGTCAGTCCGCGGGCGCCGCCACGCCGTCAGTCCGCGGGCATTCGTGCCGCCAAGGGCGGCACGGGTGGGCGCGGGCGGCACCCCGTCAGCACCGGGCTGCGCACCTCACCCCCGCCCAGCCCCAGCCGACCTCAGCCCCGCAACTCCGCCAGCACCGCATCCGTGAACACCGGCCACGCCTCAACCGCCCAGGCCCCGAACGCCCGATCGGTCAGCGCAACGCAGGCAACCCCCGCCTCCGGGTCGATCCACAGAAACGTACCCGACTGCCCGAAGTGCCCGAAGGTGCGCGGCGAGGACGAAGAGCCTGTCCAGTGCGGGGACTTGCCGTCACGGATCTCGAAACCGAGCCCCCAGTCGTTCGGGTTCTGATGCCCGTACCCCGGCAGCACCCCCTTCGTCCCCGGATACTGCACAGTCATCGCCTCAGCAACCGTCCGCGGATCGAGCAGCCGCGGCGCCTGCACCTCAGCCGCAAACCGCACAAGATCGTCGACAGTCGAGACGCCGTCCTTCGCCGGAGACCCTTCCAACGAGGTCCCCGTCATGCCCAGCGGCTCCAGCACCGCCTGCCGCGCATACTCGGCGAACGGAATGTCCGTCGCCTTGGCGACATGGTCCCCGAGCTGCTCGAACCCGGCGTTGGAGTACAGCCGCCGTTCCCCGGGCGCGGCCGTCACCCGGTGCTCGTCGAAGGCCAGCCCGGAGGTGTGCGCGAGCAGATGACGGACCGTCGAGCCGGGCGGCCCGGCCGGTTCGTCGAGCTCGATCGCCCCCTCCTCGTACGCGACGAGCACGGCGTACGCCGCGAGCGGCTTGGTGACCGAGGCCAGTGCAAACCGCTCCCCGACCGCCCCGCGCCGCCCCAGCACCGCACCATCCGCCCGCACGACACCCGCCGCAGCAGCAGAAACCGGCCAGCTGTCGATCAACGCCAAGCTCTTCAAGGACATGCCATCGAGCCTATGCGCCTCAGAGCTTCAACCGCATCAAGGGGTCCCTCTGCCGCGCGAAGCCCAGCGAGGCGTACAGCGGCTCGGCCTCGGCGGAGGCGGTGAGGTCGATCTGGCCGGCGCCGCGCTCCCGGAACCACTGGAGCAGTTCCTCCATGCAGGCGCGCGCGTACCCGCGCCGCCGGGCGTCCGGGTCGGTGGCGACGCTGAAGACGAAGCCGATCCTGCCGTGCGGATTGCCGGCCTTCCCGATCCGGTACTCCAGCGTCCCGGCCACCAGCGCGGCCAGCGCCCCCGGCCGCTCCGGATGGTCGACCACGAACGCCGCGAAGTCCCCGTCGGGCTCGCCCAGCCGCGCGCGCAGCGTCGGCAGGGACTCCGTATGCCAGTCTCTGGACCCGTCCGCCGCGAACACCGAATCGATCATCACCTGGCGCAGTCGCAGCACTTCCGGGGCATCTTCGGGCATGGCACGGCGTACAAGACTCATGACCCGCACGCTAGCCACCCGACCCGAGGCACGTCCTGCCGATTTCTTACCGTCTGCGCTTGCCTGGAGTGCACTCCAAGGTCATAGCGTGGAGCGCATGACGGTGATGCAGACCACGGCAGCAGCCACCGAAGAACGCACCGAAGAAGCCCTCACCCGCACGGACATCTGCTCCGCCCCACCCCGCCGGCATCCGCGCCCCGACGGCCAGGACCGGTACACGATCAGCGAGGTCGTCGCCTTCACCGGCCTGTCGGCCCACACCCTGCGCTGGTACGAGCGGATCGGGCTGATGTCCCACATCGACCGTTCCCACACCGGTCAGCGCCGCTACACCAACCGCGACCTGGACTGGCTCGACCTCGTCGGCAAGCTGCGGCTGACCGGCATGCCGGTCGCCGACATGGTGCGGTACGCGGAGCTGGTGCGTGCGGGCGACAGCACCTACGGCGAACGGTGCGCGTTGCTGGAGGAGACCCGCCGGGACGTACAGGCCCGGATCGCCGAACTCCAGGACACCCTGGCCGTGCTCGACCGGAAGATCAGTTTCTATACGGACGCCACCCGCGTCCGCGAAACGGAGACACCCCGATGACCGACAGCAGGATCCCGACGGTACGACTCGGCGACGGCGGCCCCGAGGTCGGTGTGCAGGGTCTCGGCTGCATGGGCATAAGCTTCGCCTACGGCCCCTCCGACGCGCGGGAGTCCCGGGCCACCCTGGAGCGGGCGCTGGAGCTGGGCGTCACGCTCTACGACACGGCGGACGCTTACGGCCAGGGAGAGAACGAGCGGTTCCTGTCGCCGTTCTTCAAGGCGCACCGGGACGACGTGCTCATCGCGACCAAGTTCGCCCTGGCGATCCCGCCGGACGACCCGACCCGGCGGATCATCCGCAACGACCCGCCGTACATCCGCCAGGCCGTCGAGGCGAGCCTCGGGCGCCTGGACGTCGACGTGATCGACCTCTACTACATGCACCGCCGCGATGTGAACGTGCCGATCGAGGAGACCGTCGGCGTGATGGCCGAGCTGGTCCGCGAGGGCAAGGTCAAGCACCTCGGCCTGAGTGAGGTCACCGGCGCGGAACTGCGGGCCGCACAGGCCGTGCATCCGATTGCCGCCGTGCAGTCGGAGTGGTCGCTGTTCAGCCGGGACATCGAGGCGGGCGTGGTGCCGACGGCCCGCGAACTGGGCGTGGCCCTCGTGCCGTACTCGCCGCTGGGCCGGGGTTTCCTCACGGGCTCCTTCACCAGCGCCGAGAAGGACCTGACGGCCGACGACTTCCGCCGCCAGATGCCCCGCTTCACCGGCGACAACGCGACGGCCAACGCAGCGCTCCTGGAGCCGATCCGCAAGGTAGCCGCCTCCCACGGCGCCACCCTCGGCCAGATCGCCCTGGCCTGGGCCCAGCAACAGTCGACGGTCCACAACCTCCCGGTCATCCCCATTCCGGGCACCCGCAAGCCGGCCCGAGTGGAGGAGAACACGGCGGCGACGCGGATCGTGCTCGGCGAGGAGGACATGGCTCTCCTGGACCCGATCGCCGAGAGGGTGTCAGGCAACCGCTACGCAGACATGACGTTCACTTCTGCCGGACGGGAGTAGGAGATACCTAAGGGGCGCGGGGAACTGCGCGAGCAACCCCCACAAGCCGCGCCTCACCACCGGAGGTACCCGGCAGAAGCTAAAGCTCAGCCAACAACTCCGCCTTCTTCACGGAGAACTCCTCATCCGTCACCAACCCAGCCTGATGCAACTCCCCAAGATGCCGAATCCGCTCCGCAATGTCCGCGGGATCCCGCCGCGGAGCGGCAACCACCGCCGCCGCCGGACCCGCGGTGCGAACCGCAGCCAATACAGCCGCCGCGAACGGCAGTGACTCATGCACAGGCCCGTACCCCAGCCCGAACACCACGGCCGCCGGATCCTGGTCAGCCTGCGCAGGCTGATCGTGCGCGTCGCGCCGCAGCAGCCGCAGATGGCCCTCGAAGACCTCGGGTGACCGCCACTCGACCCCGCTGAGGTCGGCGACCGCGAACTTCTGGTCGCCGGCCTTCCACTTCGCCGATGACGCCCCCGTCCAGAACCACCGGAAGGAGACGGACGTACCGTCGAAGGACGCCTTCGCGTCGTACGCCTTGAACTGCAACGGTGGCTCCGGCGCCGCCACGAGATGGCGTTCGGCCGGACCGGACTCGGTCAGCAGGCCCCGTAGTTCATCGGCGTAGTACTCGGCGAGCGTCTCCCGTTCGGCAGGCAGCACCAGACGATAGGGATCGCTGCCTTCCTTCAGTTGGCCCGCGGCAGCGTCGATCAGCGGATCGGCGCCCGCCCGTAGCTCGGCGCGCAGCACCACGGTCCCGCGCCGGCCGGGGGAGAGCGTCACCCCCTGCAGAGCCTCCAGTGGCACACGGCGCTCCCCGAGCGCCTGGAACAGCTTGGGTGTTCGAATCCCCCGTTCGTAACGGATGAGCACGGAGTCGGACTCGAACTCCCAGGCGGCATGAAATCCGGCCAGTACGTCACCCATGCGGCTCATCGTATGCGGCACGCGCTCTTTCGTCCCCTCCCTGCGCAGACCGCAGTTTCTTGCGCCTCTACGCGCGTCCGACCGCGGTGGTGCCGGACAAACCCGCCTGGCACGTGCCGGCATCGTCGGCGCAGTCCACCGCGCGGTACGCGCCAACCCCGATCTCGGCGAAGTTGGCGAGGCTCTGCGTGCCCGGTTCGAAGTAGCCGGCGTGCCCCTCGGCGCCGCGCGCCGACAGCACCCGCGCCCCGAACGCGGTGGACACCGGGTCGGCGCCGTGCCCGAGACCACCGAACTCCATGTACGGCACGTCCTGGATCCAGTCGTCGGCGTCCCGCATCGCCCACACGTGCGCCGAGGTCCGCAGGTGCGAGGCCGTCGCCGCTCGCATGCCGGGACTGCCGGCCACCGCTATGTCGGCGACCCGGCGCGGCAGCGTGTGCGCGGCGACCCCGCACACCACGGAGCCGTAGCTGTGGCAGAACAGCGAAACGGGCGCCCGGCCGGGCAGCGCGCGCACCATCCTGGTCAGCCGGACCGCGCCGTCCTCGGCGCGCATCGCGGTGGCCGCGTCCATGCCGATGCCGCTGGGCGCGGTGTAGTCGGCCCAGGCGATCACGGCCGTGCGGGTCGAGAGGCTCGCCGCGCGCTGGGCCGCGTACAGGGACTTCGCCATGCCGACCGGCGCCGAGTATCTGCGGCGAGTGCGCTGGAAGGTGAGCAGGTCGGTGTCGACGCCGGGGACGACGACGGAGACCCGCTGGGCCTTCGTCAGATCGCCGAAGACCTCGGCGATCCGGCCCGAGCCGACCGGGTCGAAGGCGAGGATGTGCCGGTCGGCCCGCATGAGCGACGCGAAGCGGTGCATACGCCGGCCCGCCTCCTGCTGCCCGGTGGGACTGAGCCGGTTGTCGTGCATGCGCTTGAGTTCGACCTTGCGGGCCTGGTCGAGCGCGATGCGGTTGGCGCGGTAACGCAGCCGGACGGGGGCGCCGTTCATGTTGCCGACCGCCAGTGGATAGCGGTGGGCGAGGTGGGCGCGCTGCCGGTCGGTGAGCGAGGCGAAGAAGCGGGCCAGCCGGGCGGGTGCGGCGTCCGGGTCCGGCAGCCGGTGTCCGTCGAGACGGCCGTGCTCCCAGGCGGAGAGCGAGGCCTGCAGCGGCGACTGGGCCCGCCCGCTGCGCAGGGCGGTCCAGCCGGTGGTCGCCAGCATCACGAACACCACGGCCAGGGCGAGCAGTGCGCGCCAGACGCTGAGTGAGGGAGAGGTGTCGAAGGAAGTCACTGGGAGGACACACTAGGAGAACGAGAGGGTCTCGCGTGAACCGAGTGACACGGATCACGTTTGGGTAAAGTCACGCTCCTTGGGGCGCACGCCAGTTGCCGGCCAGTGCCGGTCCCACCTGATCCAGGTAGGTGGCCGTCAGTTCGCGCATCGCCGCCAGGCTGAAGTCGGGGCCCGTGCTCCACTGACGTTCCGTCACCCGCATCACCCCGCTGAAGACGGCCACCGCCACCCGCGGTCGTGGATCGGCGTCCACGTCGAGGCCCTCGCGCTCCGCGATCAGCAGCGCCATCTGCTCCTCCGTCTCCGCGAAGTGGCGCAGATGCGCGGCGAGCAGGACGGGCGTCGACTCGATCACCTGGTACATCCGCAGATACTGCTCGATCGGAGCGACGGACTCGACGACCGCGCTGAGCGTGTCCCACCCCTCCATGACGGCCCGGCGCATCGCCTCCATCGGCGGTTCGTGCGCGGGGCGGGCGCGCACCGCGTCGAGGAAGTGCGCCACCGTCATCGTCTCCAGGGCGAGGGCGGCGTCCTCCTTGCCGGAGAAGTAGCGGAAGAAGGTGCGGGGAGAGACGTCGACGGCCGCGGCGATGTCGTCGACGGTCGTGTGGTCGTACCCACGCGTGGTGAACATCTCGACCGCGGTGCGCAGCAGCGCGTCCCGGGTTCGCCGCTTCTTCAGCTCGCGCAGTCCCGGCCGGGGCGCCGATGCCGTGCCCGCACTGTTCACCGTGTCCACCAGGCCTTTCCTCGAACTGTTTTCCCAGTTCAGGCTATATGGGAGTGACGTGACAGTTACTGACTTGTGAACTGGTTTGTCAACTGTCAGAGGCTGACACTAACCTCGAACACATGACTAGTCAGACCACCATCGACAAGACGGGGCCGGGGGACAAGGCACCATCAGCCCCGTCGGATGCGGCGCCGGCCAAGGGCCTGCGCGGCCATCCCTGGCTCACCCTGATCACCGTCGCCGTGGGCGTGATGATGGTGGCCCTCGACGGCACCATCGTGGCCATCGCCAACCCGGCCATCGCCACCGACCTCAAGGCCAGCTGGGCCGAGGTCCAGTGGATCACCAACGCCTACTTCCTCGCTCTCGCGGTCTCCCTGATCACCGCGGGCAAGCTCGGTGACCGCTTCGGCCACCGGCAGACCTTCCTCATCGGCGTGGTCGGCTTCGCCGCCGCCTCGGGTGCCATCGGCCTGTCCGACTCCATCGCCGCGGTCATCACCTTCCGTGTGTTCCAGGGCCTGTTCGGCGCCCTGCTGATGCCGGCCGCGCTCGGCCTGCTGCGCGCCACCTTCCCGGCCGAGAAGCTCAACATGGCCATCGGTATCTGGGGCATGGTCATCGGTGCCTCCACGGCCGGCGGCCCGATCCTCGGCGGTGTCCTGGTCGAGCACGTCAGCTGGCAGTCGGTGTTCTACATCAACGTGCCGGTCGGCATCCTCGCCCTCGTTCTGGGCCTGCTCATCCTGAACGACCACCGCGCGGAGAACGCCCCGCGCTCCTTCGACCTGCTCGGCATCGGCCTGCTGTCCGGCGCGATGTTCTGCCTGGTCTGGGCGCTCATCAAGGCCCCCGAGTGGGGCTGGGGCGACGGACAGACGTGGACCTTCATCGGCGTGTCCGCGCTGGGCTTCGCCCTCTTCGCCCTCTGGGAGAAGAAGGTGCGGGAGCCGCTGATCCCGCTGGGCCTGTTCCGTTCGGTCGCGCTGTCCGCCGGTGTCGTCCTGATGGTCCTGATGGCCATCGCGTTCATGGGCGGCCTGTTCTTCGTGACGTTCTACCTCCAGAACGTGCACGGCATGAGCCCCGTCGACGCCGGTCTGCACCTGCTGCCGCTCACCGGCATGATGATCGTCGGCTCGCCGCTCGCCGGCGCGATGATCACCAAGGTCGGCCCGCGCGTCCCGCTGGCCGGCGGCATGGCGCTCACCGCGATCGCCATGTACGGCATGTCCACCCTGGAGACGGACACCGGCAGCGGCATCATGTCGCTCTGGTTCGCCCTGCTCGGCCTGGGCCTCGCGCCGGTCATGGTCGGCGCCACCGAGGTCATCGTCGGCAACGCCCCGATGGAGCTCTCCGGTGTGGCCGGCGGCCTTCAGCAGGCGGCGATGCAGATCGGCGGCAGCCTCGGTACGGCCGTCCTGGGCGCCGTCATGGCCTCCAAGGTCGACAGCGACCTCCCCGGCAACTGGGCGGACGCGGGCCTTCCGGAACTCACCCCGGCCCAGGAGGCGCAGGCCGCCGAGGCGGTCCAGCAGGGCGCCGCGCCGGTCCCGCCGGGCACGCCGGACGCCATCGCCGCGAAGATCACGGGCGTCGCGCACGACACCTTCATCTCCGGCATGAGCCTGGCGTCCCTCGTCGCCGCCGGAGTTGCCGCGGTGGCGGTCCTGGTCGCCTTCCTGACCAAGCGCGGCGAGAACGCGGAGGCGGGCGCGGGAGCCGCCCATATCTGACGCGGGATCAACAGGGGTCTCTCTGGCCCCTGTTTCCCCTATCAGAGTGACAACCCTAAAAAATCCGCCCCCTGGCACACGCCGCACTTCACAGTGGCTCCAGCCCTTCGTATGGCATGTTCCTGCGGCAAGTTCGTACGACGAGGAGGGCGGCCTGGGGCTGCGGCGCGCTGCTGGAGGGGGGCGGCGCGCCGGCAGACCTGATTGAGGCGCGCATGTCGGGTACTCGCCCTACCGAACCCGAACGGCCCGGATGATCCAGGGAGTTGATGATGGCGGGCTTCGGACAGGGAACGCGCAGGCACCCCCGCTCACGTGGCCGGACGTGGTCACGGACCGGGCCGGATCGCGCGACGCTCGGAATCATCGGTGCCATCTGTGCGATCGCCGGTTTCTTCGTGCTGGGAATCTTCCTCGGCCCGGTGGCGATCGTCTGCGGCTGGCTGGCCATGGGCCGCACATGGACCGGCTCCCGCTCGGTACCGGCCCTGGTTGCCGTCGTCCTGGGCGCCATCGACACGCTCCTGGCGATCATCTGGCTGTCCGGCGCGACCACCCCGGGCACCGGCATGTTCTGAGCCGGGGGGAGTGAGGAGGGGCCTCCGGCGTCACCGCCGGAGGCCCCGTAAACGCCGGTCAGCCGGTCAACGCCGCTGGTCCTCCCCGACCGGTTGCGGAACCGCCGACCCGGACAACATCGCAACCTCCGCCCGCAACGCCCGGACCTCCTCCGTCAACGCCGCGATCGCCTCCGTCTGCCGCCGCTCCTCCACGTCGTCCCTCTCGAACCGGGAGATGAACCACGCGGCGATGTTCGCCGTCACCACACCCAGCAGCGCGATCCCGGACAGCATCAGCCCCACCGCGAGCAACCGCCCCGCCCCGGTGGTCGGCGCATGATCCCCGTACCCCACGGTCGTCATCGTCGTGAACGACCACCACACCGCGTCACCCAGCGTCCGGATGTTCCCGCCGGGAGCGTCCCGCTCCACCGACAGCACGGCCAGCGACCCGAACATCAGCAGCCCGATCACCGTCCCGGCCACATACGTCGTCAGCCGGATCTGCGTGGCCATCCGCGCCCGCCGCCCCACCAGCAGCAGCGTGGACACCAGCCGCAGCAGCCGCAACGGCTGGAGCAACGGCAGGATCACCGCACACAGGTCCAGCCAGTGCCGCCGTACGAACGTCCGGCGATCGCGCGCCAGCACCACCCGCACCACGTAGTCCGCCGCGAACGCCCCCCACACCACCCACTCGATCAGCAGACACGCAAGCGTCGTCGACCGGCTCGGCGAGCCGTCCACGATCGGCACGGCATAAGCGACGGCGAACACGACGGCCAGCGCCAGCAGCGGGTTTTGGGTACGCCGCTCCCACCGTTCCTGTGCCGATTGCTCCTTCATGTCCGCATCGTAAAGAACCCGCCGGGCCGGCGAACGCCCGAGGGCGGCAGAGCCGAAAACCACAGCCCCACCGCCCTCGAAGCAGGCCCGTAAAGCCTTACGCGTCGCCGCCCGCGACCCCCGGATCGGCCGCCGCGACGTCGAGGAGCTGGTACCGGTCGATCGCCTGCTTCAGTACTGACCGGTCGACCTTCCCCTCCTTCGCCAGCTCGGCCAGCACCGCCACCACGATCGACTGCGCGTCGATGTGGAAGAACCGCCGCGCCGCACCGCGTGTGTCGGCGAAGCCGAAGCCGTCCGCGCCCAGCGACTGGTACGTGCCCGGCACCCACCGCGCGATCTGGTCCGGAACCGACCGCATCCAGTCGGACACGGCCACGAACGGCCCCTCCGCGCCGTTCAGCTTCCGTGTCACGTACGGCACCCGCTGCTCCTCCTCGGGGTGCAGCAGGTTGTGCTCCTCGCAGTCCACGGCCTCGCGCCGCAGCTCGTTCCAGGAGGTCGCCGACCAGACGCCGGCCTTCACGTTCCACTCCTCGGCGAGGATCCGCTGCGCCTCGACCGCCCACGGCACCGCGACACCCGAGGCCATGATCTGCGCCGGGATCGACCCCGACGTGCCCTCGCTGAGCCGGTAGACGCCCTTGAGGATGCCCTCGACGTCCACGTTCTCCGGTTCGGCCGGGTGCTGGATCGGCTCGTTGTAGACGGTGAGGTAGTAGAAGACGTCCTCGCCCTGCGGGTGCTCCTCGTCGCCGCCGTACATCCGGCGCAGACCGTCCTTGACGATGTGCGCGATCTCGTACGAGTACGCCGGGTCGTACGCCACACAGCCCGGGTTCGTCGAGGCGAGCAGCTGGGAGTGGCCGTCCGCGTGCTGGAGACCCTCACCGGTCAGCGTCGTACGTCCGGCGGTCGCGCCCAGGACGAAACCGCGCGCCAGTTGGTCGGCCATCTGCCAGAACTGGTCGCCGGTGCGCTGGAAACCGAACATCGAGTAGAAGACGTACACCGGGATGAGCGGCTCGCCGTGCGTGGCGTACGCCGAACCCGCCGCGATCAGCGACGCCGTGCAGCCGGCCTCGGAGATGCCGTCGTGCAGCATCTGCCCGGTCGGCGACTCCTTGTACGCGAGGAGCAGGTCCCGGTCCACGGCCTCGTACTGCTGGCCCAGCGGGTTGTAGATCTTCGCGCTCGGGAAGAAGGAGTCCATACCGAAGGTGCGGTACTCGTCCGGCGCGATCAGCACGAACCGCTTGCCGATCTCCTTGTCCCGCATGAGGTCCTTGAGGAGCCGGACAAAGGCCATGGTCGTCGCGATGGACTGCTGGCCCGAGCCCTTCTTCACGGTCGCGTACGTCTTGTCGTCCGGCAGCGCCAGCGGCTTCGACCGCACGACCCGCGTCGGGACGTACCCGCCGAGCCCCTTGCGCCGGTCGTGCATGTACTGGATCTCCTCCGAGTCCCGGCCCGGGTGGTAGTACGGCGGCAGGCCGGACTCCAGGTCCTTGTCGGCGATCGGCAGGTGGAGGCGGTCCCGGAAGCGCTTGAGGTCGTCGACCGTCAGCTTCTTCATCTGGTGTGTGGCGTTGCGGCCCTCGAAGTTCGGGCCCAGCGTCCAGCCCTTGATCGTCTTGGCCAGGATGACCGTCGGCTGCCCCTTGTGCGCCTTGGCCGCCGAGAACGCCGCGTAG
The DNA here is from genome assembly GCF_042672405.1 of Streptomyces sp. NPDC127197. NCBI lineage: Bacteria > Bacillati > Actinomycetota > Actinomycetes > Kitasatosporales > Streptomycetaceae > Streptomyces > Streptomyces sp. NPDC127197. The sequence continues at coordinate 182,717 of NZ_JBHXVG010000008.1, read as the reverse complement.
ATCTTGCGGTGGTCGTGGCCGCCGCGGCCCAGCATCAGGATCTGGTGGTCGGTCATGCCCTCGACCATCGCGCGCAGCCGGTGGTCGTCGCCGAAGAAGTGGTCGCGGATGTAGGCGCCGGTCTCGGTCGCGTACGTCTGGAACTGGCCGTCCGGCGTGGTGTTCATCTTGTTGACCAGCACACCGTCGCGGTCCTGCGCGAGCAGCGGGTCCCAGGTGCGGTCCCAGATCAGCTTGATCACATTCCAGCCGGCGCCGCGGAAGACCGACTCCAGCTCCTGGATGATCTTGCCGTTGCCGCGCACCGGGCCGTCCAGGCGCTGCAGGTTGCAGTTGACGACGAAGGTGAGGTTGTCCAGGCCCTCGCGGGCGGCGATGGACAGCTGGCCGAGTGACTCCGGTTCGTCCATCTCGCCGTCGCCGAGGAAGGCCCATACGTGCGAGTTGGAGGTGTCCGCGATCCCGCGCGCGTGCATGTAGCGGTTCATCCGCGCCTGGTAGATCGCGCCGATCGGGCCGAGGCCCATGGAGACCGTCGGGAACTCCCAGAAGCCCGGCATCGAGCGCGGGTGCGGATAGCTGGACAGCCCGTACGGCGCCTTGGACTTCTCCTGCCGGAACCCGTCCAGGTGCTGCTCGCTGAGGCGGTCGAGCAGGTACGCGCGCGCGTAGATGCCCGGGGAGGCGTGCCCCTGGAAGAAGACCTGGTCGCCGCCGTCGCCCTCGTCCTTGCCGCGGAAGAAGTGGTTGAAGCCGACGTCGTAGAGGGAGGCGGAGGACGCGAACGTCGCGATGTGGCCGCCGACTCCGATGCCGGGCCGCTGGGCCCGGGAGACCATGACGGCCGCGTTCCAGCGGGTCGCGTTGAGGATCTTGCGCTCGATCTCCTCATTGCCCGGGAAGAACGGCTCGTCCTTGGTGGCGATGGTGTTGACGTAGTCCGTGCTGCGCATCTCGGGCACGGCCACGCGCTTCTCGCGGGCCCGCTCGATCAGCCGCAGCATCAGATAGCGGGCCCGCTCACGGCCGCGCTCGTCGATGGCGGCGTCCAGGGAGTCGAGCCACTCCTGGGTCTCCTCGGGGTCGAAGTCAGGAACCTGACTCGGAAGGCCGCCAATGATGATCGGATTGCGATCGGATCCGGGAGCCACGCTGTTCCTTACCTGTCAGAGGGGGCTGTCTGAGGCCGGTTTTCGTCTGTGTGCCTGCACCGATCCCCATCGTGTACCTCGGGACCGCAAACGTCATCTCTACCGAGAGGTAATCGAGACGTTCGTCAGCTCTTGGCGCAAAGCCATGCGAATTTCGTACCCACGGACGGTTCCCAAACGTACAAAGGGGGCAGATAGGTGTGGTGTGTGTCACCCTCGATCACAGCGCCATGCCTGGAGTTGCGGCGACACGGCCGGGATCGTCACCGTTTAGGCGGCCCGAACCGCCGGGTACTTGCGCGATCCGCCCCGCCCGTGTGGACTACGGCCAATGCTTCGCGCACGCGCGTGGCTGAGATATTCATCAAGACATGATCAGGAGGCAACCCGTGAGCGCGACCGCGGACCACGCGGAGGAGCGGACGAACCCTGCCGCCAGGCTGGGGTTCCAGCCCGGGCAGGTGGTCCAGGAGATCGGCTACGACGACGACGTCGACCAGGAGCTCCGCGAGGCCATCGAGGAAGCCATCGAGGGCGATCTGGTGGACGAGGACTACGAGGACGTGGCCGACGCCGTCGTGCTGTGGTTCCGTGACGACGACGGCGACCTGACGGATGCGCTGGTGGATGCCACCACGTACATCGAGGAAGGCGGCGCGATCCTGCTCCTCACGCCGAAGACCGGCCGTACGGGATACGTGGAGCCGAGCGACATCTCGGAAGCCGCGACCACGGCGGGACTGACGGCGTCCAAGAGCGTCAGCGTCGGCAAGGACTGGAGCGGCAGCCGCCTGGCGACGCCCAAGGCCGCGAAGTCCAAGCGGTGACCGTTCGTTGAACGTCAGGACGGGCTGAACGGCCTCGTCCTCGAACGCCGGACGGGCTGGTCGGTCAGCCCGTCCGGCGCTTCTTCGGTGATCTCTGCGTAGGGTGGGTCCACCCGAACAGCCCCACCGAAGGGATGCACGATGGCGATCCAGGTCGGCGACAAGGCGCCCGACTTCGAGCTGAAGGACAACCACGGCCGGGACGTGAAGCTCTCGGACTTCCGCGGTGAGAAGAACGTGGTCCTGCTCTTCTACCCCTTCGCCTTCACCGGCGTGTGCACCGGCGAGCTGTGCGAGGTCCGGGACAACCTCCCGAAGTTCGAGGACCGCGACACCCAGGTGCTCGCCGTCTCCAACGACTCCATCCACACCCTGCGCGTCTTCGCCGAGCAGGAGGGCCTGGAGTACCCCCTGCTGTCGGACTTCTGGCCGCACGGCGCCACCTCGCGCGCGTACGGCGTGTTCGACGAGGACAAGGGTTGCGCGGTGCGCGGCACCTTCGTCATCGACAAGGACGGCGTCGTCCGCTGGACCGTCCGCAACGGGCTCCCGGACGCCCGCGACCTGAACGAGTACGTCAAGGCGCTCGACACCCTGTGATTCTTCGGTTCAAGGCCCTACGAGGGCCGGGAACCCGTCACTAGGATCGATTCGTTTGATCCGATAGCAACGCACGACGGGGCTTCCCGCCCCCGGACACCAATGGAGGGACTCGTGGGAGTCAGCCTCAGCAAGGGCGGCAACGTATCGCTGACCAAGGAGGCCCCGGGCCTGACCGCGGTCATCGTCGGTCTGGGGTGGGACGTGCGCACCACGACCGGCACGGACTTCGACCTCGACGCGAGCGCGCTGCTGCTGAACAACTCGGGCAAGGTCAGCAGTGACCAGCACTTCATCTTTTTCAACAACCTGAAGAGCCCGGACGGCTCGGTGGAGCACACCGGCGACAACCTCACCGGTGAGGGCGAGGGCGACGACGAGCAGATCAAGGTCAACCTCGCCGCCGTCCCGGCGGAGATCGAGAAGATCACCTTCCCGGTCTCGATCTACGACGCCGAGAACCGCCAGCAGTCCTTCGGCCAGGTCCGCAACGCGTTCATCCGCGTCGTGAACCAGGCCGGCGGTGCGGAGATCGCGCGGTACGACCTCAGCGAGGACGCCTCGACCGAGACCGCCATGGTCTTCGGCGAGCTGTACCGCCACGGCGCGGAGTGGAAGTTCCGCGCCATCGGCCAGGGTTACGCCTCCGGCCTGCGCGGCATCGCGCAGGACTTCGGCGTGAACGTCTGAGCCACGCCCCCACCGCAAGGTCCTGTCCGGCGCCGCGCGTTTGCGTGCGGCGCCGGACGCGCAGGACAACCACATCAGGCAGCAGCACCCAGGGGAGGACCAGCATCATGGGCGTCACGCTCGCCAAGGGGGGCAACGTCTCCCTGTCCAAGGCCGCGCCGAACCTCACACAGGTGATGGTCGGACTCGGCTGGGACGCGCGTTCCACCACCGGAGCCCCGTTCGACCTCGACGCCAGCGCCCTGGTGTGCAGCAGCGGACGGGTGCTGGGCGACGAGTGGTTCATCTTCTACAACCAGCTCAAGAGCCCGGACGGCTCGGTGGAGCACACCGGCGACAACCTCACCGGTGAGGGCGACGGCGACGACGAGTCGATCCTCATCGACCTCTCCAAGGTGCCCGCCCAGTGCGACAAGATCGTCTTCCCGGTCTCGATCCACCTGGCCGACGAGCGTGGCCAGACCTTCGGCCAGGTCAGCAACGCCTTCATCCGGGTGGTGAACCAGGCCGACGGCCAGGAGCTCGCCCGCTACGACCTCAGTGAGGACGCCTCCACGGAGACCGCCATGATCTTTGGCGAGGTCTACCGCTACCAGGGAGAATGGAAGTTCCGTGCGGTAGGACAGGGGTACGCGTCGGGGCTGCGGGGGATCGCTCTAGACTTTGGGGTCAACGTTTCGTAAAGCCGGGTACGGCGCGGGGGAGACCCGTATACCCGTACACAAGGGATTGGGTAGCCAGTGGTTCTGAAAACCTTCGGCTGGTCGTTCGCGGTCACCGCGCTCGGCCTAGTCGCGGCGGTCTTGTACGGGGGGTGGACCGCCTTCGGCATCGTGGCGATCCTCTCCATCCTCGAGATCTCGCTGTCCTTCGACAACGCAGTGGTCAACGCCGGAATCCTGAAGAAGATGAACGCCTTCTGGCAGCGCATCTTCCTCACCATCGGCATCCTGATCGCCGTCTTCGGTATGCGGCTGATCTTCCCCGTCGTCATCGTCGCCGTCAGTGCACAGCTCGGTCCGATCGAGGCCGTCGACCTCGCGCTGACCGACAAGGACCGTTACCAGGAGCTCGTCACCGACGCCCACCCGGCGATCGCGGCCTTCGGTGGCATGTTCTTGCTGATGATCTTCCTGGACTTCATCTTCGAGGACCGGGAGATCAAGTGGCTGACCTGGCTGGAGCGGCCGCTGGCCAAGCTCGGCAAGGTCGACATGCTGTCGGTCTGCATCGCGCTGATCGTCCTGCTGGTCACCTCGATGACCTTCGCGACCCACGCCCATCTGCACGCCGGGCCCGCGGACAAGTCGGCGACGGTGCTTCTCTCCGGTGTCGCCGGCCTCATCACGTACATGATCGTCGGCGGTCTCTCCGGCTACTTCGAGGACAAGCTCGAGGAAGAGGAGGAGCGCGAGCACGAGGAGGAGGAAAAGGCCAAGCGCACCGGCAAGCCCATAGTCCTGCTGGCCGGCAAGGCCGCGTTCTTCATGTTCCTCTACCTCGAGGTCCTGGACGCGTCCTTCTCCTTCGACGGTGTGATCGGCGCGTTCGCCATCACCAACGACATCGTGCTGATGGCCCTCGGCCTCGGCGTCGGCGCCATGTACGTCCGGTCGCTGACCGTGTACCTGGTCCGCCAGGGCACCCTCGACGACTACGTCTACCTGGAGCACGGCGCGCACTACGCGATCGGTGCTCTCGCCGTGCTCCTCCTCGTCACCATCCAGTACGAGATCCACGAGGTCATCACCGGCTTGATCGGCGTCGCCCTGATCGCCTGGTCCTTCTGGTCCTCGGTGCGCCGCAACCGCGCGCTGGCGGCGGCTGAGGGAAAAGCGGGCTCGGACGAGAAGACTGAGGTCTCGGCCGGCCTTTAAGGGCTCGGTTCGCCTCCGGGGCGCAAAAGTCGGTGTCGAGAGCCCGATCGTGCTCAGTCCTTCGGGCCTCCGCGCGGTCGGTCTCTCGACACCGACGCGCCCCTTCGGCTCACTCGCCGTAGGCGGCCGTTTCTCGGTGTGAACCTGGGGAACGCTCTGTGCGGGGCGGTCATTGAGGACGGCTGGATGTCCTCGACGGCCGCCCCGCCGGTCTGTCAGGCGCAGGTGTGGGGCAAGCGAATGTGGGGGCGGAAATGGGCTTGTTGGACGGGCTCTGGCGCGGACGCGCGGCCGAGTTCGACTCGGGCAACGCGGCCACCAACGCGATCGAACTGACCAAACGGCACAGCCAGGTGTCGCTCACCAAACAGGGGGCGGCGACCGGGCATCTGCGGATCAACCTGGCGTGGCGGATGCGCAGCTCCGACATAGGCGGGCCGCAGCGGGAGAGTCTGCTGCGGCACCCGTTCAAGGCGCTCAAGCCGCCGGAGGTCGTGGGCCACAGCCAGAGCATGGTCAACGTCGACCTCGACCTGGGGTGTCTGTACGAGCTCCAGGACGGCACCAGGGGCGTGGTCCAGCCCCTCGGCGGCTACTTCGGTGACGTCAACGCCCCGCCCTACGTCAAGCTCAGCGGCGACGACCGCTTCGGCTCGGCGTCGGGCGAGACGATCTACGTCAACCTGGACCACCGCGAGGCGATCAAACGCCTCCTGCTCTTCGTCTACATCTACGACCAGACCCCCGCGTTCGACCGCACCCACGCCATCGTGACCCTCTACCCCAGCAACGGCCCCCGCATCGAGATCGGCCTCGACGAACGCCACCCCCAGGCCCGCTCCTGCGCCGTCGTGATGATCGAGAACGTCAAGAACGAGGTGTGGGTCCGCCGCGAGGTGAAGTTCGTGTACGGCTTCCAGGCGGAGCTGGACCGGCTGTACGGGTGGGGGCTGCAGTGGGGGCGGGGGCACAAGACGAAGTCGCAGCGCTGAGCGCGTGCCGGAGTGCCGGCGGAGCGCTCAGCGCCCGATGAACTGCGGCCCCTGCGGCGGCAGCCGGAAGTCGGGGTCCGGGGTGGCGGCCGGCACCGGCACCGGGGGCGGGTATCCGTAGCCGGACTGCGCGGTCGCCGGAGCGGGCTGCGGATAGCCGTACGCAGGCTGACTGGTCGGCTGCGGATAGCCGTACGCAGGCTGACTCGCCGCCGCTGCGGGCTGCTGCTGCGGATACCCATACGCAGGCTGCGCGGTCTGCGGCGGTACGGCCGTCGTCGGCTGCTCCGGGGGCAGGGGACGCGACACCTCGGGTGCCGGCTGCGGCGCCGGAGCGGACGTGGTGTCGGCGGCCGGGGCAGGCTCCTGCGCGGCCTCCGACTCGTCCACCGAGATCCCGAAGTCCGTCGCCAGCCCCTTGAGCCCGTTCGAATACCCCTCGCCGAGCGCCCGGAACTTCCACCCCTCGCCGCGCCGGTACAGCTCACCGCAGATCAGCGCGGTCTCCTCACCGGTCTCCGGCTTGACGTCGAAGTAGGCCAGCGGCTCACCGTCGGGTGCAGCCGCGTCGTACAGCAGAATGCGCAGTGACCGTACGCAGTCGAAGGCGACGCCGTCCGCCGAAGCGACCAGCAGAATCTGGTTGACGTCGGACTCGACACCGGAGAGGTCTGTCTGGATCGTGTCGGTCAGGCCTTCGGTGACCCGTTTCTTGCCGAGCCGCCAGACCTTCCCGGAGGGGTGCCGGGGCTGGTTGTAGAAGACGAAGTCCTCGTCGGAACGCACACGACCGTCGGGGCCGAGGAGCAGCGCCGAGGCGTCGACATCCGGGACCCCCTGCCCGGGCGTCCAGCGCAGCACGGCGCGCACCGTCGTGACTTCGAGCGGGACGTTCGACCCCTTCAGCATCGCGTGCGTCATGCGGTCATCCTGCCCTCTCCGTCCTGGTCACGACAACGCGGGGTCGGGGATCCAGGACTGCCCCGCAGTGCCGCCGACATGGCCCTGCTTGCCCTGCGTTACCTGAAATTCATGCCCAACGGGAACCCCGGACATGGCCTTCTACGTACTATTACCGGCCACCTTCATTCGGCACATCGGCCGCTCAGTCACCACGGGGGAGCTTTATGCGTCATTTCGGGCACATCGCCCCTGAGGTGCGGCAGCGCCTCTTCCATCAGGAGCCGTGCGACTTCACCGCCGGTTCCCCGGCCCGGCTGCTCTCGGCGGCCCTGGGCGCCACGCTGTACAGCCCGGCGACGCGACCTCGGCTCGCCGACGACATCGTCAAGCAGACCGGACGCGGCGTGGTCTCGATGGTGCTGTGCCTGGAGGACTCGATCGACGACGCGGACGTCGGCGCGGGCGAGGAGAACCTCGTCCGCCAGTTCACCGAGCTCGCCGGCCGCGCCGACGACAACGATCTGCCCCTGCTGTTCATCCGCGTCCGCACGCCCGGGCAGATCCCCGACCTGGTCCGCCGCCTCGGCCCCGCCGTCCGGCTGCTGTCCGGATTCGTACTGCCGAAGTTCACCGAGGAACGCGGCATCCCCTTCCTGGAGGCCGTGGCCACCGCAGAGGCGGCGAGCGGGCAGCGGCTTTTCGCCATGCCGGTGCTGGAGTCGCCCGAGCTGCTGTACCGGGAGTCGCGGGTCGGGACACTGGAGGGCATCTTCCGGGCCGTCGACAAGTACCGCGACCGCGTGCTCGCCCTGCGCCTCGGCGTGACGGACTTCTGCTCCTCGTACGGGCTGCGCAGACCCCCCGACATGACCGCCTACGACGTCCAGATCGTCGCCTCCGTGATCGCCGACGTGGTGAACATGCTGGGACGGGCCGACGGCACCGGATTCACGGTGACCGGGCCGGTGTGGGAGTACTTCCGGGTGCAGGAGCGCATGTTCAAGCCCCAGCTGCGACGCAGCCCCTTCCTGGAGGGGCAGGCCGAGGAACTGCGCGAGGCGCTGATCGAGCACGCCATGGACGGGCTGCTGCGGGAGATTACGCTGGATCAGGCCAACGGTCTGCTCGGCAAGACCTGCATCCACCCCTCGCACGTGCTGCCGGTGCACGCTCTGTCGGTGGTCAGTCACGAGGAGTTCAGCGACGCCCAGGACATCCTGCGGCCGGAGCGGCTGGGCGGTGGCGTGCTGAGGTCGGCGTACACGAACAAAATGAACGAGGTGAAGCCGCACCGCGCCTGGGCCGAGCGGACGCTGCTGCGCGCCGAGGTGTTCGGCGTGGCCAACGAGGACATCGGCTTCGTGGAACTGCTGGCCGCGGGAATCCCCGGCTGATGCCGCCGGACACCGCCGAAGCGCCCGAAACCCCCGAAATCGCTGAAACCGCCGAGAACCGCCGAAACCACTGAAGCCGCCGAACACAAGGTGCCGAACACCGGTGAACACAAGGAACGCATGGACAAGGCAGTGAACAACGGGGACAACCGAGCCGACGGGAACGGGACCTGGTCCGGGACCTGGGTCGCCGAGCGGCTCGGGGTCGAACTCGCCGGCGACGACACGCTGGCCGACCTGCTGGGGCTCGCCCTGCGACGCAACCCCAAGCGGGCGCACCTGCTCGTGTCGAACGTGCTCGGCAAGCACGTACCGCAGTCCCCGTCGGTCGTCTACGGCTCCGGGTTCGCCCTCGGGCGGAGGGTCCGGGAGCTGCTGGGGGACTCCGGGGCGAGCGCCGCGGTCGTCGTCGGGTACGCGGAGACGGCCACCGGGCTCGGCCACGCGGTCGCCGACGGCCTCGGCCACGCCCCGTACCTGCACTCCACCCGGCGCCCCGTGCCCGGCGTCGCGCAGGCCGGCGGCTTCGAGGAGTCCCACTCGCACGCCACCTCCCATCTGCTGCTCCCCGAGGACCCGGAACTGCTCGCCGGAGACGGCCCACTGGTCCTGGTCGACGACGAGTTCTCCACCGGCAACACCGTCCTCAACACCGTGCGCGCCCTGCACGAGCGCTATCCCCGCGACCGGTACGTCGTCGTCGCTCTGGTCGACATGCGCTCGCCCACCGACCAGGACCGCCTCGCGGAGCTCGCGGACGAAATCGGCGCCCGTGTGGACCTCGTCGCAACGGCCCAGGGGACCGTATGCCTGCCGGACGGCGTACTGGAGAAGGGCCAGGCCCTGGTCGCCGAACACGAACAGACGGGGCCGGTGGGTGCCCATGGCTCCGCGGACGCCGTCACTCGGGTCGATCTGCGCTGGCCCGCCGGGGTGCCCGACGGTGGCCGGCACGGCTTCACCGCCGCCCACCGCAGGCGCCTGGAGGCCGCTCTGCCCGCCATGGGCGCCCGCCTCGCGGAGGCCCTGCCGCCGGGCGCCCGGCGCGTGCTGGTTCTCGGCTGCGAGGAGCTGATGTACGCGCCGCTGCGCCTCGCCCGCGAGCTGGAACACCTCGTCCCGCCCGCCGACATACGGTTCTCCACCACGACCCGCTCGCCCGTCCTCGCCGTCGACGACCCCGGCTACGCCATACGCACCCGCCTGGTCTTCCCGGCGCACGACAACCCGGCCGACGGCCCCGGCGAGCGCTACGCCTACAACGTCGCGGGCGGCGGTTTCGACGCCGTCGTCGCCGTCGTCGACTCGACCGCCGACACCCCCGCCCTGCACGCACCCGACGGGCTCCTCACCCAGCTTGCCGCCCACACCCCGCACGTCCTGCTCGCGGTCGTACCGTCGTACGTTCCCGAGGCCGCGCATGCCTCCGAAAGGCCCGCCATGCTGCCCGAGCCCCTTCGCGGCCCCGCCTTCTCCTCGTACGCGCCCGAAGAGGTCGGCTGGCTGCTGCAGGACCTGTCGGACGTCACGCTGGAAGCACCCACCGAGGAGCGCGAGGAGGCCATCCAGAGCGGCGGCGCGCACTACGCGGAGTCCCTGCCGGTGGAGTACCAGCCCAGCGAGCAGTACCAGGAGCTCTTCCACGCGGCCCTGGAGACCTCCGCGGCGCGCATCGCCCACGCCGTCGGCGTGGTCACCGAGACCGTTCTCGCCGAGCGGTCCCCGCGCCCGGTCCTGGTCTCGCTGGCCCGCGCGGGCACACCCGTCGGCATCCTGATGCGACGCTGGGCGCAGCACCGGCACGGCCTCGACCTGGCCCACTACGCCGTGTCCATCGTGCGTGGCCGCGGCATCGACGCCAACGCACTGCGCTGGCTGGCCGCCCGGCACGACCCGCGCGACGTCGTCTTCGTCGACGGCTGGACGGGCAAGGGCGCCATCACCCGCGAACTGGCCGCGGCGCTGCGCGAGTTCGAGGAAGCGGAAGGCGTCACCGGGTTCGACCCGGAGATCGCCGTGCTCGCCGACCCCGGCTCCTGCGTCCGGACCTACGGCACCCGCGAGGACTACCTCATCCCGTCCGCCTGCCTCAACTCCACGGTGTCCGGCCTGATATCGCGCACCGTGCTGCGAGCCGACCTGGTGGGGCCGAACGACTTCCACGGCGCCAAGTTCTACCGCGAACTCGCCGGCGCCGACGTCTCCACGGCCTTCCTCGACGCCGTCTCCGCCTGCTTCGACGAGGCCGTGGACGCGGTCGACGCCGCCGTCAAGGAACTCCTGGCCGCCGACCGCACCCCGACCTGGGAAGGCTGGGCGGCCGTCGAGCGCATCAGCGAGGAGTACGGCATCCACGACGTCAACCTCGTCAAGCCCGGCGTCGGCGAGACCACGCGGGTCCTGCTGCGCCGCGTGCCGTGGAAGATCCTGGCCCGGGCCGGCGCGGGCCCCGACCTGGACCATGTCCGGCTGCTGGCCGAGCAGCGCGGGGTACCGGTCGAGGAGGTCGCCGAGCTCCCCTACACCTGCGTGGGGCTGATCCATCCCAAGTACACGCGCGGCGCGACGGGCGCCGACGGAAGGGCGGTGGCTGTCTGATGCCGGTGCTGGTGGCGAGCGACCTCGACCGTACGCTCATCTACTCCGCAGCGGCCCTGTCGCTGACCATGCCGGACGCGCGGGCGCCACGGCTGCTGTGCGTCGAGGTGCATGAGAGCAAGCCGCTCTCGTACATGACCGAGACGTCGGCGGCACTGCTCGCGGACCTCGCCGACTCCGCGGTCTTCGTGCCGACCACGACCCGCACCCGCAAGCAGTACCACCGCATCAACCTGCCCGGCCCCACTCCGAAGTACGCGATCTGCGCGAACGGCGGGCACCTGCTGGTGGACGGGGTGTCGGATCCCGACTGGTACGCGCGCGTGACGGCTCGCCTGGCCGACGAGTGCGCGTCGCTGGCCGAGGTGCAGGAACATCTGCTGAGGACCGCCGACCCGGTCTGGGTGCGCAAGCACCGGGTCGCCGACGACCTCTTCGCCTATCTCGTCGTCGAGCGCGAGCTGCTCCCCGAGGACTGGGTGAAGGAACTCGCGGTGTGGGCGGAGAACCGCGGCTGGACGGTCTCCCTGCAGGGCCGCAAGATCTACGCCGTGCCGAAGCCGCTCACCAAGAGCGCGGCCATGCGGGAGATAGCCCTCCGCACCGGCGCCGACCTCACGCTCGCCGCGGGCGACTCCCTCCTCGACGCCGACCTGCTGCTCGCGGTGGACAAGGGCTGGCGTCCGGGGCACGGTGAGCTGGCCGACAGCGGGTGGAGCGCGCCCGACATCACCTCTCTGCCTGAGCGCGGGGTGCTGGCCGGGGAGCGCATCCTGCGCGAGTTCCTGCGGGCGTCCCGGGAGCGGCCGTAGGCGGTGACGGCCGCGTCCCGGCAACGCCGTCAGCCGCAGCAGCCTCCGCCACAGCACCCGCCCCCGCCGCCGGCTCGCGGAGCCGGCGCAGGGGCGGTGGCCGAGCCGCCCACCGCCACGGTCGACAGCAGCTTCACCGTGTCGTCGTGGCCCGTCGGGCAGGTGGCCGGGGCGGAGGACTCGGCCATGGGGCGGCTCAGTTCGAAGGTGTCGCCGCAGGTCCGGCAGCGGTACTCATAGCGAGGCATACGCACAGGTTAACGGGGACTCTCCGGCGGCCGCCGGGATTCGTCGCGCGCCACGGCCGCCCCCCGCGCCCGCTCCCGCGGCTCCGGCTCGACCAGATCGGGATGGCGGGCCCGCCAGTACGGGTTGTCGTGCGGCAGGGCCGAGCCGACCCTCCCGTACATCCCGAAGAACATCAGCACCACACCGAACACGAAGCTGAACAGCACGTTCTGGATGCGGAAGGCGAGGAAGTTGTAGTCCGTGTCCAGCAGCCCCAGGTTCAAGAAGCCGCTGAGGATGAAGGCGACGCCGACGATCATATTGAGCGTCGAGGCGAAGTTCCCGCCGATCACCATGCCGACGAAGAGCAGCAGCCCCACGCAGATCGACAGGACGCTCAGCGCGCCGTTGGTGTTCAGGCCCGCGACCTGGTCCCCGCGGGTGTCGAAGAAGCCGACCCTGTCGATCAGGCCGAGGATGCCGAAGGCGATCAGCACCAGACCCATCAGACCCGCGCCGACGCGGTAGACCTGGTTCAGGCGATGGTCGACGGGAAGATGATCGTCGAACCGGATCCGCCGCCGTGTTCCCCCGTGCGCTGCGTGTGTGGCCATGTCCGCCTCCCTTGGGCGTGAGCGGAGGCCGTACTTCCCTTTCCCTTCAATATCTGCCCGCTCTGCCCCGCCGGGCAACACGTCCGAGCCGCATCCGAGCCGCACCCAGGCTCCACAACAGGTCAGCGGCCGGCCCGCCGCTCAGTGACCGGCGGCGCCCCCGCGTTCCTCACGGATCTGCGCGACCACCCTGGCCACCGTCTGCCGCACCGCCTCCGTCTCGGTCAGGAAGTGCCAGTAGTCCGGGTGGCGGCCGTCCAGCGTGGCGATCGCCCGTTCCAGCCGGCCGACGGAGTCGTCCAGCGGGCGGGCGTGACGCGGGTCCGGGGTGTGGCGTCCGGCCATGGCCAGCCGCTGTGCGTCCCGGATCGCGAACCGGGTCCGCTCGATCTCCTGCTCGGGGTCCTTCTGCACGGCGTTCAGCCGCTGCAGCCGGTCACCGGCGGCCGAGACGGCCTCGTCGGTGGAGTTCAGCAGTGCCCGTGCCGTCGACAGCAGGGCCGTCGCGTCCGGCCAGCGCTGGGCGTCGCGCGCGGCCTGCGCCTCGGTCAGCTTCAGCTCGGCCTGCCGTACGGTCTCGGCGGCCTGCCCGGGCACGTGCTGGAGGTCCTGCCAGCAGGCGAGGGTGAACCGCCGCCGCAGTTCGCTCAGCACCGGCTCCACCTGACCGGCCCGGGTGGTGAGGGCCTGCGCGCGGGTGCGCAGGGAGACCAGCCGGTGGTCGATCTCGGCGGCCCGCTCCGGCAGCCGTTCCGCCTCCGCGCGGATCGCCTCGGCCTCCCGGGCGACGCGCTCGGCCCGCTCGAGGGTCTGGGGTACGCCGTGCTGTCCGGCGCCCTGGTTCAGCTTGGTCAGCTCCGGGGCGAGGGCGGCGAGACGGGCGGCGAGATCGTCCGCCCGCAGCCCTGACCCCCGGACCGTGTCAAGGGCGTTGGAGGCGGCGAGCAGCGACTGCCGGGCGCGTTCGACGGCGGGGGCCAGCCGGGCGAGCTGGGTCTCGGCCTTGCCGAGCAGCGGACCGAGCCCGTCCGCGAACCGGTCCAGGTCCTGTTTGACACGGCCGAGCTCGTCCTTGGCCCGGGTCAGCTCGGTGCGGGCACGGCCGGCGGCCGAGGCCTCCAGGTCGTCGCGGTCGAGGTCGTGGGCGTCGACGGCTTCGATGTAGCGGTGGCTGGCCTCGTCGATGCGGTGGCCGAGGGCCTCGAAGTCGGCGGCGGCGCGGCGGGCGGCGGGGGAGTCGTCGACGGCGGCGATCGTCTCGATCGAGATCCGCAGATCACGCTGGGCGGTGTCGAGCTCGTAGAAGGCAGCCGCGGCGGCGTCCTTGGCGGCCTGTGCCTCGGCACGCTGGCTCTCGGCGCGCCCGCCGAACCACCGCCGGGTGCCGCCACCGGCGAACGCGGCCGGCAGCGCGAGGACGGCGACCAGGGGCAGGCTCATGAGGGTGAGGGCGTCACGGACCGCGGCGGAGACCTGCGGAGGGCGGTGCGCGCGCGGCATCGACGGCGATTCCGGCTGAGGTGGTGTCGCCGTCACATCCCTCTCCCGTGTTGTCATCCGCCCTGCCCGGTGTCATTCTCCCACCGGTTAAGGACGAACACACGGGCCTGTTAGTTCGCTGTCCGGACCGTGACTTTGCCGTCGCCGGTGCGGGCGGACACCACATGGTCGCTGGAGTCGTCGCGGGGCACGGACACGTCGACCGCGCCGTCGCCGGTCTCGGTGCTCACGCGGTACGTGGCCCGGGGCAGCGTGACGGTGACGGAGCCGTCGCCGCTGCTGGACTCCACCAGGTCCGGTACGACGCCCAGTTCGAGCCGGACCGAGCCGTCGCCGGTGTGGGTGCGGACCTCGCGGGAGCTGACGTCGGCGTGGACGGAGCCATCAGCGGTGCGCAGCTCCACCGGCCCGGTGGCGCCGCTGACGTGCACGGACCCGTCGCCACTGCGCACCTTCAGCGCCGCGGTCGTCTTCTCGACCCGGACCGAGCCGTCGCCCGTACGGATGTTCAGGGCGTCCTCGAAGCCGCGGGCCCGTACGCTGCCGTCCCCGTTCTCGACCTTGACGTCGACGCCGCGCGGCACCTCGATGCGGTGCTTGGCCGAGCAGTCGGCGATGAACCCGGAGCACTTCAGCCGCAGCACCAGCCGGTCGTCCTCCATCGACCAGGTCACCTTGGGATCGCTCCCCGCAACGACCGAGCCCTCGAACCACCGGGTGACCTCGATACGGCCCGCCGGGTTGTCGTCCGCGGCGACGATCTCGAGGGCGGAGTCGTCGGAGTCGACGGTGAGGGTGGAACCCCGCAGCGAGAAGGACCGCTGCTCGGGGTCCGTGTCTTCCCCGGCCGAAGCACCGCAGCCGGCGACCCCTGCGACGACGACCACGACGGCGCCGGCGACGGCGGCCGCACGAGCGCCAACGGAAACGGAAACGGTACGGGCCATGAGGATCTCCCCCTGAGACGGACTGCGAGACGCCCCGGTCCCGGCCTGTGGGTACCGGGAAGGCGACTCCTCGACCGTAGGCACCGGGCCTCGTCCGGGGGATCCGGACCACTCCCGAATCCGGGGTGGGGTTATCCCCCCGCCTGGGACACCCACGCGGGGGCCGCCCGCCCCGCGATACGCGTTTGCAGGACAGTGCCCCGGGCAAGGTAGGCTGTCGAATCGTCCTGGGCGCGTAGCTCAGCGGTAGAGCGCCGCCCTTACAAGGCGGATGTCGGCGGTTCGAAACCGTCCGCGCCCACCAGTTGCAGGACACGACGAAGGCCCAGGTCAGCGGGTAGGTACCCGGAGACCTGGGCCTTGATCTTTGGTGGCTGCTCGGAGCCGCCGTGCCACTCACGTGCCAGATGGGTCGCGCGGGGGCCGCTTCACCCTTCCTGATCTGGCCGTGGATGAACTCACTAGGGTCGACAAGAACACGACGCGAGGCATCGTCGCCCTGGCCTTCCGCTGCAAGCCCTCCGGCTGCATCGAGCGCACGTCGAGCGAGTCGACGGCCGTCGCCTGGCTCACGCCCGAAGAGGTCAGTGAGCGCATGTCCAAGGTCTACGCAATCCTCCTCCTGGACGCCTTGGACGGCAATGGCCCGCACGTCCGAAGCCGCGACGGCAAGCGCCTCATCCCAGCGGGATAGAACTTTCCCTACCTTCATCAAGGCGGCTCGCTCCGCTCGCCGCGCGCGGCCCGGCCCCCGGCCGGGCCTGTGCTCCTGTCTCCGCCCCGTTCTTCGGGACTCCTTGACCTCTGATTGAGATGTGCGGATCGGTCGCTGTTTACGGAGCTGGCGGCGGGGTGTCCTCGGACCGAACCGGCACGCTGTCCGAGGGTCGAGGAGACGCACATGACCATCCAGTTGCCCCGTCTTTGGGGCGGTATCGATGCCAGCAAGGCCCACCACTGGTGGGTCGCCATCGACAACACCGGAACCACCGTCTGGAGCCGGAAAGTCAGCAACGACGAGGCCGCGATCCTGGCTGGCCTGAGCGAAGTCCTGTCGCTGACCAGCGATGCCCGCTGGGCGGTTGACCTCAGCGGCACCGCGTCCGCCCTCCTGCTGGCCCTGCTCACCACCCACCGCTCGGATCTGATCGCCGACCGGGTCCGACTGCTCAACCGCCTGCACGACGTGCTCACCGGCATCAGCCCGGCCCTGGAAGCGGCCTTCGACTACGCCGACCACAAGGGCGCCGTCATCCTGCTCACCGGCTACCAGACCCCCGCCGCCCTGCGCCGATGCGGCCAAGCCCGCCTGACCCGCTGGCTCACCGCCCGAGGCGTGCGCCACCCCGACACGGTGGCCGCCACCGCCGTCCAGGCGCGCATGCCCAGCACATCACGCTGCCCGGTCAGGACACCGCAGCCGCCATCACCGCAGACCTCGCCCGACAGGTGCTGGCCCTGGACGACCGGCTCAAGCAACTCAACCGGCAGATCCGCGACGCCTTCCGCACCCACCCACAGGCCGCCGTCATCGAGTCGCTCCCCGGCATCGGCCCCATCCTGGGCGCGGAGTTCCTGGTCGCGGCGGGCGACCTGGCCACCTACCCCGACGCCGGACATCTCGCCTCCGCCGCCGGCCTGGTCCCCGTCGCCAAGGACTCCGGACGCCGCACCGGCAACCTGCACCGGCCCCAGCGCTACAGCCGCCGCCTGCGCCGCGTCTTCTACCTCTCCGCCCAGACCAGCATCATCCGCAACGGCCCCAACCGCACCTACTACCTCAAGAAACGAGCCCAGGGCCACAAGCACATCCCAGCGGTCATCGCCCTCGCCCGCCGCCGCGTCGACGTCTTATGGGCCTTGCTCCGCGACAACCGCCCCTTCACCACCACCCCGCCCGCAGGAGCGACCACCGCAGCATGACGGGTCATCAAGGCTCCACTGACCTGCGCAGTAAGGTGCAGGCACCATAGGGGGTGCCATGAGTCCGCTCACGATCACTTGGACGCTGCGCCATCACGGCTGGGCATTTTGCAAGGTGGCCGATGACAAGGGCGAGGTGGAGGTCTTCGCGTCGTACGTCACCGACGGCCCAGAACAGTTCCTGCACGCCGTCACCAGACTCGCGCTGATGGACACGGAGACTCGGGCCGAGTTCGAGGGCGAGCCGCAGGTCTACCGATGGCTCTTCCGCCGTGAAGGGGCTGACGTCGACATCCACCTGCTGAGGGCCGGCAACTCCCTGAAGCCCGACAGCTCAGGTGTTGTCCTCTGGTCCAGCCGCCATACGATCACGACCCTCGTGAGGGCTGCACTTCGCGCCTTCGACCAGGTTGCCTACGAGCTTGGCGAAGACGGCTATGCATCCCAGTGGGGGCGGCCGTTCCCCCGGGCGGACCTTGAAGCGCTACGCACCGCGCTCCACGCTGCACCGGGCGGGAACCGCCCTCAACCGAAGGACGGCGCCCCGCCGACTTGACCCGGCCATTGAGCGATACCCCGAAGGGGAGAAAATCGGGCTACGGCCGTCCGGCTGACGTCGCGGAGTCTTGGTGCCTCCGGAACCCGACATTGAGTAGGACGCCGGGATCCTTCGTCAGGCACCCGGAAGTGTTGCTGCGAGCATGCGAATCAGATTCTTTTGCCTGGGCGGTCCCCGCCGGACGGCTGCCGCGCAGCCGCACAGCGCGTGAAGGGGGTGCCGGGGCATGGACGTGGTCCACGAACGATGCGCCGGAATCGACATCGGCAAGGCGGACGTGAAGGTCTGTATCCGCGTCCCGGGACCGGGCAAACGCCGTCGCAAAGAGATCCGTACCTTCTCGACCATGACCCGTGACCTGCTGGCCATGCGGGACTGGCTGTTGGCCGAGCAGGTCACCGTGGTGGGTATGGAGGCCACCGGCTCGTACTGGAAGCCGGTGTTCTACCTGCTGGAGAACGACATCGAGTGCTGGTTGCTGAACGCCCGGCACATGAAGAACGTCCCCGGCCGCAAGACCGACGTCGCCGACTCCGAGTGGATCTGCAAGATGGTCGAACACGGCCTGGTCAGACCCTCGTTCGTGCCACCGCGTCCCGTTCGCCAGCTGCGGGACCTCACCCGCTACCGCACCGAGGTCATCCGCGAGCGCACGCGCGAAGCCCAGCGGCTGGAGAAGCTGCTGGAGGACGCCGGGATCAAGCTGTCCGCGGTCGTCTCGGACCTGCTGGGCAAGTCCGCCCGCTCGATGCTGGAGGCCCTGATCGCCGGGGAGCGTAACCCCGAGGTCCTCGCCGAGATGGCCAAGGCCGGCATGCGCGCGAAGCGGCAGATCCTCGCCCAGGCGCTGACCGGCCGGTTCACCGACCACCACGCCTTCCTCGCACGGACCATGCTGGACCGCGTCGACGCGGTCACCGCGACCGAGGCCCGCCTCAGCGAGGAGATCACCCGCCAACTGGCCCCGTTTCGGCGCCAGATCGAGCTGCTGACCACGATCCCCGGTGTCAGCACCCGTTCGGCCGAGATGATCCTGGCCGAGATCGGCACGGACATGGCCCGCTTCGCCTCGGCCGCCCACCTGGCCTCGTGGGCCGGGATGTGTCCGGGCAACCACGAGTCCGCCGGCAAGCACACCTCGGGCAAGTCCCGCCCGGGCGACCCGTGGCTGAAGAACGCACTCGGCCTGGCCGCCACGGCCGCGGCCCGCAGCAAGGACACCTGCCTCGCGTCCCGCTACAAACGCATCGCCGTCCGCCGCGGCAAGAAGCGGGCCCTGGTCGCGCTCGGGCACACCATCCTGACCTCGATCTGGCACATGCTCACCAACGACGCCGAGTACCACGACCTCGGAGCGGACTACTTCCTGCAACGAACCGGCCGGGCCCGCCAGACGCGGCGCCTGGTCAGCCAGCTCAACATGCTCGGCTATCAAGTGTCCCTCCAATCAGCGGATGCGGGCTGAGCTGCGACGTCAGGGGATTTTCGAATCAGGGGATTTTCGAATCAGACGTCCACGTGGGGACAACATCCCGGGTGGATGTCGCTGGATGCGGACAAGGCGGTCGCGGCGGCGATGCAGGATCTGGCGCGGGCAGGACGGTGTTCATTCCGGACGCCCGTTACAAGGCGCTGGTGGAGCTAGCGCCGGGCGGGCGCTGCGGGATCCCCCTACGGGACGCTGACGCTACGGCCCCAGCTGACCCGACGGTAGGCCGACATTCGCTACTAAAATGAAGAAAACGGCGCTCGCTACGGGAGGCGCCATGACATTCGTGCAGATCATCGACTGCAAGACCGACCGGATCGACGAGATGAACCGGCTCATGGACACGTGGGTCGAGCAGACGAAGGGCAAGAGGACCGCCACCCACGACCTCATCGGCAAGGACCGGTCCGAGCCGCGCCACTTCATAGAGATCGTCGAGTTCCCCTCGTACGAGGAGGCGATGAAGAACTCCAACCTCCCGGAGACCAACCGGATCTTCGAAGAGATGGTCGCGCTCTGCGACGAGGTGCCCACCTTCACGGACCTGGACGTAGTGCGGGACGAACAGCTCAACAAGGCGACGGCCCGCCGCTTCTTCCTGGAGCTCGTCGGCAGGGACGAGCCCGAAGGCTTCAATCAGGTGTTCGCGGCCGACTACCACGACCACGACATCGCCAACAAGGAGGACACCCGTGGTGCCGACGGCATCCGCGAGGAGGCGCTCGGTTACCGCAAGGCCTTTCCGGACTTCGAGTTCACGATCGAGGATCAGGTGGCCGAGGGTGACCGTGTAGTGACGCGGTGGAGCTGGACGGGTACCAATACTGGAGAGCTGCGGGGCATGCCGCCCACTGGCAAGAAGGTCGAGATGGTCGGCACCACGACCTTCCGGTTCGAGGACGGCAAGGTCGGGGAAGGCTGGTGGCACTGGGACTTCCTCGGCATGCTGAGCCAGCTCGGCGTGGTCGAACTGCCGACGTAGTCCTTCAGAGGCCAGCAGGAGGGCCCCCTACTCCCGTACCTCACGAGCGGGAACAGGGGGCCTGCGTACGTCTCGCATACCACCCGCGGAAGTCAGCCACGAAGGGTCTACTGCATCCCCAACAGTGCCTCGCCTATCGCGGTGAGTCTGTCGATATTGGAGATCAAGAGGCAAGGCCGTACGACGGAACCTGCAAGGCAGATGTCACCGGCCGTGGACTATTTGTGGATAGGCAGCCGCTCAGTGGCCACAGCCGTTCCCGTGACCGACGACGATCCCAGAGACCGGAGCGGCCTCCCGAGCCGTGCGCGCTTCGCTGTACCGGGTCGCGACATCTACGTCTGACATCCAGCGGCGGGCCAATCTCCCGAGCGAACTCCTAAAGTGGATGTCGCAGGTTCGAATCCTGCCGGAGCGCCAGCGGAGAAATCCCAACCGATCAGCGGGCCGACTGGATGCGGCTCCCGGCTGCCCTCCCACCAAGGATCTCGGTGATAGGCGGTCACCCCATCTGCGACTTGACGTGGTCGATCACCTCGTTGAACTCCTTCGTCGGCGAGAAGTCCATGTACTCGCAGTCCTCAAGCGCTTCCGGCACGTGACCGGGCGACCAGTGGAAGGCCTGCCCCGCCTCGTAGATCTCCTCCCCATCCTTTGTCCGCATCTTCAACCGCCCCTTGAACAGGTAGCCCCAGTGCGGGCACTGACACATGTCTCCGGGCAGTCCCGTAACAGCCGGTGTCATGTCCGTGCCCTTGGGAAATCGCACGAACGCGACGGTCATGCCTCCCCCAAGTTCCTGCGTCCGCAGCTCCACACCATCGCCTTCGATCGCGACAGGAGTGTCGTTCCACGTCGTTGCCGTCATGACTCCTCCACGGCTTGTCCGTGCTAGACCTCGAAATCGCTACCTGTTTTCAGTCTGGGTCCCTCCTCGGCGGTGCGCGACAGGGGACGCATCGCACACGGTGGCGAGGCCGCCTGCGTCCATGCCGTCGGAGCATCCCTGGCGGGACGCTCGGCAGTCAGTCGTCAGTCACGACCTATTTGTGGACAGGAACCGCCTTCGTCTACATCTCCACGCCCGTGAACAGGGCCTTTGCCTGATTCGCTGACGGCCTCCGGAGCCGTGTGCGCAGCTTCGAATCCCTCTGGGGTTCTGCCGCCACCGGAATAAAGATCACGCGGGCCATGCTTCAGTGGTGACCCGCTGAACCTCTTTGCAGAACATCTCGTACGCGCCGAGGTAGCCGCGCTGCTGGTCGAGCCAATGTAGGTATGGCGGTGAATCAGGCACAGCTTCGGCAGGGCTCCGGCGGAGAGTATCGATGGCGCGGGCGGCGCTTTGGAGCCAATCCAACGCTTCGGCCGAGATGTTCACCAAGGTGCCCGACGCGTACGTCATCACGTGGTCAAAGTGGCCGGTGTGGACCGACAGTATGGCTTTCCGAAGCCGACTATGCGCTTCGCTTGAGTTGGCGTCACGCAGCGCCTCCGCTGACTCCTCCAGGGCGAACAGCGCGTCGCGGAGTTTCGCCTGGAAGGCTGTGCAGTTCTGCTTGAACTCCTCTCTCCGCTGCTTGCTCAAGTCGACCTTGCCCTGTTGGAGCACCTGACTTCGAGCGCCACGCGCCGTCAAGCCCGCTCCCACGGCAGCGCCTGCCGCACTTGCGAAGCCGGCCACGCCCGCAGCCCACACAGCAGCAACCCCCTGGTCCATGGACAGTATTTTGGCGAGTCCATCGCAAGCTGGGTAGGTCGAGGGAGCCGTTGTCCCGCTGCTGATCGATTGGCTTAGTGAACTTGTAGGCCCGCCCAGGCAGCCACTGGCGCCCGTTGCGCTGCATGCTGCGCGACCAGGGCGCACCACAAGCGCACCAGATCGAGCGGGGAACAGCGGGGAATCACGGTGAAAGCAGCCGAGCCCACGGAGGCATCGAACCGGACGTTCGGCCAGGTCAGCGCACCCATTAGGCCTCAGATGTCCACAGCTTCCCAAGCTGGTGGCCTACCGCCGGCCTTGACCCCCGTCAGTCCCTCCTGATCAGCTGAACCCATGGCTACCGACCCCAGCGAGTACGAGAAGGCAATGCCGTTCGTGGGCGCCCACCTTGCCAAGATCGAGCGAGCAGTCGACCGGACCCGCGCTTCTCACTCCGGACGGCCGTTTGCCGAAGTCCGCCAGGCCCTGGTCGAGGCACTGGAACATGAAGGCGCTCAACGGGTCGTTCCTCAGGTCGTCGATGAGTTGGCGCGACAGATCTCCGGTACGCCGGTGATCCCACCCCCTGACATCCACGCCTGACATCAACGTCGGCAGACAGCAGCAGCTCAGTCCGAACGGTGATGGCCGCACCTGCCGAGTGCAATGAGCCGGTTGGGCCCGCTTGATCGAACTCCTAAAGCGGGTGTCGGCGCGTGCCACAGTCGTGCCGCATAGGGCGGTCAACCACGGTCAACGACGGTTCACCGCAGTCGAGATGCGCCTCTGGCCTGCGCTGCGATAACAGCCGGAGTGACCTGCGCCCCTATGCCGCCGCCCACGTCCGCCCTTACAAGGCGGTGTCGGCGGTTCGAAACCGTCCGCGCCCACAGGGGATAGCCGCAGGTAAGCGGTAGGTTCGGCCCCTCGCCCATGATCGGGCGGGGGGCCGAATCCTTTGACTTCTCCGTGATCGCGGCGTAGGAGTCTTCCTCGATCTCGGCCTGGGACTTCGAGCAGTCGGCCATGGCGAGGAGCCCGGCGGTCAGCACGATTGTGGCGGTGCACCGCACGGGGCTGTGGGTGGGGGCGGCCGTGGCCCTGCCGTCACGGGTGGGCAGGGCCACGACG
Source organism: Streptomyces sp. NPDC127197 (assembly GCF_042672405.1). Taxonomy (NCBI): domain Bacteria; kingdom Bacillati; phylum Actinomycetota; class Actinomycetes; order Kitasatosporales; family Streptomycetaceae; genus Streptomyces; species Streptomyces sp. NPDC127197. The sequence goes on along the minus strand of NZ_JBHXVG010000008.1, from coordinate 159,798 downwards.
GTTGGGGTTAGTAGTTGGCGTTGGCGAGGATCTCGCCGTCCTTGTCGTACACCGTCACGAGACCGTTGTCCGACTCGTAGCAAGACGTGAACGCGGACGCGATCAGCTTGCCCTCGCCCGCGTGCGGGCCCACCAGTCCACCGGTGAAGTCCGTGAACACCTCGGGCGCGTCGAGGATGTCGTTCCGCTTGTCGGCGCCGGTGACCTTCGTGACGTGCTTGACGGCTTCCTTCTCGGTGGGCGTTCCGTTCTTGGCGACGCAGGCCTGGAACTGCTCGGCCTGGGTCTTGGTCTCCTCCGCCGGTTCTTCCTTCGCCTCGTCAGCCTTCTGGTTGTCGTTGGCGCTGACGGCCTTGTCCTTGTTGCTGGTGTCGGTGGAGTCACCGTCCCCGCCGCCGGCGGCTACGCCGGCGATGACGACGAGAGCGATGACGCCGAGGCAGCCGAGCCCGGCGATCTTGCCGACGCTGCGCTTCTTCGGCGGCTGGGGCGCGGGCGCGCCGTAGTAGGCAGGCGGCTGCTGAGGGCCGCCCCATCCAGGCTGCTGCGGGTACTGCTGCTGCGGCTGGTTCGGCTGCTGCGGGTACTGCTGGTTCACGTGTCCCCCCGAGGGATCGTTCGTGGATTGCACGTGTACGACTCATGGAGAAGTTGTGTGGTTGTAGAACATCGAAATAATTCTTCGATCGGGGTGCAGCCCCAGGGGGCGGTGCTTTCCTGCGGAAGCAGACCACGGTGACCAGCCACCCATCGAGGGTTGTGAACCGTCCGCACGATGATCCAGACGAAACCGCCTAGGAGCCGGCGGCGGCCGCGGGACGCTTGCGGTACTGCCCCGGCGGGATGCCGTACTCGCGCTTGAACGCCTTGGCGAAGGCGAACTCCGAGGTGTAGCCCGCGCGTTCCGCCACAACGCGCAGCGGCGTGTCACCCGAGCGCAGCAGTCGGCCCGCCGTCGTCATGCGCAGCCAGGTCAGGTAGGCCAGGGGCGATCTGCCCACCAGGGCGGTGAAGCGCCGCGCGAATGCGGCCCTGGACAGGCCGCCACGGGAGGCCAGCTGTTCCACCGTCCAGGGCAGGGCCGGGTCGGAGTGCATCGCCTGCAGTGCGGCGGTGACCGCGGGGTCCCGCAAGGCCGCCGCCCAGCCCGTCGCCTCCCGTCCCTCCTGGGACTTCCGCAGCCACCAGGTGCGCAGCAGGTACACCAGCAGCGTGTCCAGGAGGCCGGAGACGATCGCGTCGGAGCCGGGGTGCGGCTCCGCCAGTTCCGCGCCCAGCAGGTCGAGGGCGGACCGGAGGCCGTGGTGCGTCCCGATCCCGGCCCGGACGTGGACGACCGGAGGCAGCTCCGAGAGCAGTGGGTGCGCCCGCGACCGGTTCAACTGGTAGGCACCGCACAGCAGCAGTGTGTGCGCGTCCGGACCCGGACCGGGATCGGGCGGCACCGGCCAGGACCCGTCCGGCTCCAGCGCGAAGTCCTCCAGGGGAGTGTCGGGATGGTCGGCCAGAGCGTGCCCGTAGCCGTGGGGCAGGAAGACCACGTTGCCGGGCCCGAGGGGCACCGGAGCGGCTTCCCCTGGGCGCAGGAGATAGGCCGCGCCCTGGAGTACGACGTGGAATCCGGCGCCGTCCGAGGCGGGGAACCGCACGCCCCACGGAGCGTTCTGTGCCGTACGGGAGGAGTGCGGCCGTCCCGTGCGCATCGCGGCGACCGCGTCGCTGAGGACATCCATGCGCCGAACCGTACGTCATCCCGCTGCCCGCGAGACGATCGGACAGTAAGGGAAGACAATGCGACATGGATCGTCTCGCGGCCGATGCATAGCGTCGTCTCCATGACGACTTCCCTTCACACCAAGGCGGTTCTCTTCCATGAACTCGGCGGCCCCGAGGTGCTTCGTGTCGAGGACGTGCCGCTCGGCCTGCCCGGCCCCGGCGAGGTGCTCTTCCGGGTGGACGCGATCGGCCTCAACCGCGCCGACGCCCTCTTCCGCGCGGGCACCTACTACTACCCGCCCACGCTGCCCGGCTCGCGGCTCGGCTACGAGGCCGCCGGGGTCGTCGAGGCGGTCGGCGAGGGCGTGAGCGGCTTCGCGCCGGGCGATCCGGTGATGGCGGCGGCCAACTTCGACTTCGGGGTCCACGGCGTGTACGCCGAGCGGGCCGTGCTGCCGCAGGAGTCGGTGGTGCACCGTCCCGCCGGCGCCGACGCCGTGACCTCGGCTGCGGCCTGGCTGACCTACACGACCGCATACGGAGGGCTGGTTGAGACCGCCGGGATGACCCCCGGCGACCATGTGGTGATCACCGGCGCGTCGAGCGGGGTCGGCACGGCCGCGATCCAGACGGCCCTGCGGCACGGCGCCATCCCCATCGCCACCACGCGCGGCCCGCGGAAGCGGCAGCGGCTCCTGGAACTCGGCGCGGCCCATGTGATCGCGACGGACTCCGAGGACCTGGTCGCGGAGGTCCGCCGAATCACCGGGGGCAAGGGCGCCGAGATCGTCTTCGACGCGATCGGCGGGCCCGGCTTCGCCGCACTCGGGGACGCCCTCGCCCCCGGCGGCACGGCGGTGCTGTACGGCTGGCTCGACCCGCGCCCGGCACAGTTGGGCCTGAACTGGCCGCAGACAGTGCACATGTACAACAACGGCCCCCTCGTGGAGCATGCCGACTTCCGACGGCGCGCCGCCGCGTACATCGGCTCGGGACTGGCCGACGGCACGCTGGCGCCCGTGATCGCCGAGACCTTCGAGGGGCTGGACCGCGTCGCCGACGCGCACCGGCTGATGGAGTCCAACACGCACACCGGCAAGATCCTCGTGACCCTGTAGAGCACCGGCGGCGGCTGAACGGTGATCCGAACGAAACTGCCTGGCTCAACCGGACGGCGTGACCGGGGACCACATGCCGAGCCACTGCTCGGCGCCCCATGCCTCGAACCGCTCTACCTCGGTGAACCCCAGCTTCGCCGCGAGGCGCATCGAGCTGACGTTGGCGGTCTGGGTGGCGAGCACCACCGGCTCGCCGGGAAGGACGCCGTCCAACCAGTCGAGTGCCGCCGCGCACGCCTCGGCGGCGTACCCGAATCCCCACGCCCGCGGCAGGAACAGGTAGCCGAGATCGACCTTCCCCGCGGCAGCCGGGCGACGGTGCTCCGGTGCTCTCCTGAGCAGGATCTGGCCGATCATCGCCCCGTCGAGATCAACGACGAAACTCCCCGGCCACCGCTCGGGCACCCCGGGCGTCTCGCGCTCAAGCTCGTCACGCGGCCGGGGCCGCCGAGGTAGGTGTGCACCTCTGGCGAGGCGAGCAGCTCGATGAACGCCGCACGGTCCCGGGCCTCGGACTCGCGGAGCACGAGCCGCTCGGTCTTGATCGGGGCAGGTGGCCAGGTGATGGGGCCGAGTCCAGTCATGGCGGGCAACCTATCGCACGCCCGTGAGAGTGATCCGAAAGAGAAGGCCTAGGTGGGACAACAGATCCGGCGCGTCCGCGAGCTCCACAACCTGTCCCATGCAGGACGTGTGCGGCCGGTCCGGAATCGACGTCGCCATCTACAGCCGAATCGAGCAGGGCCACTCCTCACCCAAGCTCGACACCCTGATCCGTATCGCCGACGCGATCGGCGTTCCGCTCGCCGACTTCGTCCGCTGAGGTGGCCGCCCCCGACGGGGATGCAGGGGCGGTCACTCGCCCGCCGCCGACGCGGTAGGCGCGACGCTGCCGACGGCGGAGATCAGTACGAGGTCGTGGCTCGGTACTCCTCCCAGAGCCGTTCCGCGTCAGGACACCGGCCGTCCTCGAAAGCGCAGGAGTCACACCTTGAGGTGTGGCAGATGTACGCGTTGTAGGCCTGCTGGGTGCGCCTGAACCGCGCGTTGGTGCCAACCCGCTGTAAGTGCCGGCGCCAGATCCGTGGTGTCTGTACTCCCGTCCGGCACGGCTCACCGCGACCTCCGACGCTGCGGCTCGTGGTGATTGCGGATCTCCACGTTGCAGTCCGACACGCGGGACAGGTCGCCCCGGGCGGCAGCCTCGGCCCGCTGACGGGCCAAGGCCTGGCACACCCCGCAGCCGACGGGAGGCTCGGGCGCGTCCAGCGGGAGGCCGAGCGTGATCGGTTCATCCATCGTCGTGGGCGTCTTCATCGAGTGCCTCCGCGGGAAGTCGGTACCCTCCCGGCCCGAACGCCGCGGCGAGTACGGCAGCATCAGTGAGCCGGCCCGAGCCATCTGGACGCCACAGCCAGAACCGGCCGTCGACATACGAGCCCATCGACGGGCAGTGCAAGGACCAGCCCGCGGGGCGCACGACCAGCTGGCGCACGTCGGCCAGCTTCTCGGCAGCGTCGAGCGGCACCAGCCACCACGCCCTGTCCAACTCCCCGTCGGCGAGCACGGGTCCGCGCTGTTCCTCGCGGATGCGCGTGGCTGCTGGCATGGCAGGTATGAGGCGAGACTCGGCGACGAGCCAGTGCTCGCCAGATGCGATGGACGCGAACTCCTCGGCGTTTCAGGCCTTGCGTACGAGGTCCGGGTGCGGGGAGCAGTTGGCGAGCCATGAGTCCCCGGCCTCGTACCGCGCCGCGAGCGTGGCCGCACGCGCGATCGGCTTCGTGCTCATGCCGCGCGGTCCTGTGAAGGGGTCGATGTCTTGCGACGCAGGTGGTGTGGCCATGAACAGGACGGTAAGTACGAGGAGTTGACAGCCGTCATGTGATGTTCTCGTCTGGTCTCGCGAAAGGGCCGAGGCACGGTGGCGCGGACCATCAGGCCTGGTGATGCTGAAGGCAACACCACTCGGCATCGAGGGAGACGCGACCATGGCGCGACGGCTCCGGTTCAACGGCACCGACAGCAAGAACGGCGGCTGCCCGGCGGTCCACGAGGACCTCGACAGTGGTGAAATCATCGTTCAGGGGCGGCCGCTCACCGACCCTGAGGACATCGCCCGACTCCGGCACCTCGGCCCGGACGACGTCGCCGTGGCTGTCCCACGCGAGCTGCTCGTCAACCACGGCCCAAGGAGATGGACCGCGTGCCCAAGCTGATCGGCCTCGACGAGTTCGGCCGGCTCTTCGAGACGTTCGAGCACTCGGCATGGCACCTGGAGACGCGACGCGGCTACGCCTCCGATCGTGAGGACGCTGGGTACGCGGAGTTCCTCGCAACCGGCACAGCCCCGTGCGACCTGGACAGCGACTGGTGCGCGAACATCCGCCGGCAGACGACGGCCGGGAAGTACGTCGGGCGGGTGCGGGTCGTCGACAATCCGCCGACCGAAGGCCAGCGTTTCCTCCTCAGCTATGCGCGGTGCAACGCGGCTACGGGTGAGGACGTACGCAACCTCTGGCGCGAGGACGCCGAACAGGCACACCTGCCCGCAGAGGACTTCTGGCTGTTCGACAGCCGCCTCGTGGCCATCCTCCGCTTCGACGACTATGACGTCTTCCACGACGTGGAGGTCATCACCGAACCCGCTGAGGTGCTGCGGTACTGCCAGGTCCGCGACGCCGCGGTCCACGCCTCCGTCCCGTACGACCAGTTCGCGGCGCAGCTCGGTACGAAGGAGTAGACCGGCACCGGTGAGCACGGACTACCAGCAGGCCCGGGAAGCCCTCGGCCAACGTCTGAGGGAACTACGCCTCTCGGCCCCGGAAGGCCGTCTCACCGGCACGCAGCTCGCGCGGCGGCTCGGCTGGCCGCATTCCAAGGTGTACAAGCTGGAGGGCGGCCGACAGACCGCGACCACGGAAGACCTCCAGGCCTGGGCCGAGGCTGTAGGCCGGGGGACTCTCACGATCAGCCCCGATTGCCCTGCCTGGAACCCATGCGAGTCGTCGTCCTCCATCGCATCTGTCTATCAGCGGGGCCCGACCGGCGGCGACCCGATTATCACCGCCATGCCAGCTGGACGGGGCACCACCCAAGCACACAGGTGGGGTCAAATCGCAGTGACAGATCGTGCCCGAGAGATCGCCAAGTGGGGCCAATTCCCGCTGTCGAATGGGGCCGGCTCACATGTCACACGGCTGTGGCACACGACCGCTTCGTCCCGAAGCAACAACGAGCTCCCTCAGGTCGTTTGCGACCATGACGTGAGCAAGGCGTCCGGCGACGGTCACGCCTTCCTGCCAAGCGGCTGCCAGAAGGTACTCCGCGTCAGTGTCGTTGGCCGCCTCGTCCGCCGCGCCGTGGCTTCGACAAAGTCGAGATGCGCCGCTGACCGGAGGTGGCGCTAGAGCCGTGGACTCAGAACACCTAGGCGTCCCCGCCACCGATCACGTACGCCCGTACAAGGCGGATGTCGGCGGTTCAAAACTGTCCGCGCCCACCAGTGTTAGGGCACGACGAAGACCCAGGTCAGCCAGTAAGTAGCCGGGGGTCTGGGCCTTGATCGTTTTCAGGTTTCCTTCCGCTCGGGTTCCGGTGGTGTCTCGTGCGCGTGCTTGAGTTTCGCGCGGGCGTCGACGCGGTCCGGGCCGGTGAGTTCCGACCAGTAGCGGTGGGTGGTGACGAAGATCGCGAGTTCGTGCTCGCGTTGGCGGAGCTTCTCGACCTCGGCCTGTTCGTCGGCCGTCCAGCCGGGGGAGGCGGGGCGTTCGATCTTGCGCCAGCCGCCGGCGTCGCTGAAGCCGTCCAGGGGCTCGACCGACCAGGGGAGCCGCTTCAGCAGGGCCGACAACTCGGCCCGGACCTGATGCAGCTCCTCCTGACCGGCGCGGAGGTCGCTAGGGAAGTCATAGGTCGTAGCCACGCCGCAATGCTACGCCTGTTCGATTTTGGGTGGCGAGTTCCTTCCCGTGGTTCATGCGAACGGGTGTGACTGAGCACGCTAGTTGGCCACTGCGCATCTCAGTTGGCCACTCTGGCGCTCAGCTTGTTGTTCAACGCCTCGCTTCGCAGCGGTGTGGTGAGAGTTCGCACTGCTCGCCTGACCCCGGGACATCAGGGGCCGCCGACCAGCTCTCGCCCCTTCGCCAAACGGCGTGCGCAGCATCCGTATGCTCCGGCCATGAAACTCTTCCGGCCGCGCGGCCGAAACGACGCCGGGCGGATGACGAGATCCCCTGTGTCCCAGGCCATGGCCCTGTACGAGGCCGGGCGCTATGCCGAGGCGGAGGCCGAGGCCCGCGCCGTGGCCGCGGCCCGGTCGCGGCCGCGCGACGACATGTACGCACCGCTGGCGCTGAGCATCGCCGCGCTCGCCACGGGCGCCCAGGGCCGCCACGCCGAGGCCCTCGCCGCATACGACGCAGTGCTGCCGGTCTTCGGCAGGATCTTCGGAGCCGAACACCCGCAGACCCTGAAGCTGCGCTCGGACCGCGCCCAGGCGCTGACCGTGCTCGCCCGGCACGCCGAGTGCGAGGCAGAGTGTGCGGCCGTCGGCCGGGCCGCGACCCGCGGCACAGGGCCGGAGATGCCGCTCATAGCGGCGGCCGCCCGCAACGGACTGATCTTCGCCCTCAACGCGCAGGGACGCCACCCGGAGGCCGAGGCGCTCGCCTGCGAGGCCCTGGCCGCCCATCGCGTACCGGACCGGTTCTCCCTGGTCCTGCGGCTCGGCCTGGCCCGCAGCCTCAACGGCCAGGCCCGCCACGAGGAGGCTCTCGCCGAGGCGGAGCGCGCCGACGAACTGCGCCGCAGTCTGCCCGAGGAGCAGCGCCGCCCGGAGACCGGCGCCGTCGAGCTGGCCGTGGCCACCGCCCTCCTGGGGCTGGGCCGCGGTACCGAGGCCCGCCTCCGGGCCGCAGCCGCTCACGACGCCTGCCTGGCCTCCTTCGGCCCGGACCATCGCCGCACCGTCGAGGCTCGGGCGCTGCTCGACCGCATCGACGGCGCTTGACCGGGCGCGCAACGCCTCCCTCTGCCGGGCCGCACGCCACACCGTGGGCAGCTCATCCGGCCACCGCGATGAGCCGGGCGAAGGTCGCGCACGTCCCACTGAAACTCTGGTTCGGCGCGCTGAGCGCTCTAGTTGGCCAGTTCCTGGGAAAGCGGATGCCGCGCCTCGTGGGCAGTGGCGTTCTTCTGGAGGAAAGTCGCAGAGCCTGGTGCCATTTCGGTCAGGACTGCGAGGTGGCTGTCGGTGACGCGGGGCGTGGTGGCTGGGAGGCGGGTGCTGGTGGGAGCTCCCGCATCGTGCGCACGGGGGAACAGAGGACCGGGAGGAAAGCGCCTGCCAGGCACACCGCTCCCGCCCACACAGCCACGCGTACGCCTGTGGTTTCACCGATCAGTCCGCCCAGCGCGGAACCGACGGCGAGGGCGCCGGTGAGCAGGAAGCGGAAGGTCGCATTCATTCGGCCCAGCAATGCGTCCGGGGTCAGGCGCTGGCGCAGGCTGACGCCGAGCACGTTGTCCACCCCCGTCTTCGTCGTGGCTGCCAGCCAGCCGGCAGTGGCCACCCACAGCCAGGGCCCGCGCCCGGCCAGGGCGACGGCCAGCCCGGCAGGGGCGAACCACAGCCCGGCAAGCCCCAGGGCGCGGCCGTGGCCGAAGCGGGCGGCAAGGCGGCGGGCGCTGCCGGCGCCGAGCAGGATGCCCAGTCCACCGGCCGCCCAATACAGGCCCAGTACCCCGGCTGGCAGGCCCAGGTCGCGGATGAACAGCACCGGCAGCACGGCATTGATCATCTGTGCGCCGAGGTTGGTGAGCGTCGCGGTGAGCGCCAGCGCACGCAGCTCCTTGCTGCCGAAGACGTGGCGCAACCCCTCCGCGATCTCGGCCCGCAGCCGCCGTCGCCCGGTCGGCGCCGCGGCGCGTGCGCTCCGGTGGCGCACACCCGTGAGACCTGCGGCAGAGGCCAAGTAGGCGATGGCCGCTCCCAGGATGGCCACCGGAGCCGTGAGCAACTGCACCAGGAAACCGCCGGCGCCGCGGCCGGCGATGTTGGCTCCGGCCATCAGGCTCACCACCGCGGCATTGGCCGTAACCAGGCGCTCGCGGCCGACGAGTTCCGGCAGGATGCTCTGCGAGCCGACGTCGAAGAAGACGGTGGCGCACCCGTTCAGCAGCACGACCGCGTACAGCTGGGGCAGTGACAGCGCATCCAGCCACCAGGCGACGGGTACCGAGGCGAGCAGCGCGGCTCGCGCAGCGTCGGCGGCGACGAGGACCCGGCGGCCGGGCAGTCGGTCCACCCAGGCCCCCGCGGGCAGCCCGATGATCAGGAAGGCGGCGGTGGAGAGCGCGGCCAGTCCGCCGGCCTGACCAGGACCCGCGTCCAGGACGGTGACGGCCAGCAGCGGGATGGCCACGTATCCGATGTTGGTGCCGAGATGGCTGAGGGCGCTTGCGGTGAAGAGCGTGCGGAAACCGCGTAGGCGCCACGGAGATCCGGGGTGTGGGGTCATGCGCGTACGGTGCGGGGCGGGCCGCGGCTCCGCCTAATGATTTAGCCTCATCTAAATGATCGAGATCGAGTTCGGCATGGAGGACGTGGCCCGCACGCGCTTTGCGCTGTCCCCGCTGTGGGAAGTGGTGGCGAGCGTGCGGGTGCTCAAGGGCGCCGACGAGCAGGGCCTGCACCGCACGTGGACGGAGCGTGTCCGTCCACGGCTCGCCGCCGGCCTCGACCTCGGCGTGCTGTTCGATCTGGTCCCGGTGCCGTCCCGGTCGCCGTGGACGGGAAGCATCCCGTCGTTCCTCTGCCCGCCGCCCACGACTCCGCTGCCCTCGCTCGCCGTGGAGCTGGCGACGCTGCGGGCCACCCCGCCGGAGCTGCTGAGGACGACGTCGGCGGTGCCGGCCGCGCGCATGGCGGCCCTGCATGCGGACCCGGCAGCGGAGCTCGGCCGTCTGGCAGAGGTGATCGAGGCGTACTGGGAACTGGCGCTCGCCCCGTACTGGCCCCGGATCCTCACCCTCCTGGAGAGCGACATCCGCTATCGCGCGGGCCGGTTGGCAGACGGCGGCGCACAGCACCTGTTCGCCGACTTGGACCCGCAGGTCGCCTGGGCAGGCGGAACCCTGCAACTGGCTCACCGCACGGTGCGCGGCCCTCGCCGACTGGACGGCCGAGGCCTGTTGCTGGTGCCCTCGGCGTTCGTATGGCCGCGCATATTCTCGGTGCTGGGCGAGCCGTGGCAGCCTTCGCTGCGCTACCCCCCGCGGGGCGTCGGCACCCTGTGGCAGTCCCGTCCGGCGCCCGTCTCCGACGCACTCGCGGGGGTGATGGGCCGCTCGCGCGCCCTGCTGCTGGCCGAGTTGGGCGCTCCCGCCTCGACCACCGAGCTTGCCCACCGCACCGGACTCACCCCCGGCGGTGTCTCCCAACATTTGACGGCCCTGCGGACAGCGGGCCTGGTCAGCGCTCACCGAGCCGGGCGGCAGGTGCTGTACGCACGCACCCGTACCGGAGAGGCGGTGGTCGAGGCGGCAGGGTCAGGACCATGAGCAACCTGCCGAACCGGCGTACACCATCCGAGCCCGGATGCGCGCATGCCTCCGCGAGCCACCCCGAAATCAGCCAGGCTGCCTCACCCACTCACGGCCTGTTCGACGCTCAGTGAGACCTCCCGAACGGGCGCATCCTCCCGGCCGACCAACGCGCTCAGAGTGGCCGACTGAAGCGCTCAGTCACAACGGGTGTGCCTGAGCGCCCAGGCTGCTGCATGTTCCCTGCAGTGCTCAGTCACGACGGGTGGGACTGGGCGCCTGACCTGGCGCAAGGGCGTTGAAGTGGAGAGTTCAACTTCGGCGAGGCAGGCTTTACCCATGCGGTCGCTCCTCCGCCCTCCTCCTCGACCGGGAGCAGGCGGCCACAGCCGGGTACTCCTCACACTCACGAGGTGGTTGCCCTTCGTCATCGCGCTGGGCGTGCTGGTCATCGAACTCACCCCCGCCCACTTCATCTACACCGGCCCCCTGCTCGTCGCGACGCCGGCGCTGGCCGCCGTGACGATCGGCCCCAAGGGCACCGTCTCGGCGGCGACTCTGGTTCTGGTGATCAGCGTGACCACCGCTACCTATAACCAGGCCTGGGGCACGCTTCAGGTCTATACCAACTTCCTGGCTCTTACCCTGATCTCCCTGGCCAGCTTCATCACGAGCAGCGCCGTGCGTGCGTACAGGCGGAGCGAGTTCGACCAGGTTCGCCGGATCGCCGTGGCAGCACAGGAGGTCATACTTCGGCCCGTCCCCGAGCGCCTGGGCCCTCTGCGGGCGGCCAGTCTGTGCCTCGCGGCCGGGACCGGGGGCACAGGTCGGCGGTGATCTGTACGAGGCCGTGCAGACGCGCTACGGCGTCCGGATGATCGTGGGGGACGTCCGGGGCAAGGGACTGAACGCCATGCGCGCGGTCGCGAGGGCGCTGGGCGCGTTCCGGGTGGTCGCGCACTATGAGGACGAGCTGATGGAGGTCATGAACCACTGCGCGCACGCGCTGCGGCGGGAGGCGGCCGTGCCCGGTGCGTACGACGAGGAAGCTCTGATGGAGGGATTCATCACCGCGCTCATGGCCCAGGTGCCGGACGACACCGTGGTGCAACTGGTCAACCGGGGTCATCCGCCCCCGCTGCTGCTGCACCAGGGCAGGGTCCAGGCTCTGATGCCCTCCTCGCCACAGCCACCTCTCGGCCTGGAAGACCTCATCACCGGCCCTCCCGAGAAGCCGGAGAGCTATCCGTTCGTTCCCGGCGACCGTCTGCTGCTGTACACCGACGGCGTGATCGAGGCCCGCAACCGCGACGGCGACTTCTTCGACCTGCGGGAGGCCATGGAGCGCATGGGCGCAGGCACCACCACCCCGGCAGAGTTCCTGCACGAACTGCACAAGGCGTTGATCCGCCACACCGGGGGCCGCCTGGCGGACGATGTGGCGATGATCCTCGTCGACCGGCTCGACGACGAAGCCGGCGAGCAGGGCGGTGGAGCTGCTGCCGCCGCGCGTGGATGACGACCTCCGCCGGAGGTCCTGTCAGTGGCCGGCGTCCTTCAGCTCCCGGACCAGCCGTGCCGTCACGGGGGTGGGTACGCCGTGGCGTTCGGCCGCGCGGAGCAATGCGCCGCCGATGGCGTCCAGTTCGAGCGGGCGGCCCGCTTCGGCGTCGCGTTGCATGGAGGACTTGGTGCCCGGCGGGAAGGCGTCGTAGCGGGCGAGGGCCTGGCCGGGGTCGGCCGGGCCGCCGCAGGCACGGCTCACCGCGGCCGTCTCCGCCACCAGGGCCGTCAACTCGTCGCGGTGCCGGGAGCGTACGTCGCCCAGGGGGAGGGCGTAACGGGTGGTGAGCAGCGCGAAGGGCGCGAGGAACGACATCTTCGCCCACAGGGCCGCCGCCTCGTCCTCCAGGACACGGGTGGTGGGGCCGGCGGCCGCGAACGCCGCTGCCGGCGTGTCGAGACGCTCGCGAGATACGGGGTCGCCGGTCAGGTCGACCTCGGCGAAGGGGCTGGTGTGCTCGATCACGCCGGGGGCGACGCGGGTCGACTCCACGCGGACGACGGCAGGGGCGACCTGGTCGGGGCGGTAGCGGGAGCGGAGGAAGGAGGGGTGTTCGACGCCGTTCAGGAAGGGGACGATCAGGCCGTCGCCCAGGACGCTGACCGGGACGCGGGCGAGCGCGGCGTCCAGGGCCGTGTGCTTGACGGTGATCAGGCAGACGTCGACCGGTTCGCGCAGTTCGGTGGCCGCTTCGACGTCGGCGGCGAAGTCGCCGAACCGGGGGCTGCGGACGCGGATGCCGGTGGTGCGCAGGGTGTCGGTGGTGGCCTCGCCGGCCAGGCAGATCACACGGTGCCCGGTGCGGGCGAGGAGGGCGGCGAGCAGGCCTCCCACGCCTCCGGGGCCCAGGACCGCGACGGTGAGCTTGTCGTGCGCCATGGAGTATGGCTCCTCTCGGTGGTCGGCCCCGGGGAGGTGGCCGCCTCGGAGTGGATCATCTCAGGCGGGGTGGGGGAGGGGTATAGCGGATTCGGAGTGTGAGACGGGAGACGTGGGGTGGGTGTCGGCGGAGACGGCGGTCCGTCCCAGCGGCACGACTGCCCGCAGCTGCGTCGGCAGTTGTGATGCACTGGACCCATGTGCCGCAGTATCAAGACGCTACGTCCGCCGGTGTTGCCCGAGGAGGCCACCGAGGCTGAGATTCGGGCTGCCGCCCTGCAGTACGTGCGGAAGGTCTCCGGGTTCCGGGCGCCGGCCGCGCACAACCGGGAGGTCTTCGACCGCGCCGTCGAGGTGATCGCCGAGGCGACGGCGGAGTTGTTGGCCGGGTTGGAGGTGCGGGGGCAGACGGCTCGGCAGGCGGGTTAGGAGAGGGCGAGGCGGGTTACGCCGTCTCGCCGGGCTCCGGCCGTCGGCGCATCAGGTACGTCGCCGCCGCGCCGGCCGCGAACAGTGCCAGGACGGACACGCCCGTGGCGAGCCAGGTCGTGCCCAGCCAGTGGGCGCCGAAGTAGCCGAGGGCGACGCTGTACGTGGCCCAGGCGAGGCCGGCGAGGGCGGACCAGGGGACGAAGTCGCGGGCGCGGCGGTGTGCGGCGCCGGCGGTGAGGGAGACGACCGAGCGGCCGGCGGGCGCGAAGCGGGCGAGGACGACCAGGGCGCCGCCGCCCCGGGCCAGAGCCGTGCCGAGACGTTCCTGCGCGGTGCTCAGGCGGGGTGAGCGGGCGAGCGCGCGGTCCAGTCGGGCGCCGCCGCTCCAGGCCAGGCGGTATGCCACCAGGTCGCCCAGCACGGATGCGGTGGTCGCGCACAGCGTCAGGGCCAGGATGTCGGGGACGTTGTCCGGGACCTGGCCGGTCGCCGCGCCGGAGCCCGCGGCCGCGGCCGTCGCGGCCATGATGACGAGCACGCCGCTCGGCAGTACCGGAACGAACACATCGAGGAGGACCGACGCAGCGACCATGGCGTAGATCCATGGACTGCCTGTCAGTGACCCCACACTCTCCAGCACCGCGACTCCCCGTTGCTCCCCCGTGAGCCATAGAGCGTACGCCTGGGTGTGACAGAAGGGTCACAGGGGGCTCGTGTGTTCGGCCAGAACGACAGCCAAAACGACGGCGCCCTCCCTCACCCGCGTGAGAAAGGGCGCCGTATGTACAGGTTCCGGCAGGATCAGGCCGTCACCGGCGACCGCTCGCCCGCCGGCTTCTCCGCCGTCGTCGAGCGCTTGGCGAACAGCCGGTCCAGGCCGAGGGCGCCGGAGCCGGTGAATATCAGCAGGAACATGGCCCAGCAGTACAGGGCCGCGGCCTCGCCGCCGTTCTGGATCGGCCACAGGGCGCCCGGCTGGTGCACCTTGAAGTACGCGTACGCCATCGCGCCGGACGCGATGAACGCCGCGACGCGGGTGCCGAGGCCGAGCATGACCAGGGCGCCGCCGACGAGCTCGATGACGGCGGCGTACCAGCCGGGCCAGGTGCCCGCGGACACCGTTCCGCCCTGGCCGTCGGCGCCACCGAGGACTCCGAAGAGCTTGGAGGCGCCGTGGCAGAAGAAGAGCAGGCCGATCACGATCCGGAACAGGGCGAGGACGTACGGCTGCGCGCTGTTGAGGCGTGCGGTCATTGTGGGGGGCTCCTACGGTCAGGCAGGCCAGGACGACCTGCCGGTGACGTAATCGAACGAAAGCTCAGCGTAGGTAGCCCTAATCAATGCTTGCAAGTTCAACAACCTGTCGGTTTGCTGTCGCTTGTGGCTCCGCGGCCGTACGCAGCACGGCCCGCGCCACCCCGTCCGCGTCCGACAACGTGACCGAATCCACCCCGGGCCGGGCCCCCGCCGCCGTCACCCAGTGCACACCCTCCGTGGGCACCCCGAAGGCGAACCGCCGGGCGTGTGGCTCACCTCGACGGTCCACCAGTCGATAGGGCCGGGGGGTGACGTCCAGCCCTCCCGTTTCGTAACCGTCGACCGTGTGCGGGCGGCACTGTCCGGTCTTCAGCAGCCCGGCGAGCAGGTCGTCGGCGGTGCGGCGCAGGTCGGGCTCCGGCAGCCGGGCCTCGATGAGTGTCGTCACGCGGACCGTCGAGCCCGGTATGTCGGGTGAGTGCGCCACCCACGCCCCGTCCGCGCACCGCACCCCCAGGCGCGGCCCGAGCACCTCCACCACACCCGCCTCCATCAGCGCGGCCAGTTCCTCGATGCGGCGCCGGGGCGGGCCGATGGACAGGAAGGCGTTGAGCGGGGTGTACCAGCGATCCAGATGATCCCGGCGGGAGACGCCGGGCAGTCCGCCGTGGTCGACGATCAGCCGGATCTCGTTGCGCAGGTCGCGCAGCACGTCCAGGGCGGTCTTGAGCGGGCCGTGCACATTGCCGAGGGCGGCCTGTGCGGCGTCCTCGCGCAGATACGACAGGAGCCAGTCCCGCCACTGACCGGGGCCGTCGAAAGCGCGGCCCGCGTAGGGGCGGGAGATCCGTTCCCAGCACCAGCGTTCGGCCGCCGGGACGCCGAACTCATCGAGCAGGCGGGCCTCTTGGGGGTCGCGGTGGGGGACGGCGAGATAGTGCTCGGCGAACTCGGGGCGTCGTAGCAGCGTGGTGTAGTAGACCGTCTCCACCTCCTTCGCCACCAACGGCCATATCTCCGTCAGGAAGTCGGGCGCGTCGCCCGAGTCCGCACGTTTGCGGAAGCCCGCGATCACCTCCGGGGTCAGCGCGAGCGGGGTGTGACGGCCGTACGGGCCCTTGGCGTTGTCGCCGCGCGCCTGGTACGGGATGCCGCGCCGGGAACCGGCGTACAGGCGAGGCTCGCGGCCGGAGGGGACATAGCGCAGCCCTGCGCCGGTGGGGACGAAGCGGCCGCCGCGGCCGGTGGTCAACAGGGCCATGTGGTCGAAGAAGTTGAGACCCAGGCCGCGCAGCAGCACCGGTTCGCCGGGGGAGAGGGCGGACAGGTCCACGTCCGCCGGGTTGGCGGGCGGGATGTGCCGCAGGCCGTGGCGGTCGGCGTACGCCGCCTGGCGCCGCTGCTCCGCGTCCGGGGCGGTCGGCAGATGCCCCTGCGCGAGGACGACGGCCGCGAGACCGGTCAGCGTACGGCCGTCGTCCAGGGCGAGCAGCTGGCGGCCGTCGGGGCCGTCGTCGAGCCGTATCGCTCGGGCGGCGTGGGTCTCGACGCGCACCTCGGGCGGGGCCTGCCGCACCGCCTCGGCGAACACCCACCCCAGGTAACGGCCGTACTGCGCCCGGGTCGGATACTCGTCCGGCCCCAGCTCGCCGCCCGCCCACTCGTGCAGGCTCGGCCCCGGCCGGATCGGCCCCGAGCAGTCCACGCTGTCGTCGGTGAACAGGGTCACCTGCGAGGCCACGGTGTTCATCAGCAGTTCGGCCGACTGCGCGGTGCGCCAAACGCGGCCGGGCCCGGGCGGCGCCGGGTCGATCACATGGACCGTCAGCCGGGTGCCGGGCGGGAGGAGTTCACGGGCGGAGGCGCAGAGTCGTTCGAGGACGCTGGTGCCGCGCGGCCCGGCACCGACCAGGGCGACGGAAACCGGGGCCGACGGGGACCCCGGTATGGAGGACTCCGATGCGGACTCCGCGGTCGGTGCAGACAAAGCGGTGACTCCCGGGCGTGTGGGGCGCAGAGCGGCGAACCGCCCGCGGGAAGCGGACGGTCCGCCTCATCATGCCTTCGGGCGCCACAGAAGCCAACGCGCGTCCCACAGGTCCCGGATGTGCCTCATGTGGTGGTGAGGACCGACTCCTCCACCGTCGTCAGCCGCGCTCCGCCCCGCCCGTCCGCCCTGGCCTGGTCCAGCCGCAGCCGCGCCGAACGGCCGTTCAGTGTCAGCGTCATGAGCTGGTTGCCGAACCACGGGCCGCCCGTGCGCCGCCAGTCGATCGGCGGGCGCGGGACACGGCCGTGCCCGGCGATCCGGCGGCCGAGGAAGCGGGCGAAGCCGCTCCAGCCGAAGCGGAAGCCGAGCCGGATCGACAGCGGGATGGAGTTGTGCACGGGGGAGCAGGTGAGCTGGACGACCCGGGCGTCGGGGCCGGCCGAGGGCCAGACGGGCTCGGCCACGTAGGCGTGGTGCACGTCCCCCGACAGCACGCACACCGTCGCCGGTGCCCCGTCCCCCGAACCCGCCTCGGCGATCAGCGCGGCCAGCGCGTCGAAGGAGCCGGGAAAGGCAGCCCAGTGCTCCAGGTCCGCCGCCCGCCGCACCTTCTCCCCGAACCGCGCCCAGCGCTCGCCCTTCTCGCCCCGGCACAGCGCCGCATTCCACCCCTCGGCGTCGTGCACCAGGTGCGGCAGCAGCCACGGCAGGGAGGTGCCGATCAGGAGATGGTCGTACGAGCCCGGCTCGTACAGCGCCTGTGCGCGCAGCCACTCCGCCTCGCCCGGCGCGAGCATCGAGCGCGCCTGCTCGTCGAGAACGCGGGCGGCGCGGGTGTCCACCATCAGCAGCCGTACGCGGCCGAAGTCGCGCCGGTAACTCCACCGCACGGACGTCGGGTCGGCGTCGGCCTTCGCGGCGAAGGCGCGCAGGAGGTCGGTCGCGTCGGGGGTGTCGCGTACGGCCGCGTACAGGGCGTCGGCGGCCAGTTCGGCCGGAGACAGGTTCCCCAGGTGCTGGTGGACCCAGTACGACATCAGGCCGCTCAGCAGGCGTTCGCGCCACCAGTCGGTGGCCCGCATGTCGGCGAGCCAGGCGGCGGAGGTGTTCCAGTCGTCGATGACGTCGTGGTCGTCGAAGATCATGCAACTGGGGACGGTGGACAGCAGCCACCGCACCTCCGGGTCGAGCCAGGATTCGTAGTAGAGGCGGGTGTACTCCTCGTAGTCCGCCACCTCCCGGCCCGGCGGCTCGCTGAGGTCGCGGCGGGCGGCGAGCCAGCGCTGGGTCGCCCGGGAGACCTCGTCGGCGTAGACCTGGTCGCCCAACAGCAGCAGCACATCGGGTCGTTCGGCCGTGGGATCGGCCGCGATGCGGGCGGCCAGGGTGTCCAGGGCGTCGGGGCCGACGGGGTCCTTCTCGTCGGCCGGGGGAGCGGCCCAGCGGCAGGAGCCGAAGGCGACGCGGACGGCGTCGCCGGTCGTCCCCGCGCGGATGACCGAGGGCGGGTACGGGGAGTCCGGCAGCGGCCACACGCGCGTGCCGTCGAGGAACACCTCGTACTCCGTCGCCGTGCCCGCAGTGAGGCCGCTGACCGGCACGAGGGCGTAGTGATGGCCCGCGACCTGGAAGGTGCGGGCCGTACCGCGGGCGCCGTCGGCGCAGCGCACCTCGGCGGTGCACGGACGGCTCGCCTCGACCCATACGGTCGCGGACGAGCCGTCGGCGTACCTCAGCAGTGGACCCAGGCGCAGTCCCGCCACGTGATCACCCTCCTCCGTCGCCCCGTACGGTACGGAACGACGGAGGCCGGTGGCGAGGTTCCGTTCATGAACGCCAGGGAAAGCGGATCAGCAGGGGGCCAGGTAGTTCTGCAGCGCGCTCTTCTCGGCCGAGTCGACCGACAGGCCGTAGTAGTACTTCACCTGGACCCAGGCGCGGACGTAGGTGCAGCGGTAGGCGGTGCGGGACGGCATCCAGGTGGCCGGGTCCTGGTCGCCCTTGGACTGGTTGACGTTGTCGGTGACCGCGATGAGCTGCGGGCGGGTCAGGTCGTTGGCGAAGGACTGGCGGCGGGAGGTGGTCCAGCTGTCGGCGCCGGAGTCCCAGGCCTCGGCCAGCGGCACGAGGTGGTCAATGTCGACGTCGGAGGCGGCGTACCAGGTGGCGCCGTCGTACGGGGAGTACCAGCTGCCGCTGGTGGCGGCGCAGGAGGAGTCGGTGACGACGTTCGAACCGTCGCGCTTGAGGACGGTCTCACGGGTGTTGCAGGAGCCCGACTGTGTGATCCAGTGCGGGAAGAGGTCCCGGTTGTAGCCGGTGCGGTCCTCGGTCGCCACGGTGAGCTGGGCGAGGTAGCTGCGGGCGGTGGCGCCGCTGACCGGAGTGGGGAGGGCGGCGGAGGCGGTGGGGGCGTTGAAGAGGGCCACGGAGGCTATGAGGGCGCTGAACGCCGCGGCTGTGCTCAGCCGTCGACGCGCGTAGAACCTGGCCATGCGAACTCCCTTGGGGATGTGGGGGTGTTGGCGTGCGAGCGAGGGAATGCTCGCGGTGCCGTGTTGCGTACGCGTGTGCGTGCGATGGCAAGTTAGTGACGCGGGCATGACACGACAAGGTTCAAGGCGGAACTTTTCACTCCAGGCGTGTCGCGTACGATGGACGGCGCAGAAGGGGAGTAGCTCTTCGCCGGACCGTCGACATACTGCTCAGCTCGTCTGAGCCGGCGCCCGGAGGCGGGCCTCGAAGGTGAGGCCGGCCAGCGAGACCTTCGGCAAGCAGTGCACGCCCGAGCCGTACGGCACGGGTGCCACGTGTGCTGCCGTGCCGAGGTGTCGCTGACGACGTACGACTCTCGGCGGGGCGGCCCCGACCGATTGAGGAACCTTGATCAGCATCACCGTCACGGCGCTCGTCTTCGGCGTCGTCTTCCTCGCCGAACTGCCGGACAAGACCGCACTCGCCGGCCTCGTCCTCGGCACCCGCTACCGCGCTTCCTACGTCTTCGCCGGTGTCGCCGCCGCGTTCGCGCTGCATGTCGCGCTCGCCGTCGCGGCGGGCAGCGTGCTGACGCTGCTGCCGCAGCAGGTCGTCCACGCGGTGACCGGCGTGCTCTTCCTGGGGGGCGCGGCGATGCTGCTCAGGAACAAGGGCGAGGACGAGGAGGAGATCCGCAAGCCGGAGGACCAGTCCTTCTGGAAGGTCGCCGGGGCCGGGTTCATGCTCATCCTCGTCGCCGAGTTCGGGGATCTGACGCAGATCATGACGGCGAACCTCGCGGCGCGTTACGACGATCCGCTCTCCGTCGGACTGGGTGCGGTGCTGGCGCTGTGGGCGGTGGCGGGCCTGGGCATCGTCGGTGGGCGTGCGCTGATGAAGCGGGTGCCGCTGGGGCTCATCACCAAGATCGCGGCGTTGCTGATGCTGGGGCTCGGGGTGTGGAGTCTGTGGGAGGCCGCTGCCGGGTGAGCTGAACGCCCGGTGAACGGTTGTCCAAGGTGGTGGCGGCATGCCGGGTTTGTTTTGTACCGTGGGGGAACAAAGTGGTTCCCGCCCGTTTTCCCTGACCGGCGGGCGGGGCCACCTTGTCCCTCCGGGGGGTCACCTTGTCCCTTCGAGGGTCACCTTGTGCCTTCGGGCCACCGCCCCGCACCCCGCGTTCTGGAGCTGCCGATGCTGGCCACCACCGTGCTCACCGCCCGCGCCCTCCTGCTCGACATGGACGGCACCCTCGTCAACTCCGACGCCGTGGTGGAGCGCATCTGGCGGCGCTGGGCTGAGCGGCACGGGCTCGACGGGGACGAGGTCATGAAGGTCGTCCACGGGCGGCAGGGGTACGCGTCGATGGCCGTGCTGCTGCCGGACCGGCCGATGGAGCAGAACCTTGCGGACAACGCGCGGATGCTCGCGGAGGAGACGGCGGACATGGACGGCGTCGTGCCGGTGCCGGGGGCGGCGGAGTTTCTGGCGTCCCTGCGGGGGCTTCCGCATGCGCTGGTGACCTCGGCGGATGTTGCGTTGTCGACGGCGCGGATGGCTGCGGCGGGGCTGGGGATGCCTGATGTTCGGGTGACCGCGGAGTCGGTGGGGGCGAGCAAGCCTGATCCGGAGGGGTTCTTGAAGGGGGCCGCGGAATTGGGAGTGGCGCCTGCGGACTGTCTCGTCTTCGAGGATTCGGGGGCCGGGATTGCGGCCGGGCGGGCGGCTGGGATGCGGGTTGTGGGGGTTGGGGTGCGGGCGGGGGGTTATCGGCCGGATGTGCTGGTGCCGGATCTTAGGGGCGTGCGGGTGGAGGAGGGGGTTGGCAAGTTCGGCGTGCAGTTCACATGAAGTCGCTTTAACACGATCGTGTGATCGTCGACTTCCGGGCTTGTGCGGCCCTGAGCCGTCCGGGTTAACGTGATCGTGCGATCTGGGACGCCGGGTATGGCGCCAGCGTGCGGGGCCCCCGCTCCACCAGAGGGATGGTGCGGGGCCTCCCCGTCGCCTCTGGCCGTGCCCATATGGCCAGGTTGCGCAGGGAACTGGCCTCCTGGGCTCGGACCACGCACGGGATGCGTGTCGCCGCCCCGGGGTTGAGTACGCCGGGGACCAGTGCGCTCAAGACCGTTCGGGGCGTGCGGCTGAACGGGTTCACTCCTGCTCAGTCTTCAGGAACGGTTGATGGGGCGATGCGGGTGCGTCGGATGGTGCGGGGGCGCTGGGGCCGTTTGCGGGTCGGTGGGCGGGAAGCGCGGCGGAGCGTTACGGCTCCGACGTTTCCGACTCCAGGCGCTCCCGTGTCTTCTCGTCGTAGACCCCCAGTTCGTCCGGCTGTACGCCGCGTGCCCACTGGTAGTTGCGTACGGCTTCCTCTACGCGGTGGTTGTAGTGGCCGTGGGGTTCGTCGTTGTACAGGTACAGCTGGCGTAGGCGGAGTTGGAGTTCGACGACCTCGGAGCCGTCGTCGCCGGGGCGTAGGACGGGGGTGTTCTCGTCGCGGTCGTTTTCGGGGGCCTCAGGGGCGGTGGGTCCGGTCGTTGTCGCGGTGGGGGTAGGGGTCCGGGGCGGGGTCGGGGATGTGGTGGGCGCCGAGCGGGTCGGGGTGGGGGACGGGGACGTCGGGCTTGTCGTCGGTGACGGCGTCGTGGGTGTCGGTGTCGCCGAGGGGGCGGTCGTGGACGGCGTTCGGGGTGCCTCGCTGGTACGTGCGTCGGGTACGGCTTCCCGTACGTCCTGCGGCAGCGCGTCGTCCCGTGACGGCGTCTCGTAGGAGAACAGCCCGCTCGCGAACCCGGCCGCCGCGACGACGGCGACGACGGCGCCGGCCACCGCGAGCAGTGCCGTACGGCGATGGTTGCGGGGCCGCTCCAGGCCGACGTCCGGGGTGGGCGCGTCCGGATCCGGGGCCTCGAACAGCCGTAGGTCGGTGGCGCTGGGCGTGGGGAGCGGGTCGGGTTCGACGGCGCGCAGGGGCATCGTGACCTCGGCGTCCGGGGGAGCCTGGGACACCTCCTCCCCGTCGAGGTCCACGTACGGCCGGATGCGCAGCGGATCAAAGTCCTCCGCCGCCGCCTGCTCCGCCGTACGGGCGTCGCGCAGCGCGTCGGACGCACGCCGGCCGCAGGCGCAGGAGGGGGTGTTGTCCGCCCCCCTGGGCGCCCCGCACTCCGGGCACCGATGCCCCTTCGGCTCCACCACGCGTCCGTCCCCTCCCCTCGCGACTCCTCGCGACCCCAGAGATTATGCAGATCTCGTGGAGGTCCTGTTCCCGAAGCCTCGGAGTCACAGCGGAACCACACCTTCCAAGCGGACTCGACGGGCCATAACCGGGCAGATCGCCCACGATGGATGGCGTAACCACGGCAGCCCTCGGGAGGTCTCCATGGCGGGGGATACGCGCGGCAGGACGAGGGACGTTCCGGGCACCGGCGCCCAGGAAGGCGTGCCCGGCGGTGTCCTCGTGTCGCTGGGCGCACTGCTCCTCGGCATGCTGCTCGCCGCCCTCGACCAGACGATCGTGTCGACCGCGCTGCCCACCATCGTCAGCGACCTCGGCGGTCTGGAGCACCTGTCCTGGGTGGTCACCGCGTATCTGCTGGCGTCGACCGCCGCGACCCCGCTGTGGGGCAAACTCGGCGACCAGTACGGGCGCAAGCGGCTGTTCCAGACCGCGATCGTGATCTTCCTGGTCGGCAGCGCGCTGTGCGGTATGGCGCAGAACATGCCGCAGCTCATCGCCTTCCGCGGCCTCCAGGGCCTGGGCGGCGGCGGGCTGCTGGTGCTGTCGATGGCGATGGTCGGCGATCTCGTGCCGCCCCGCGACCGCGGCCGCTACCAGGGGCTGTTCGGTGCGGTCTTCGGCACGTCGAGCGTCCTGGGGCCGCTGCTCGGCGGGCTGTTCACCGAGCACCTGAGCTGGCGCTGGGTCTTCTACATCAACCTGCCGCTCGGTGTCGTCGCGCTCGTCGTGATCGCGACCGTGCTGCATCTGCCGCGCACAGCCACCCGGCACGTCATCGACTACCTGGGCACCTTCCTCATCGCGGCCGTCGCCACCTGCCTGGTGCTGGTCGCCTCCCTCGGCGGCACCACCTGGGCCTGGGGCTCGCCGCAGATCGTCGGGCTCGCGGTGCTCGCCGTCCTGCTCGCCGTGGCGTTCGTGCTGGTCGAGCGGAGGGCGGCGGAACCCGTTCTGCCGCTGAAGCTGTTCCGTATCCGCACCTTCACCCTCACCGCCGCCATCAGCTTCATCATCGGTTTCGCCATGTTCGGCGCGTTGACCTACCTGCCGACCTTCCTGCAGGTCGTCCACGGCATCACGCCGACCTGGTCGGGCGTGCACATGCTGCCGATGGTGCTGGGCCTGCTGCTGGCCTCCACCACCTCCGGCCAGATCGTCAGCCGCACCGGCCGCTGGAAGGTCTTCCCCATCATGGGCACCGGCGTCACGACGGTCGGTCTGCTCCTGCTCAAGGAACTCGACGAGCACAGCTCCGACGCCGTGATCAGCGGCTGCCTCTTCGTCTTCGGCCTGGGGCTCGGCCTGGTCATGCAGGTGCTGGTGCTCATCGTGCAGAACGCCGTCTCGTACCAGGACCTGGGCGTCGCCACCTCCGGCGCGACGTTCTTCCGCTCCATCGGGGCCGCCTTCGGAGTCGCCATCTTCGGCACGGTCTTCGCCGGCCGCCTCGACGACGCTCTGGCGTCCGCCTTCCGCGGCGTACAGCTCCCGCCCGGCGTGTCGATCGACTCCCTGGAAGCCGACCCGCGCGGCATCGCCGACCTGCCACCGGGGCTGCGCCCGCCGGCCCTGCACGCGTACTCCTCGTCCATCACGGACGTCTTCCTGTACGCCGCTCCCGTCGCTCTCCTCGGCTTCGTGCTGGCGTGGTTCCTGAAGGAGGACCGGCTGCGCGGCTCGGTCACGGCACCCGACGTCACCGAGACGCTGGCCAGCAACCCCGTGCACCGGTCGTCGTACGACGAGGTGTGCCGCGCCCTGTCGGTGCTCGGCACCCGCGAGGGCCGGCGCGAGGTCTACCGGAAGATCACCGCACGCGCGGGCTACGACCTGCTGCCGGCGGCGAGCTGGCTGCTGCTGCGGATCAAGCGGTACGGCTCCGTGGAGCCGGGCGTGCTCGCCGAGCGTGCCACCGTCCCGCTGGGTGCCGTCCTGGAGGCCGCCCGGCAGATCGAGGAACGGCGGCTGGCCGTCCGGGAGGGCCTCGACCTCGTCCTCACCGAGCAGGGGCGCGTGGTCGCCGAACGGCTCGCGCACGCCCGCGAGGAGTCCCTGGCCGGGCTGCTCGGCGACTGGTGGGGCCCGGACCGGCCCACCGACCTGGTGCAGCTGGTCAGAGAGCTGAACGAGGAGCTGTGCGGCTCGGACCGGGAGGAGCCGCACGCAGCCCGTCCGGTCACCCCCTCGAGATGAGCCGTTTGCCGAACCAGTGCTCGGCGTACGGGTCGGAGTTGTGTGCCGCGGTCTCCTCGTAACCGAGCCGCGCGTACAGCGCCCGCGCCTCCACCAGGTCGCTCCGCGTGTCGAGGATCATCCGCTCGGCGCCCAGCTCCCGCGCGGCGTCCTCGGCGGCGGCGACGAGCAGCGCCGCCCCGCCCTTCCCGCGCAGCTCCGGCAGCAGGAACACACGCGTGAGCTCGGCGATCGACGGATCCTCCGTCAGCCGTACGCCCGCGGTGCCGACGGCCGTGCCGTCGTACCGCGCCACCAGCAGAAGCCCGGCGGGCGGGGCGAGGCGGTCGCCCGCGTTCGCCGCGATCTCCCGCTCCAGTTCGGCCGGGTCGGTCCGGCGGCCCTGGTGCAGCAGGTACCAGCGGTCGCTGACCTCCGTGTAGTACGCCCGCCAGAGCGCGGCGGCGTCCGGGGAGTCGACGGGTTCGGGAGCGACGGTCCAGGTCATGCCGCTCATTGTCGGGAGACGGTGGGCGGGGCCCGCAACCGAATATGCGTCACCTCGGGCTCCGGCCGCAGACGGGGTCGTTTGGGCGGGGGTGCGTGGGCAACCCGGTCAGCGGACCGGCCCGGTGAAGGGCCGGTCGGGTCGAGAACCCGGAAGGCATTCATGTCTGGCTGGATCATTGCTCTGATCGTGATTGCGGCGGTGGTCGTCCTCATCGCGGCCGCCCTGGCCCTGCGCGGCCGTGGTGCGACCGGCGGACGGGACCTGCGGCGACGTTTCGGGCCCGAGTACGACCGGGCCGTGGCCCGGCACGACGGCGACACCAAGGCCGCCGAGCGCGAACTCACCGAACGCCTGGAGCGCCACGGCAACCTGCGGGAACGGCCCCTCGAGCCCGTGCAGCGCGAGCAGTTCGAGGCCCGCTGGACGGCCGCCCAGGAGCGGTTCGTCGACTCGCCGCAGGACGCGGTGAGTGAGGCCGACCGGCTGCTCGCGGAGCTGGCCGGGGCGCGCGGCTTCCCGGACGGCGGGCAGTACGAGGAACAGCTCGCCGCGCTGTCCGTGCACCACGCGGACCACGTGCACGGCTACCGGCGCGTCCACCGCATCGCACGCGCACAGGTCGGCGGCGCCCAGGAAGGGCGGACGGACGCCGCGCAGGACGGGCCCGCCGCCACCGAGGAGATGCGTGAGGCCATGGTCGAGGCCCGCGCCCTGTTCGACGACCTGGTACGCCCGGCCCGTGAGGACGAGGGGCGCCCCGTCGCCGAGCAGAAGACCAGGCGGCCGGCCCAC
The DNA here is from genome assembly GCF_042672405.1 of Streptomyces sp. NPDC127197. Lineage (NCBI taxonomy): Bacteria > Bacillati > Actinomycetota > Actinomycetes > Kitasatosporales > Streptomycetaceae > Streptomyces > Streptomyces sp. NPDC127197. Next base: position 134,100 of record NZ_JBHXVG010000008.1, on the reverse strand, counting down.
GCCGGTGGCCGCCAGCACCTGCTGTGGGGCTTCAGGCGGCACGCGAAAGGGAGTTGAGGCATGACCGACGTGACACGACCCACGGGCGGCGGCGCGGAAGGCGAGCCCGACCGCACCGGGCGCCGCGAGAACCTCACCGGCCACGAGGCGGCCCCCGCGACGGCCCGCGAGGCCGGCGGCACCGGCGGCACCGCGCGCGGTGCGGCGCCCGTCCCGAGCCCCGGTCCTTCGGGACCCGCGGACCCGGCCGCCCCCACGGCCCGTATGGCCCCGCTGCTCCCGCACGACGAGACCGACAAACTGGGACTGCGGATGCAGCAGGCGGTCTCCGGGTTCGTGGACGGCCCGCGGGCCGCCGTCGAAGAGGCGGACCACGTGCTGGAGGAGATCGCCGCCCGCTTCACGGACGCGGTGACCCAGCGGCGCCGTACCCTGCGCAGGTCCTGGCAGTCGACGGACGAGGGCACGCCCGCGACCACCGACACCGAGCAACTCCGTCTGGCCCTGCAGGACTACCGCGAGCTGGCGGAGCGGTTGCTGCGCCCCTGACCTCCCAAGAGGCCGCCGTGACCTGCTAAGAGGCCGCCGTCCGGCGCTTCCGCCACTGTCGTACGACATCTTCGACGTCGTACGGCTTCAGACCCAGCGGCGGGCCGGGCGGCGGCTTGAACATCATGTCGCGGATCTTGACGTTGATGTCCTCGACGATCTTGCGCACGGCCCGCTCGGACGGTGCCTTCGTGGCGGCCAGGAGGGCGTCCTCCGCCTCCTTGCGCAGGGCGAGTGTCGGCGGCAGGACCGACAGGCCCTCGCGGGCCAACTTGCGCTTGATCCACCACTGTTCGTCGTACGTCGCCTCGACCTCTCTCGGCAGTGGCTTGCCCGCGCCCGGCAGATGCGCGAAGTCGCCGCGCGCCTCCGCGTCGCGGATCTGTTTGTCGGTCCAGGACTCGAAGCTCACGCCCGGTGGCTTTCGCTCGGTCATGGGGCCATTGTGCCGGACGCCGTCGTGCCGGGCGATTTATCATTCGGCGGCGGTGGGCCAACCAGTCCGCCGGGCAAGGACGTTGAGCCCCGCGCAGGGACGTGACAAAAGGAGCGCACGTGCTCGAACTCACCATGGCCACCGTCTCCGGGGCGGAGGCGGGCGCCACGGCCGGCATGCTCATGGCCGACGCGCCCAGCGAGCCGGGCGCCGTGCTGCGGGTGGGCCGGGACAAGTCCGTGTGCCGGCTCGCCACGCCCGACGACTGGCTGTTCGTCTCGCGGGTCCATCTGGAGTTCCTGTGCGGCCCGGACGGCAGCTGGCAGGTGACCTGGCTGCGCGGCTCGCAGCCGGACCCGTCCTCCGAGGTCCGGCTGATGGCCGGCGGGTACACCCAGCCCCTCGCCTACGGCGGCACCGTGCCGCTGCCGCGGGGCGGCAACGGAGAGATCGTCATCCAGGACCGCACCGCGCCGCGCAGCGTCAACGTCGGCTTCTACCACGAGCTCTGAGTGACGGCGGAGTCCTATGCCAGGACCCGTGCCAGCGCGAAGCCGTCGTAGCCCTTGCTGCCCACCGTCTGGATCGCCGTGCCGCTCAGCCTGGGATGGGAGCCGATCAGCTCGATGGCGGCGCGGGCGCCCTGGACGTCCGGCTCGGTGCTGGCCGCGTCGGTGACGCGGCCGCCGCGTACGACGTTGTCGACGATGATCAGGCTGCCGGCGCGGGTGAGCTTGAGGGCCCACTCCACGTAGTGGGCGTTGTTGGCCTTGTCGGCGTCGATGAAGACCAGGTCGAAGGGCGGCGGGTTCTCGTCGGCGAGCTGGGGCAGGGACTCCAGCGCCGGGCCGACCCGCACCTCGACGAGCTTGTCGAGGCCCGCGCGGGCGATGTTGCGGGTGGCGACCTCGGCGTGCTTGGCGCTGTACTCCAGCGAGATGAGGCGGCCGTCGGCGGGGAGGGCGCGGCCGAGCCAGATGGTGCTGTAGCCGCCGAGCGTGCCGATCTCCAGGATCATCCGGGCGCCCTGGATCTGGGCGAGGAGCTGGAGCAGCTTGCCCTGGGGGGCCGTGACGTTGACGTGCGGCAGTTCGGCGGCCTCGCTGTCGCGCAGGGCGGCCTGGAGGGGCTCGTCGTCGGGGGAGAGATGGGTGCGGAAGTAGTCGTCCACGGCGTCCCAGGTCTGCGACTCGCTCATGCGCATTGCCTCTCGTGTGCGAAGCGGTTCCGTAATTAGGGCGTCTAACTAGTTGCCCTAACGAAGGTAGTCGCCACGGGGTTTCACGACGAGAGCGGCACGCCGACGGCCGTCAGTCCGCGGGCAGTCGTGCCTCCCCCAGAGGGGGGACCCCCAGGGCGGCACGGGTGGGCACGGGCGGCATCCCGTCAGCGCCGGGCTGCGCGACCCACCTCGGCCGGCTCCCACGCCGGGCGCTTGGAGAGCGGCGGCTCGTTACCGTACGCACGGGCGGTACCCGGTAGCGCGGGTTGCGCAACCGGGTACCGCAGCCGCGCGTCAGCGCCCAACCGCCTCCGCCGGCTCCAGAGCCGGCGCCGACCCCGGCAGCGGGCGCCCCGCCGATTCCGTCATGAACCACACCGCGACACCGCCGATCACAGCCGCCGCCATCATGTAGTACGCGGGCATCATCATGTCGCCGGTCGCCCCGATCAGCGCCGTGACCACCAGCGGCGTCGTGCCACCGAAGAGGGAGACTGAGATGTTGAAGCCGATGGAGAGGGAGCCGTAGCGGACCCGGGTCGGGAACAGGGCGGGGAGCGCGGAGGGCATCGCCGCCGTGAAGCAGACCAGCAGCAGGCCCAGGGCGCCCATGCCCAGAGCGACAGCGGCGAGGCTGCCCTGGCGGATCAGCAGCAGCGCGGGGATGGACAGGGCCAGGAAGCCCGCGCAGCCCGCCGCGATCACCGGGCGGCGGCCGATGCGGTCGGTCAGGGCGCCGGTGAAGGGCTGGGCGATCATCATCAGCGCCATCACGCCCAGGACGACCAGCAGGCCGTGCGTCTCGTCGTAGTGGAGCTCGCTCGTGAGGTAGCTCGGCATGTACGACAGCAGCATGTAGTCGGTGACGTTGAAGACCAGCACCAGGCCCATGCAGAGCAGCAGGGCCCTCCACTGGCCGGAGATCATCTCGCGCATCGGCACCTTCGGCCGGGCCGACTCCGCCTTCTCGACCTCCGCCGCGAAGGCCGGGGTCTCCTCCAGACGCATCCGCAGGTACAGGCCGATGAGGCCCATCGGGCCCGCGATCAGGAACGGGATCCGCCAGCCCCAGGACAGCAGGTCCTCGGTGGACAGGAGGGCGGTCATGAGGGTGACCAGGCCCGCACCGCCGATGTAGCCGGCGAGCGTGCCGAACTCCAGCCAGCTGCCGAGGAAGCCGCGCCGCCGGTCGGGTGCGTACTCGGCGATGAAGGTGGACGCGCCCGCGTACTCGCCGCCTGTGGAGAAGCCCTGCACGAGGCGGGCGGCCAGCAGCAGGATCGGCGCGCCGACGCCGATCGCGGCGTACGACGGGATCAGGCCGATGGCGAACGTGCCGATCGCCATCATGATCATGGTGAGGGCCAGGACCTTCTGGCGGCCGATACGGTCGCCCAGCGGGCCGAAGACCATGCCGCCCAGCGGGCGGACCAGGAAGGCCGCGGCGAAGGCGCCGAACGTGGACAGCAGCTGAGCCGTCGCGTTGCCCGTGGGGAAGAAGACCTTGCCCAGGGTCACGGCGATGTAGCTGTAGACGCCGAAGTCGAACCACTCCATGGCGTTGCCGAGCGCGGCCGCCTTCACGGCGCGCTTCACGAGGGCCGGGTCGGTGACGGTGACGTCCGGGGCGTGGGTGGTGGTCGGGGACGGATGCGGGGCGGCGACTGTGGCAGTCGTCAAAACTTCGCTCGCCTACCTTTCGACGGGGACAGGGGCGGGCCCGTCCGGCGTCGACGGCGGCAGGCCAAAAAGCGACCATAGGGGCACTTGTCCCGATTACGTACCGTGGTCGTTTCGCTGTATGGGGTAGGTAAACGCCGTATGTCCAGGAGCGTCGGCCCGCCCCGGAACCCGTCATTCCGGCGCCGACTGTGATCCATCTCGCGCCCGGTGGGGGCAACCCGATCCCCCTCCGACTATCGTCTTCCGGACAAAAGGAGAGCGGACGTCAGGTGAAGCGGGGGTTGCCTGCGTCCCCCTCCGGGGGTGGTGCGAGCCTCATGAGGATCGCAAAGGGACCCATGCGCGGGACACGTGGGACGAACGGGGCGGGAGGGCCGCGGGGCGTGGCGAATGCGGAGCACACCGGGAGACCGGGGGAAGCCTTCGGGGCGGCGGCGGCGGTCGGCACGGCCGGGGCACGGCAGCGCGCGGCGCGGCTGGGTCTGTGGCTGGTCGCCGCGATCCTCGCCGTACGGCAGATGGCCGTCATCCTCAGTACGCCCAGGGGCGAGCGGCTGACGGACCTGGAGACCTGGGTCGGCCCGGACGGCGTGCTGCACGTGGAGGGCTCGCTGTACGACTCCACGCGCTTCACCGGCACCCCCTTCGGCGGCCTCGTCCTCAAGCCCCTCACCCGCTCCGCCGAACAGGCGCTCGGCTGGGGCTGGACCTTCGGCACGCTGCTGCTCGTCGTCGTGCTCGGCCTGGTCGCCGCGCGCGCCCTGCCGAAGCCGGTGAGCCGGCGCAGCTCGCTGTTCGCCGCGCCCGTCGCGATCTGCCTGCTGATGCTGTCGCTGCCGGTGCGCAACGCCTTCTGGCTCGGCCAGACCAGCATCATCCCCGTCCTGCTCGTCCTGCTCGGCTGCTTCGCCGTGCGCGGCGAGCGGGCCGGCGGCGCCCTGATCGGTGTCGCCGCCGCCTTCCAGCCGACCGTGCTGCTGTTCGCCCCGCTGCTGTGGTTCACCGGCCGCCGGCACGCCGCCGCCTCCCTCGGCGCGACCTTCGCCGCCTGCACCGCGCTCGCCTGGGCGGCGATGCCGCACGACTCGTACACCTACTGGGTGCACCACATGGCCGGCGTCGGTCTCGGCGGCCGGGCCGACGATCTCGCCAACCAGTCCCTGCACGGCGCCCTGCTCCGTCTGGGCCTGTCCGGCCCGCTGGAGATCGCCGTCTTCCTGGTGCTGGGCGCCGGGATCGCCACCCTCGGCCTGCGCCGCGCCGTCCGCCACGCCCACGACGGGCAGCTCCTGCTCGCCGTCGCGATCACGGGCTGCGCGGCGATAGTCGTCTCTCCCACCGCCTGGCAGCACCAGCTCCTCTGGGTCCTCCTCGCGGTCGTCGGCCGGGTCGGCAAACGGGCCTCCGACCGGCTGGTGTGGCCGGTCGCCGTGGTCGTGGTCATGACGCTCCCGGCGAAGATGATCCTGCCGAACATGGCCGCCCTCCACCCGCTGCGCGACAACGTCGTCCTGCTCGCGGCGATCGCCGCCGCCACGGTCGTACCGTTCCTGTCGCGTACGTCGCCGTACTACCGCTCCCCGATCCCCACGCAGTACGCGCCGCCGGTCCCGGCCCGCTGGCAGCGCATCCCGCTGCTGCCGTTCCTGCGCCGGGTGCTAGGCCGCCCGAACCTCCTGCTGGAACTGCTCCTCATACGCGTCACCTACGCCGCGTACTCCCAGGTCCGGCTGGCGGCGACGGGCGGCACGATATCCGGGGGCCGGGAGCGCGCCGAGCACCACGGCGAGCAGATCCTCTCGCTGGAGCGGATCCTGCACCTCGACATCGAACGCTGGGCCAACCACGCGGTGGTCAAGATCGACTGGCTGCGGCAGTTCTTCGACTTCTACTACACGTCCTTCCACTTCGTCGTCCCGCTGACCGTCCTCGGCGTCCTCTACTGGCGCCGCCCGGTCGACTACCGCTGGGGCCGCTCGACCCTGGGCCTGACCACACTCCTCGCGCTCGTCGGCTTCTGGGCCTACCCCCTCGCCCCGCCCCGCCTGATGCCGGACCACGGCATCGTCGACACGGTCCACGGCGTCCAGGACTTCTCCCAGCCGGACTACGGCACGCTGACAGCGCTCACCAACCAGTACGCCGCGATGCCGTCACTGCACTTCGGGTGGTCGCTGTGGTGCGGGGTGGTGATCGCGATCGTCGCGCCGAAGGGATGGATGAAGGCGCTGGGCCTGCTGCACCCCTTCTTCACCCTCTCGGCGATCGTCGCGACCGGCAACCACTGGGTCCTGGACGCGGTGGGCGGAGCGATGGTGGTCGGCGCCGGGTTCGGGCTGGCTTATGTGTTCCAGGGGCCGCGGGCGCGCACGGCCACGGCTGGGGCGGTCGGTGCGGAGCGGGAGCCGGAGCCGGCGCCCTCCGCCGTCGTCAGCCGCCCCGGATCAGGGCTCCCACCTCGTACTTGAGGCGCCGCGTGTCGGCCGCGTTGCGGAAATGGCTCACTTCAGGCGGAAGGCATGGGAGGCAGCGTCGGCAACGACCAAGCCGTTCTGACGCGTTGCAGCGTGGACCGGGCAAGCGTGTCGGCCGTGCCGATCTCGCGCTGGGCTCTGGCGAGGGCCGCGAAGGAGCCGGAGACCCCGGGATCGGAGGCCCTGGTGAAACGGTCTTCGGTGAGGTCCCTGGTGAAGATCCTCAGCACCGTGTCCAGATGGTAGGCGCGGTTGGCCAGCGTCGCGCCCACGCGGGCACGGTCGCCGGTCTCCCCGGCCTGCTGGTGGATCACGCCTCCCAGTGCGCCGAGTCCGCCGTGCTCGGCGACCAGGTCCGCGCGGAAGAGCTGCGCGAGTTCGGCCGACTCCTCGGAGCCGCCGGCGGTGTTGGCAATGCGGTCCAGTTCACGGTTCACCAGCTTGCGGGCCAGGTCGGCCAGCGTGATGCGTTGTTCCGGCTCCACGTACGAGATGGCCGCGCGGGCCGTCCGCAGGAGGTCTCGCGGCATTCCGCCCGACAGGCAGTAGAAGAGAGCGGTGAACGGGACGGGCAGCCCTACGACCCGACGGCCCAGCAGCTTCTCGGCGGTTCTCTGATCGAGGGGTTCGACCCGGATGATCTCGTCGATCGCACTGTCGAAGGCATCCCGTCGGCCGACCGGCGCCAACTCCGCCTCCCGCAGGGCCTCGTCGGAGACCGACAACACGAACAGGCACTTCGGCACGTCGAACACGGCCTTGAGTTCGTTGAGAAAGGTGCGTGCGGTGGCAGCCGGCTCGATCCGGTCGAGTTCGTCGATACCGATCACCACCCGCCGGTTCTTTTCGTCCAGTTCCAGCGCGGTCCGGCTGAGGAACCTCTTCAGGCTGTCCAGGATCTCCGGGTACGTCTGCGGCTGCTGGGCGAGCGATGTCGCTTTCCTCGCCGACAGGTTCCAGCTCCGCCAGCCGGCGCTGAGGGCCGCCTCGTCCGAGTGGGTCTGCAGATAGCGGATCGAGCGCTTGTGCCGCTCGGCTTCCTGTGCCGTGCCGAGACCTTCCTTGATCACGCGGTCGCACACTTTGTAGAACAGATGGAGCATGAACTCCCGACGGTCGAACAGGACCGGCACCGACTCGACGAGGCTCAACTGCCCCGCCGTATCCGCCTCGTCGACCTTGCAGAAGACTCGTAGCAGTTGCGTCTTGCCCGCCCCGCGTGGGCCCGACAGGGCGATGCTTCCGTTCTCCATTCCCGCGCTGATCATGGCCAGTTGCTTGTCGGCCGGCGTCTCCACATGTTCATGGCCGGCGCGAAGCTGCTTCAGGCCCGGGGCGTCATCGATGGAGAGCTCGGTGGAGAAAACACGCTCGGTGCGTTCGCTGATCTTTTCCCGCATGAAGCTTCTCAAGCCCTGCCGTACGGCCTCCCGCCACTCGGCCATGGCCTGTTGTTCCGCCTGGTTCCGTTCCCGTGGGTCGAATACGGCGATCCGGTGGGCGAGGGGAAGGGACTGCCCGGACTGGTCCGACCGTGCGAGTCTGCGCAGCCACAGCACCGGAAGCACGAACAACACCAGTGCGCCCAGCGCGATCCAGGCGCCCCAGCCGTATCCGCCGACCTCTTCCAAAGGCCGATCGTGCCGGAGCTGCCAGGCGACCTCTGTCGGGTAGGCACCCACCGAGATCGCGCACACCACCGCCAAGGAGCAATACGCGAGCCCCACACTGACGAGCAGCTGACGACCCTTTGCCGCGGGTACGCCTGCCCGCACATTGCGTGACAGAAGCCAGTAGACACACCAGGCCACGAAGGCCAACCCGCCCGCGATCAAGATCATGAACACGAGGAGTCCGAACGCGTCGCCCGCAGCGGACTTGACCGAAACGGAACGGTCATTGGTCAGAGCTTCCTTGAGTGCGGCACTCCAGCCGTACCCCACCGCTGACGTGAGCAGCATCAGCAGCACCAGCGTGCCAACCCCCACAAACAGCCTGAGGAGCCGGCCCTCCATGCGAGCTCTGGCGAAAGCCTGCTCATACGCCTTCTGCGCATCCTGGGCTTGTCCCAGAATGCGGCGACGCTCCGTTTCCGCGGCAGATTCCAGATGCTGCTCGTTCACGCTGCCGCTTCGGGTCAGGCTGTCGCGCAGTTCTTGCTCGGCCAGCACACCCTTCAGCAGTTCCGTGAACAGTGCCTCTTGTCTTAGCACCGACGCTCCCCCCGTGCCCGCGGGCCCCCTGCTCACAGACCGCCCGCATCCTGACCTGCCTCACAGGTCTTTCCGCACCAGCACTCGAACCACACCGCTTTGCCACCCCCTGTCACGGGACCCACACCCCATTTGTCGACCATCGCGTCCAGCAGGACGAGGCCCCGCCCGCCCTCCGCCTCCCGCGACAAGCCGACTGGCATGACAGGGAGTTGAGGTGACCCGTCCGTCACCTCCACCCGAACTCCCGCGCCCTGCCGCAGCACCAGCAGCGTGCAGCGCCGGTCCGGGACATGGCGTACGACGTTGGCGACCAGCTCCGTCACGGCGAGTTCCACGGCGTCGGCCAGCTCCGGCAGGTCCCACTCCGCCAGGAGCGAGCGGACGATACGGCGGATGTGGCGGGCCGAGTGCTCGCTGACCGTGAGGCTCATGCGGTACTGGACGAGGCGGGGGGCCAAGTAGGCGGGGGGAATGTGTTCGTTCACACGACGAGACTGACCTGCCGTCACTACGCTGGGCTACGGAACGGATACAACAGGTCCCGAAGTGGACCGAGTTGCGTGAGAGGGGCCGCTGCGTGACCCACATCAACACCCTCGACCCGGGCGCCTCGCCACTCGACTACTACGGCTTCGAGCTACGCCGGTACCGCGAGGCCGCCGGCCTGACCCAGAAGCAGCTCGGGAGCATCGTCTACTGCACCGGTTCACTGGTCGGCCAGATCGAGACGGCCCGGAAACTGCCGACGTTGCAGTTCAGTGAGCGGGCGGATGTGGCGTTGGGGACGGGTGGCTTACTGTCCCGGTTGCTTGAGCTGGTGATGCGTAGTCAACTTCCGGGCTGGTTTCAGCAGGTGGCGGAGTTGGAGGCGCGGGCGGTCGAGATCGGTACGTTTCACACGCACATGGTTCACGGTCTGCTTCAGACTCCGGCATACGCGGGTGCCGTGCTCGGCGTGCTGGATCAGAGCAACTTGGACGACCGGACCGCCGTACGACTGGCACGTCAGCGCATTTTCGAGAAGGCGGAGCCGCCGGTCTTCTGGGCGATCGTTGGCGAGGCCGCCCTGTACCAGGAGATCGGCGACACGCAGACCATGCGGGAGCAACTGGCGCACCTGTTGTCCTTTGAGGACAACCCTCGGATCAACATCCAGGTGCTGCCGTTCTCGACCGGCGCGCACGCGGGACTGACAGGCCCGTTCGACCTCTTCCGCTTCGCGAGCGACCCGTCCATCGTCTACACCGAGGGCTACGGAAGCGGGCATCCGACCGCCAACCCGGACACCGTCAAAGACTGCTCGCTCCGTTACGATCATCTTCAAGCCGCCGCGCTCTCCCTCAAGGACTCGGCGGAGTTGATCCGGCGCGTAATGGAGGAACGCTATGGCGAGCAACGCGATTCCGGCGGGGATCCAGTGGCGTAAGTCCAGCTACAGCAGCGATCAAGGCGGATCCTGCGTCGAATGCGCGCCCCTCGGGCCCCTGGCCTGGCGCAAGTCTTCGCACAGCGGCGACGAAGGCGGCAACTGCATCGAGATCGCCGAAACCCCCCACACCACCCTCGCCATCCGCGACTCCAAGAACCCGGCGGGACCGATCCTCACCCTCGACCCCGCCGCGTTCACCACCTTCGTCGGCTGGACGGCGACTACAGCCGCTGAATGATCGTGCCGGTGGCCAGTCCGCCCCCCGCGCACATCGTCACCAGCGCGAACTCCTTGTCCGTCCGCTCCAGTTCATGAAGCGCGGTCGTGATCAGCCGGGCCCCGGTGGCCCCCACCGGGTGCCCGAGCGCGATCGCACCGCCGTTGACGTTGACCTTCTCCAGGTCCTGCTCGAAGACCTGGGCCCAGCTCAACACCACGGACGCGAAGGCCTCGTTGATCTCCACCAGGTCGATGTCCTTCAGGGACATCCCGGCCTTGCCCAGCACCGCCTTCGTCGCGTCGATCGGCCCGTCGAGGTGGAAGTGGGGGTCGGCCCCTACCAACGCCTGCGCCACGATCCGCGCCCTCGGCCTCAGCTTCAGCGCACGCGCCATCCGCTTCGACGCCCACATGATCGCCGCCGCGCCGTCGCTGATCTGCGACGAGTTGCCCGCCGTATGGACGGCCGTCGGCATGATGGGCTTGAGGCTCGCCAGCGCCTCCATGGACGTGTCGCGCAGCCCCTCGTCCTTGTCGACGAGCCGCCACATGCCCTGCCCGGCGCGCTGCTCCTCCTCGGTCGTCGGGACCTGGACGGCGAAGGTCTCCCTCTTGAACCGCTCCTCGGCCCAGGCGGCGGCGGCCCGTTCCTGAGAGATCAGCCCCAGCGAGTCAACGTTCTCCCTGGTCAGCCCCCGGTGGCGGGCGATGCGCTCCGCCGCCTCGAACTGATTGGGCAGGTCCACGTTCCACTCGTCGGGGAACGGCTTCCCGGGGCCGTGCTTGGACCCCGACCCCAGCGGCACCCGCGACATCGCCTCGACGCCACAGCTGATCCCCACGTCGATGACGCCCGCCGCGACCATGTTGGCCACCATGTGCGACGCCTGCTGCGAGGACCCGCACTGACAGTCGACCGTCGTCGCCGCCGTCTCGTACGGCAGCCCCACAGTGAGCCAGGCCGTGCGCGCGGGGTTCATGGACTGCTCGCCGGCATGGGTCACCGTGCCGCCGACGATCTGTTCGACGCAGTCGGCGGGGATACCGGTGCGGCCGAGGAGTTCGCGGTAGGTCTCGCCCAGGAGGTAGGCGGGGTGGAGGTTGGCGAGCGCGCCGCCGCGCTTGCCGATGGGGGTGCGTACGGCTTCGACGATCACGGGTTCGGCGGCCATGGGGGCGGGTCCTCTCGTCCAGAACCAGGCAGAACCGATCCAGAACCAGTAACTAGTACGTGTTCTAGTTCTGTGAGCAGTCTGCTGACGTGATGTACATCACCGCAAGGGTCTTGCATGCGATTGGGCTCCAATTCGGGGTGCCGTACCCCTTGCGAGTTGTAGAACCCGTTACTACCTTCACGGCGATTCCGTGTTCTGATGCACCGTCAGATCAGCTCGCATCGTCAGATGGCTGGAGCCGCCGATGCCCTGTCCAGCGCTTCCCGAAGGGTTCGACTTCACCGACCCCGATCTGCTGCACCACCGTGTGCCCCTCCCGGAGTTCGCCGAACTGCGCCGCGTCGAACCGGTCCGCTGGATCGCTCAGCCCGCGGGGCTCGCCGGCTTCCAGGACGAGGGCTACTGGGCCGTCACCCGGCACGCCGACGTCAAGTACGTCTCCACCCACCCCGAGCTCTTCTCCTCGTACCTCAACACCGCGATCATCCGCTTCAACGAGCACATCGAGCGCGACGCGATCGACGCCCAGCGGCTGATCCTGCTGAACATGGACCCGCCGGAACACACCCGGGTCCGTCAGATCGTGCAGCGCGGGTTCACACCGCGGGCCATCCGGGCGCTGGAGGAGCGGCTGCGGGCGCGGGCGCACTCCATCGTCGAGAACGCCCGGGGGCACTCGGGCCCCTTCGACTTCGTCACGGAGGTCGCCTGCGAACTGCCCCTGCAGGCGATAGCCGAGCTGATCGGCATCCCGCAGGACGACCGGTCGAAGATCTTCGAGTGGTCGAACAAGATGATCGCGTACGACGACCCGGAGTACGCCATCACCGAGGAGGTCGGCGCCGAGTCGGCCACGGAACTCATCGCGTACGCCATGAACATGGCCGCCGACCGCAAGCAGTGCCCGGCGAAGGACATCGTCACCACGCTGGTCGCGGCGGAAGACGAGGGCAACCTGGGCTCGGACGAGTTCGGCTTCTTCGTGCTGATGCTGGCCGTGGCGGGCAACGAGACGACCCGCAACGCCATCACGCACGGCATGCACGCCTTCCTCACCCACCCCGACCAGTGGGAGCTGTACAAGAGGGAGCGGCCACAGACGGCGGCCGAGGAGATCGTGCGCTGGGCGACACCCGTCGTCTCCTTCCAGCGGACGGCCACGCAGGACACCGAACTCGGCGGCAAGCTGATCCGCAAGGGCGACCGGGTCGGCATCTTCTACTCCTCCGCCAACCACGACCCCGAGGTCTTCACCGACCCCGACACCTTCGACATCACCCGCGACCCGAACCCCCACCTCGGCTTCGGCGGGGGCGGCCCCCACTACTGCCTGGGCAAGTCGCTGGCCGTCCTGGAGATCGAGCTCATCTTCAACGCGATCGCCGACGCGATGCCCGACCTGCGCCTCGCGGGCGACCCGCGCCGGCTGCGCTCGGCGTGGATCAACGGAGTGAAGGAGCTCCGGGTCACCGCCGGCTGATGTACTCGAGGGAGGCAGGAGCAACCCCCTACGCCCCGCCCCTGCCTCCCCCGACTTCCGTACCTGGGGCCGGAATCAGTTCTGTCCCGGGCGCCTGACACTGGGGCCACCTGGGGCTGGGGGAAGTGAGCGCCGAGCGGTGCTGGAAGCATCCAGGGCTGCGGGGCGCTGCGCCGTGCGGGTGCGCTCAGCCGACCTTGCGCAGTTCCCCGTCGTCGAAGACCGCCACCATGACGAGGCTGCCGCCCAGCGCCTCGACATACCGCGCCACGACATCCGTCCCGGAGACCTGTCCGCACTCGATCTGGGAGACCCGGCCCTTGGTCACGCCCATGCGTTCCGCCACCTGAGCCTGGGTGAAACCGCGCTCCTGGCGCATGTCGACCAGTCGCCAGGCCCGGGCTTGGTCGAGCATGCGCTGAGTGCCTTCGACGAATGCATCTCGGCCGCCGGACAGTTCCTCTGCCCGCTCCCGATGCCCGCTGGCTGACCACCTGACGTGTCCGTTCACAGGATCCAGATCGCCTGGTTCACCAGCACGTACGACGCCGGGTCGGCCTTCTCCACGTCGTGCAGCCACTGATCCACCTCGTCGGTCAGGTAGACGTCCCACTGCTCTTCCACCTTCGATCCTTTCGGGAGTTTAGCATTCACTAAACATCGAGGGGAGTCGAGCAAGCCTGATTCCGGGACCCTCACTCATACGGGTTGGGAGAGCCGGGCCACTTCCTTGAGGTGAGCCGTTGCTGCACACGACGAAGGCGGCGGCCCCGGGGATCGGGGGCCGCCGCCTCGTTCTTGGGTGCTGCTGGGTCTGATCAGTACCAGCCGTTGGCCTGCCAGAAGCTCCAGGCGCCGGTCGGGCTGCCGTAGCGGGAGTTCATGTAGTCCAGACCCCACTTGATCTGGGTCTTGGCGTTGGTCTTCCAGTCCGCGCCGGCGGCGGCCATCTTCGAGCCCGGCAGGGCCTGGACCAGGCCGTAGGCGCCGGAGGACGGGTTCGTGGCGTCGACGTCCCAGCCGCTCTCGTGCTCGACGATCTTGCTGAACGCGTTGAAGTGTTCGGCAGGGACCATCTGCTTGGCGATCGCCTTGGCCTGGGTGGGAGAAGCAGTGGTCGCAGCCTGGGCCGGGGTGGCGGACAGAGCCATTCCGGCGGTGGCGGCGGCGACGGCGACGCCGGTGAGGGCCTTCTTGGGGGCGGCGATGCGGCGGAGGAAGGAGACGGACACGTTGAACCTTTTTCGTCGGGGACGGGGTGGTCGCGGCATGCCGGAACCACGCGGTGCGCGGCGGGGGCATGCGTTGGCGCCGCGGCCCTGTGGGCTCGTCGGCGCCGTGCGACGTCATCCAGAGAAGCAGGCCGGGAAGGGGTCCGCAATGACCCCTTTTACTAGTTGTGGTCGCATCTGGGGTGAAGGTCTTTTGTGTGACGTGGCTCTCAATGCGCAGGTCGGAGGGGGTTATGGCGTGGGCATGGCATCCGATTTGTCCGACTAAAGGGGATAGTAGGTGATCCGCGTCATGTGGGGTGCTTCACCCGCTGAGTGACGGTGGGTTCGTCGCCGTTCACTCAGCGGGTGCGTCGAATGTGACCGGCGTCTCGAACGCGGCCCGGCGCGTGGCGCGGCGCAGTGCCTTGAGGACCGCTGGACCGAGGAACAGGGTCAGGACGACGGTGACGACTGCTCGGCCGAGGTCCCAGCCGAGCGAGGTGGCCAGGCAGTAGGCCAGGAAGCGGGCCAGGTTGGCGGGGACCGTCGCGTCCGGGTCGAAGGCCACGTTCGAGGCGAGGGCGCTCATGAAGGGCCAGCCCGCGAGATTCATGATCGTGCCGTAGGCGAAGGCGGCGAGAAAGCCGTAGGCGGCCAGCAGGAGCAGTTCCGCTCGGCCGCGCAGGCGGTCCGGGCCCGGCAGCAGGCCCGCGCCCATCGTGAACCAGCCCATCGCCAGCATCTGGAACGGCATCCACGGGCCCACCCCGCCCGTGAGCAGCGCGGACGCGAACATCGTCACCGCGCCCAGCACAAAACCGAAGCCCGGGCCCAGAACCCGGCCGCTCAGCACCATCAGGAAGAACATCGGCTCGATGCCCGCCGTCCCCGCACCGATCGGCCGCAGCGCCGCACCCGTCGCGGCCAGCACACCGAGCATGGCCACGGCCTTCGGGCCGAGCCCCGACTCGGAGATCGTCGCCGCCACCACCGCGACCAGCAGCACCAGCAGGGCCGCGAAGAGCCAGGGGGCGTCCTGCGCGTGCGCCGCGATCTGCGAGGTGGGCGGGGCGAGGAAGGGCCAGAAGAAGGCGGCCCCGCCCACCGCGCTGACCAGGGCGAGGGCGGCGAGGGAGCGGGGGCCGAGACGGACGGCTCGGGCCTGGCGGATGTGGGGGGAGTACGGAGCCGTCATGTCAGTGCCTCGCGGACCTGGGTGACCGTGAGCCATTTCTGCGGCGCCAGGATCTTGGTGACCTGTGGTGCGAAGGAGGGGGAGGAGACGACGACGTCGGCCGTCGGGCCGTCGGCGATCACCTCGCCCTCGGCCAGCAGCACCACCCGGTGGGCGAGCTCGGCGGCCAGTTCGACGTCGTGCGTGGCCAGCACGATCGCGTGCCCGTCGGCGGCCAGCTCGCGCAGCACGGCGACCAGGCGGGCCTTCGCCGCGTAGTCCAGGCCACGGGTCGGCTCGTCCAGGAGGAGCAGCGGAGGGCGGGCGGTCAGTACGACGGCCAGGGCGAGGGTCAGGCGCTGGCCCTCGGAGAGGTCGCGGGGGTGGGTGTCGTCCGTGATGCCGGGAAGGAGGTCCGAGACCAGGGCCCGGCAGGTGCCGGGCGCGGCGCCCGCGTCGGCGTCGGCCGCCGTGCACTCGGCGGCGACGGTGTCGGCGTAGAGGAGGTCTCGTGGTTCCTGCGGTACGAGGCCCACGCGGCGTACGAGATCGGGGGGCGCCGTGCGGTGCGGGGTCGCGCCGCCGACGCGGACCGTGCCGGCCGCCGGTTCGACGAGGCCGACCAGGGCGGAGAGAAGGGTGGACTTTCCGGCGCCGTTGCGGCCCATCAGGGCGATGGTCTCGCCGGGGGAGACCGTGAGGTCGACATGGCGCAGGGCGGGGACGCGGCCCCGGCGGACGGCGAGGGAGCGCACGTCGGCCAGGTGAGCGGTGGGCGGGGTGTCGGGTGTGCTGCGCTTGCGGAACAGCCGGCGGGGGGCGGGGGGGCTGCGCGTCGCGCTCGACGGCGGGGGCGGGGTGGGCGTGCCGTCGGGTTCCCGGCCGTCGAGGCGTGCGCGCAGGTCGGCCGCCCGGCGGCGGGCGTCGCGGACGGTCAGCGGCAGCGGGGACCAGCCCGCGAGCCGGCCCAGGTCGACGACCGGCGGGTACACCGGCGACACGGCCATCACCTCGGCCGGGGTGCCCAGCAGCGGGGCGGCACCCGGGGCGGGCAGCAGGACGACCTGGTCGGCGTACTGGACGACCCGTTCCAGGCGGTGCTCGGCCATCAGGACCGTCGTCCCCAGGTCGTGAACGAGCCGCTGGAGCACGGCGAGGACCTCTTCGGCGGCGGCCGGGTCGAGCGCGGAGGTCGGCTCGTCCAGGACCAGCACACTCGGATGCGGGGTGAGGACCGAGCCGATCGCGACCCGCTGCTGCTGACCGCCGGAGAGGGTGGCGATCGGGCGGTCCCGCAGATCGGCGAGGCCCAGCAGGTCCAGGGTCTCCTCGACGCGGCGGCGCATGACGTCCGGGGCGAGGCCCAACGACTCCATGCCGTAGGCGAGTTCGTCCTCGACGGTGTCCGTCACGAAGTGGGACAGCGGATCCTGGCCGACGGTGCCGACGACGTCGGCGAGTTCGCGCGGCTTGTGCGTACGGGTGTCCCGGCCGACCACGGTGACCCTGCCCCGCAGGCTGCCGCCGGTGAAGTGCGGGACGAGCCCGCTCACCGCGCCGAGAACGGTGGACTTGCCGACCCCCGATGGACCGACGAGCAGGACGAGTTCACCCTCCGGGACCTCGAAGTCGACGCCGCGGACGGTGGGTTCGGCTGCCCCGTCGTACGTCACGGAGACGTCCTCGAAGCGGATCATGAGGGCTCCTTGGGGACGGGACCGGCGGGGTCGGCGGGAGGAGGCGTGATGAACGCCGGGAACAGGCCGAGGAGTACGGCCGCCGCCGGCCACAGGGGCAGCGTCGGGGCGACCAGGGGGACCACGCCCGGGTGCATCGCCGCCGGGTCCGAGGCGGCGGCGAGCACGAGCAGCGCGGCGACGGCGGCGCCGGACGCGGCGACCAGACCGGCGCGCAGGTCCCACCGGTCGGGGCGGTAGCGGGTGCGCAGGGAACGACGGCTGCCGAGCCACAAGCCGGCGAGCGCGGCGGCGAGTCCGGCGAGCAGCACGGGCAGGCCGTACGTGCCGCCCTCCGCCGTCAGCAGTCCGTACGTTCCCGCGCACACGCCGACCAGACCGGTCAGGGTGAGCGCGGCCGTCGTACGGCGGACGGTGACCGGGACCTGGGCGGTACGGCCGTAGCCGCGGGCGTCCATCGCGGCGGCGAGAGCGACGGAGCGTTCGAGGGCGCCCTCCAGGACGGGCAGTCCCACCTGAAGCAGGCCGCGTACGCCTCGGTCCGGGCGGCCGCGCAGCCGGCGGGCGGCGCGCAGGCGCTGGGCGTCGGCGATGAGGTTCGGTGCGAAGGTCAGGGCGACGACCACCGCGACGCCGGTCTCGTACAGGGCGCCGGGGAGGGACTTGAGCAGGCGGGAGGGGCTCGCGAGGGCGTTCGCCGCGCCGACGCAGATGAGGAGCGTGGCCAGCTTCAGGCCGTCGTACAGGGCGAAGACCAGGGTCTCGGCGGTCACCCTGCCGCCCAGGCGGATGCCCTGCGCCCAGTCGGGGAGGGGGACTTCGGGGAGGGTGAGGAGGGTGTGGGTGCCGGGGATGGGGGAGCCGAGGGCTATGGCGAAGAGGAGGCGGATGAGGAGGACGGCCAGGGCTAGTTTCAGGAACGCGCCGTAGGAGCGGGACCAGGGGGTGTTCGGGCGGCGGGTGATCACGACGTAGGCGGAGACCGTGATGAGGAGGGTGAGGAGGAGGGGGTTGGTGGTGCGGGTGGCTGCGGTGCCGAGGGAGAGGGACCAGAGCCACCAGGCGCCGGGGTGGAGGGGTGCGTGGTGCTGGTGGCGGGGGGTTGGTGCGCTTACCGGCGCGTGCAGGGTGCCTCCCCCACTCTCGGCTTCGCTCGAGCGGGGGGACCCCCATCGCCCACCCGTGCCGCCCCGGCGGCACGACTGCCCGCAGTTGCGGTGGCGGTCAGCCATTTCTACGTCGGCGTGCCTGCCACCCCGTTGCTGCGCCCAGTGCTGCTATTGCGGCGATTGCTGCCCATATGCCGAGCGACGGGCCCCCCGACTCGTCCGTGTCCTTCTTCTCTGATGCTGTCGGCGCATTCTCCGTCTTCACCTGCTCCCCGCACCCCCGCTCCGGATAGCCCGCGATCGCGCACAGCAGGGCGTTGGTGTCGTAGCGCAGGGGTTTGGCGACCGTGGCCAGGGCCTCGGCTGTTGTCGCGTCGGGGGCGACAGCCGCGCAGGCCGTGCGGGTGGGCGGCGGGGTTTCGCCGGACGGGGCGTCCGTGGGCGTACCGAAGTCGATGACGAGAGCCACCCGCTTCCGGCCCTCCTGCGCGGGCGTCTTCGCGCAGATGGTCGCGAAGCCGGCCGTGTTGCGGGGCTGGGCGGAGTCCTGGGAGTCCTCGCTGACGGAGAAGCGGAAGCCCTGGACGTCGCCGTCGGCGGGGCGGGCGGTGGACGGGCCCTGGGTGGCGTACGTCCACTGGTCGCCGGCGCGGTCCCAGAAGGACCAGTAGCGGTAGCCGGTGGCCTGCGCCTGGCCGGTGTTCAGCAGGAGGAACAGCGCGGCCAGGAGCAGGGCGGCGATACGGCGGAACCTCACGGCTACCGCCTCTTGTTGCGGCCGCTGAGCAGGAAGCCGATGCCGATGCCGACGACGAGGAAGACACCGACGTACCACCACACGCCGAAGGTGAGGCCCTCGTCCTCGTCGTCCTTCTCCTCGGCCTTCGCCACGGCCCGGTCCTCGACCTGGGGCTGCGGGGTCGGGCCGGTCGCGTTGAGCTGGGCCACCAGGTCGGTGCCGCCGAAGTCCTTCGGGTCGGCGCCGGCCGCGTGGGCGGCGAGGACCAGCTGGGCGTAGGCGGCGGGGCCGCTCTGCTTGGCCCAGTCGGCGGAGTTCCGCTCCAGCCAGGTCAGCGGCTTGGCGGCCTGGGCGGCGCCGCCCTGCGCGGCCAGCGCGACCACGGCGTCGGCGGTGTTGCCGTAGTCGGGCTGGTCCTCGGAGCCGGGGAGGGCGGAGGTGAGGTGGCCGTCCTTGGCGAGGGTCCTGGTGAGGTAGGCGGCGCCGTTGGCGGCGGCCTGCTCGGGGGTCTTGGCGTCGGCGCAGGTGGGCTCCGCCTTCTTGCCCGCCTCGGCCGCGAGGCCCTTGCCCAGCGCGCCCAGGACGGCCGCCGCGGTCGCGTCCGCGTTGGCCGCCAACTTGCCTTTCTTGTCGGGCTGGTAGGCGAAGGCGCCGCCGTCCTTCGCGTCGCACGGGATGGCCAGCTTCAGCAGGGCGTCGTAGGGAGACTTGCCGTCCTTGACGACGGCGTCCGGCTTCTCGCCTGCCGCGGTGAGGGCACCGATGACGACGGCGGTGGAGTTGGCGTCGCTGGGGCCGCCGGGGGTGTAGCCCCAGCCGCCGTCCTTGTTCTGCACGGACTTCAGCCAGTCGACCGCCTTGCCGGTGGCGGCGTCGTAGTCGCCGACCGCGGCGAAGGCCTGGACGGCGGCGGCCGTGCTGTTGGTGTCGACCACGGTCTTGGCGTCGCAGTCCTTGGCGGGCTCGGCCCGGAAGGCGGCGAAGCCGCCGTTGTCGCACTGCTGCCGGGCCAGCCAGTCCGTGGCCTCCCAGGCGGGCTTGACGCCCACGGTCTCCTGGGCGAGCAGGGCGAGCGACTGCCGCCAGACGCCGTCGTAGGTCGGGTCGGACGTGCCGTACAGGCCGGAGGGCAAGGCCACCGACGGCGACGGGGACGGGTCGGCGGCCTGGGCGACCGGGGTCGCGGCGACGCCGATCACGGCGGTGGCGGCCAGGACCGCTGCACTGCGGCGGACGTTCATGATCGGCGGGGTGCCTTTCCCTACTGGGAGCCGGGCAGCACGGGACACCCCCGGGCGGCTCGGCTCCGTATGCCTCGACGGTGCCGCACACCGGCCGGTTGCCGGTGCACGTGAGCCGGTCACGTTCCGTCCGGGGCAGTCCGGCTCACCGAAGCCCTGCCGGGCCCGGCTCACGGTTGCGGGTCAGCGCCGGATTTGCACCGGCTTCCCCCCGTACGGGTGTGATGACGACCTGGCCACTCTACCGGGCCGTACGGAAGGGGCTGAGGGGTGCCTGCGGATGCTCCGTACGGCCCGGAGGCCGGCCCCCCTGGGCGGCCCCTGGGGTTCACACCGCCACGTACGCCACCGGCTCGCTCCCCGCCACCGCCTCCGCCCGTCCCAGCTTCACCAGCCGCCGCAGATGGGCCTCCGCCTCCGAGACCGCGATGTTCCTCGATCCGTACGGGATCTGGTCCCATGGGCGGTTCCACTCCATGCGCTCGGCGAGCTGCCAGGGAGTGAGCGGGGCGGTCAGGAGGTTCAGCAGGCCGGTGAGCCGCTCCTCGTGGTGGGTGAGCAACTCCTGTACGCGGAATGGTGCGTCGGCGAACGCGTGCTGGTGGGCCGGGAGGACCTCGGCGGGGGCGAGGCGGCCGATGCGTTCGAGCGAGTCGAGGTAGTCGCCGAGGGGGTCGGTCACGGTGGCGTCGTCCGGGTCCTCGTACAGGCCGATGTGCGGGGTGATCCCGGG
Organism: Streptomyces sp. NPDC127197; assembly: GCF_042672405.1. Taxonomy (NCBI): domain Bacteria; kingdom Bacillati; phylum Actinomycetota; class Actinomycetes; order Kitasatosporales; family Streptomycetaceae; genus Streptomyces; species Streptomyces sp. NPDC127197. The sequence continues at coordinate 113,310 of NZ_JBHXVG010000008.1, read as the reverse complement.
CAGCAGGTGGTCGCCGGAGAACAGGCGGCCGTGGCCCGGAAGGCGGGCGGGGTGCTGCTCCTCCAGGTGCAGGCAGACGTGGCCCGGTGTGTGGCCGGGCGTCCAGATCGCGCGCAGGCGGCGGCCGGGGAGGTCGAGGAGTTCGCCGGGGACGATCTCCCGGTCGGGGAGGGCGGGGGAGAGGCCGGGCAGGGTGCGCGGGCGGGCGCTGCGCAGGGGGGCCACGTGCTCCTCGGGTGCGCCGGCCGCGGTGAGCTTGGCTGTCATGTAGGCGAACCAGTGGCCTGGCTGGGTGTCGCGGGTGCGGCGGACGATCGCGGTGTCCGCCGCGTGCATCGCGATCCAGGCGCCGGACGTCTCCCGTACCCGGCCCGACAGTCCGTGGTGGTCGGGGTGGTGGTGGGTGATGACCACCCCGTGGATCTCGTCCGGCGAGGTACCGCACACGGTCAGCCCCTCGGCGAGGGTGTCCCAGGACGCCGGGTCGTCCCAGCCCGTGTCGACCAGCACTGGACCGCGGTCGGTGTCGACGACGTACACGAGCGTGTGGCCCAGGGGATTGTCCGGGATGGGGACCCGGATGGACCGGACGCCTCCGCCGTGGTCGCTGACCTGTGTCATGGGCTCCCCTGTCGCCGCGTTCTCGCCACTATAACTAGAACGGGTTTCGATGGGAGCCCAAGTCACCTTCCTGTGCGGACCCTTCCGGCCTGCGGGCCTGACCGCCCTGTGGACTCCTCCGAGTGGAACTGGTATCAGTTCCGATATCTGATGGATCGTCAGAGTCACGCTCCGGGGAGGCAGTCGGCCATGACCGAGCTCGTGGAACACGGACAGCTGTTCATCGGCGGGGAGTTGACCGACCCCCTGGGCAAGGACGTCATCGAGGTGATCTCGCCGCACACGGAAGAGGTCATCGGGCGGGTGCCGCACGCGTCGCCGGCGGACGTGGACCGGGCCGTCGCCGCCGCGCGCACCGCCTTCGACGAAGGGCCCTGGCCACGGATGAGCCTCGACGAGCGGATCGAGGTCGTTTCGCGCATCAAGGACGGGATCGCCGCCCGCCACGAGGAGATCGCCCGCGTGATCTCCTCCGAGAACGGATCGCCGTACTCCTGGAGCGTCCTCGCGCAGGCGCTCGGCGCGATGATGGTCTGGGATGCGGCGATCACGGTCGCCCGGGACCACACGTACGAGGAGACGCGCGACGGCGTCCTCGGGCGGATCCTCGTGCGGCGCGAGCCCGTCGGGGTCGTCGCGGCCGTCGTCCCCTGGAACGTCCCGCAGTTCGTCGCCGCCGCCAAGCTCGCGCCCGCGCTGCTCACCGGCTGCACGGTGGTGCTGAAGCCGTCCCCCGAGTCACCCCTCGACGCCTACCTCCTCGGCGAGATCGCGAAGGAGGCCGGGCTGCCCGAGGGCGTGCTGTCGATCCTGCCGGCGGACCGCGAGGTCAGCGAGTACCTCGTCGGGCACCCGGGCGTCGACAAGGTCTCCTTCACCGGCTCGGTCGCGGCGGGCAAGCGCGTCATGGAGGTGGCGTCGCGGAACCTGACCCGCGTCACACTGGAGCTGGGCGGCAAGTCGGCCGCCGTGGTCCTCCCGGACGCGGACGTCCAGACGACGGTCGCCGGCGTCGTCCCGGCGGCCTGGATGAACAACGGGCAGGCCTGCGTCGCCCAGACGCGCATCCTGCTGCCCCGCTCCCGCTACGACGAGTTCGCGGACGCCTTCGCGAGCGCCGCGAGCGCACTGGTCGTCGGCGACCCGCTGGACCCGGTCACACAGGTGGGCCCGCTGGTCGCCCGGCGGCAGCAGCGGCGCAACCTCGACTACATCCGCATCGGCCAGGAGGAGGGCGCGAAGATCCTCACCGGCGGCGGCCGGCCGGCGGGCCTGGAGCGCGGCTGGTACGTGGAACCCACCCTCTTCGGCGACGTCGACAACTCGATGCGGATCGCCCGCGAGGAGATCTTCGGCCCGGTGATCTGCCTGCTCCCGTACGACGACGAGGCCGACGCCGTGAAGATCGCCAACGACTCCGACTACGGACTCTCCGGCAGCGTCTGGACGGCCGACGTCGAGCACGGCATCGACATCGCGCGCCGGGTCCGTACCGGCACCTATTCGGTCAACACCTTCAGCCTCGACATGCTCGGCCCGTTCGGCGGCTACAAGAACTCGGGCCTGGGTCGGGAGTTCGGTCCGGAGGGGTACGGCGAGTACCTGGAGCACAAGATGATCCATCTGCCGGCCGGCTGGGAGGCGTAGATCATGGGCGACCGCTGGCAGGTCGAGGTGGACCGCGCCCTGTGCATCGGCTCCGCCCAGTGCCTCCACCACGCCCCCGGCTCCTTCCGCCTCGACGCGGGCCGCCAGTCCCACCCCGTCGAACCGGAGACCGACGCCAACGAGAAGGTCCTGGCGGCGGCGGAAGGCTGCCCGGTCGAAGCGATCATGATCACGCTGCTGGGGAGCGGGGAGCCGGTGTTTCCGCCGGAGGGCTGAGTTTCCGCCGGAGGGCTGAAAAAAGTCCCCTTCGGGGTGTTCCGTCTGGCGGTGGGCGTTATATCCTGATAGTGGCCTACGGGACGAGTGAGGGAGTTCGACCGGAGTAGCCGACTGTGGCGAGATGCTTCGGCATCCGCCGTGGCCGACGTCGACGGTCGGGCTGAGAGGCCGGAAGGCAGTAGTCGGGCCGGACGGCGACCCCCATTACCTGATCCGGGTAATACCGGCGAAGGGAACCCGTCTCGTAGGTTCTTCGTGTGTCTACGCCCCGGTGTCCGGGTCCGTCAGGTCGATCAGGCGGCACACCGTCTCGATGTCGATCTTCACCTGGGCGATGGAGGCGCGGCCCGAGAGCCAGGTGATCAGCGCCGAGTGCCACGTGTGCTCGATGACGCGGACGGCGGAGAGCTGCGCCGGGGTCGGGTCGGCCAGGCCCATGGCGTCCAGGATGATCGCCGTCGTCTGGCGGGAGACCTGGTCCACCTCGGGGCTCACGCTGCGGTCCGCGAAGGTCAGCGCACGGACCATCGCGTCGGCCAGATGCGGCTCGCGCTGCAGGGCGCGGAAGGCCCGCATCAGCGTCTCCGCGACCCGCTCCGCCGCCGTCTCGCCCGACGGCGGCTTCTTGCGCAGCGTGCCGTGCATGCGCTCCAGCTGGTCCTGCATCGTGGCGACCAGCAGATGCACCTTGGACGGGAAGTAGCGGTACAGCGTGCCCAGCGCCACCTGCGAGGACTCCGCGACCTCGCGCATCTGCACCGCGTCGAAACCGCCCCGGCTGGCCAGCTGTGCGCTCGCTCGCAGGATGCGGCGCCGACGCGCCTCCTGCCGCTCGGTGAGGGGCGGGGTCGCGGGCGCGGCGGACCGCGCGCTCCTGGCTTCCACCTTGGCTTCCGCAGGCATGGATCCCGTTTCCGTGACAGTCCGTGAGGGCGTGCAATCAGTCAGCATGGCAGGCCCGGCCGGATCGCGCCCGTCGTGGTGTGAATCACCTGATCCACCGCTCACAGCGGCCCTACCTGCCGGTAGATTCAGAGCCTCTTGAACGATCAAGTCTGAAACTTGTTCTAGATTAGCGTCCCGGCGTAATCTCGCGGGACAGTGCAGTGAGAAGGGGGCCCAGAGTGACCGCTGAGGCCAGTCAGGCGGGGTCCCCGGAGGACCTGGCCGCCGACGGCGAGCGACCGCTCCGTATCGCACTCCTCACCTACAAGGGAAACCCGTTCTGCGGCGGCCAGGGCGTCTACGTCCGGCACCTCTCCCGCGAACTCGCCCGCCTCGGCCACCGTGTCGAGGTCGTCGGCGCCCAGCCCTACCCCGTCCTCGACGAGGGGTACGACGGACTGCGCCTCACCGAGCTGCCCAGTCTCGATCTCTACCGCCAGCCCGACCCCTTCCGCACGCCGAAGCGCGACGAGTACCGGGACTGGATCGACGCGCTGGAAGTGGCGACCATGTGGACCGGCGGGTTCCCCGAGCCGCTGACGTTCTCGCTGCGCGCCCGCCGTCATCTGCGCGCCCGGCGCGGCGAGTTCGACGTCGTGCACGACAACCAGACGCTCGGATACGGGCTGCTGGGTGATGTGGGCGCCCCGCTCGTCACCACGATCCACCACCCCATCACCGTGGACCGCCAGTTGGAGCTCGACGCGGCTCAGGGCTGGCAGCGGCGGCTGTCCGTACGCCGCTGGTACGCCTTCACCCGCATGCAGAAGCGCGTGGCGCGCCGCCTGCCGTCGGTCCTCACCGTCTCCGGTACGTCCCGCCAGGAGATCGTCGACCACCTCGGCGTACGGCAGGACCGCATCCACGTGGTCCACATCGGCGCGGACACGGACCTGTTCTCGCCGGATCCGTCGGTACGGCGGATCCCGGGCCGGATCGTCACCACGTCCAGCGCCGATGTCCCGCTGAAGGGCCTGGTCTTCCTCGTCGAGGCGCTGGCGAAGGTCCGCACCGAGCATCCCGACGCCCACCTCGTCGTCGTCGGCAAGCGGCCCGAGGAGGGGCCGGTCGCGCAGGCCGTCCAGCGGTACGGCCTCGAGGGCGCCGTCGAGTTCGTCAAGGGCATCTCCGACGCCGAACTCGTCGACCTGGTCCGCTCGGCACAGGTGGCGTGCGTGCCGTCGCTGTACGAGGGCTTCTCCCTGCCGGCCGCCGAGGCGATGGCCACCGGGACGCCGCTGCTCGCCACGACCGGCGGGGCGATTCCCGAGGTCGCCGGACGGGACGGGGAGACCTGCCTGGCGGTGCCGCCCGGTGACGCGGGGGCGCTGGCCGCCGGGCTGAGCCGACTGCTGGGCGACCCGGACCTGCGGGCACGCCTCGGCGCGGCGGGGCGTGAGCGGGTGCTGCGGCACTTCACCTGGGCGCGGGCCGCGGAGGGCACGGTGGCCCGCTACCGGGAGGCCATCGCCGGGTCCGCGTCCGCGACCGCTGGTGCATCCGCGGTTTCCACAGGTGTTGAAGGCGTCTACTCCGAAAGCAGGGCCACGTGCTGACCGTCGACTTCTCCCGGTTTCCGCTCGCCCCGGGCGACCGCGTTCTGGACCTCGGCTGTGGTGCCGGACGGCACGCGTTCGAGTGCTACCGGCGCGGCGCGCAGGTCGTGGCGCTCGACCAGAACGGTGAGGAGATCCGCGAGGTCGCCAAGTGGTTCGCGGCGATGAAGGAGGCGGGGGAGGCCCCGGAGGGCGCCACCGCGACCGCGATGGAGGGCGATGCCCTCGCGCTGCCCTTCCCGGACGAGTCCTTCGACGTCGTGATCATCTCCGAGGTGATGGAGCACATCCCCGACGACAAGGGCGTCCTCGCCGAGATGGTCCGCGTGCTCAAGCCCGGCGGGCGGATCGCGATCACCGTCCCCCGCTACGGCCCCGAGAAGGTCTGCTGGGCCCTGTCCGACGCCTACCACGAGGTCGAGGGCGGCCACATCCGCATCTACAAGGCGGACGAGCTGCTCGCCAAGATCCGCGAGGCCGGCCTCAAGCCGTACGGCACGCACCATGCGCACGCCCTGCACAGTCCCTACTGGTGGCTGAAGTGCGCGTTCGGTGTCGACAACGACAAGGCGCTGCCGGTGCGGGCGTACCACAAGCTGCTGGTCTGGGACATCATGAAGAAACCGCTCGCGACCAGAGTCGCCGAGCAGGCGCTCAACCCGCTCATCGGCAAGAGCTTCGTGGCGTACGCGACCAAGCCGCACCTGCCCCGGGTGGACGCCAAGTGACCACTCCCCGGACAGAACACCTCGTCCTGCCCGGGGTCCTCACCTCCGAGCAGGCCGCCGCGACCGTCGCCGGCATCCTCGCCGTGCAGCGCGAGGACGGGGCGATCCCGTGGTTCCGCGGGCACCACCTCGACCCGTGGGACCACGTCGAGGCCGCGATGGCGCTGGACGCGGCGGGCGAGCACGAGGCCGCCGAGCGGGCGTACCTGTGGCTGGCGACGCACCAGAACGAGGACGGCTCCTGGTACGCGGCGTACGCCGACGGCGACCCGCACGACGTCACCGACCGCGGCCGCGAGACCAACTTCGTCGCCTACGTCGCCGTGGGCGTCTGGCACCACTACCTCTCGACCGGCGACGACACCTTCCTGGACCGCATGTGGCCGGTGGTGTACGCGGCGATCGAGTTCGTGCTGGCCCTCCAGCAGGCGGGCGGGCAGATCGGCTGGAAGCGCGAGGACGACGGCACCTCCACCGCGGACGCGCTGCTCACCGGCAGCTCCTCGATCCACCACGCCCTGCGCTGCGCACTCGCCATCGCCGAGCAGCGTGAAGAGCCGCAGCCCGACTGGGAGCTGGCGGTGGGCATGCTGCGGCACGCGATACGCCGGCACCCGGAGCGGTTCCTGGACAAGGACCGCTACTCGATGGACTGGTACTACCCGGTGCTGGGCGGCGCCCTGACCGGCGCGGAGGCCAAGTCCCGTATGGAGGAGGGCTGGGACCGCTTCGTCGTCCCCGGCCTCGGGGTGCGCTGTGTCGTCCCCAACCCGTGGGTGACCGGTGGGGAATCGGCCGAACTCGCCCTGGCCCTGTGGGCGATGGGCGAGTCCGACCACGCGCTGGACATCCTGCAGTCCATCCAGCACCTGCGCGATCCGCGGACCGGCCTGTACTGGACGGGCTACGTCTTCGACGACGACGCGATCTGGCCACGCGAGCTCACCACCTGGACGGCGGGTTCGCTGCTGCTCGCCGTGGCCGCACTCGGCGGGCACGAGGCGACGTGCGCGGTCTTCGGTGGCGATCACCTGCCGAGCGGCCTCGACGCGGACTGCTGCGACTGACAGCTCAGTGCTGCCGGTGGATACGGCCCGCGATCGCGTGCCCAACGAACAGGTACACGACCGCGGCCAGCCCGTACCCGGCGACGACGCGCGCCCACTCCTCGTCGAAGGTGAACAGGTCGTGCGACCAGCCGGCGAGCCAGCGCGCCGCGTCGTGCACGAACTGCACGAAGTCGTTGGCGCGGTTGGCGTCCAGCAGGTACATCAGGATCCACAGGCCCAGGATGAGGGCCATGATGTCGGCGACGATCGCGATGACCGTGCCGGCCTGGTTGGCACCGGTGCGATATCGAGGGGACATACCCTCCGGGTTGCCGCTCGCGCCTGGCTGAAACCCCGCTGCCGCCTCACCGCGGTCAGCTGTCATTCGTCCGCCGTTCGAGTGGAGTTGGCCGCTCCGGGGGATGGTGTTCTCCGGGGTCTCTGATGATCCTGCCCCCTTGAGCGGCAGGAGGGCCGTTGTCCGACGACAGAACATCCACGACCGAGGAACCGAGACTCACCACCCGCCGAACCACGCACCGCCGCGTCCCGCGTCTCGTCGTCGCCGCGCTGCCGCTCGCCCTCGCCGGTCTGCTGTCCCTGCTGATCTCGGGCAACGCGCTCCGGCCGTTCGAACGCATCACGGTCATCGAGTCGCGTATGGCCTCCAAGTCCGACTACTTCAGAGACCCCGAAGTCGAACAGCTGTTACTCAAGCACGGCATCCGCGTGGACATCCGCCGCCTCGGCTCCCGTGGCATCGCCACCCGGTCCCTGAAGGGCCTGGACGTGGTCTTCCCGTCCGGCCAGCCCGCGGCGAAGCTGATCCTGGACCGGCCGGACGACACCGGCCAGACAGTGCGCCCCTTCGTCTCCCCGCTGGCCCTCGGCAGCTTCCGCGACTATGCGGAGACCCTGGTGAAGGCGGGCGTGGCGGAGCGGCAGGGCGGGGATCGGAAAACGCTCTACTACGACCTCGACATGGAAAAGTTCATGACCCTGCTCGACGGCGTGGACGACCCGCACCCCAGGGACGGAAAGGGCAGGACGGCGGACACCTGGAACGGCATCGGCTACGACGACGTCGCCCGCGACAACCGCAGCAACAGCGGCAGCGTCCTGGTGCGTACGTCCAACGTCTGCGAGTCCAACTCCGCCGGCACCTATCTGAGCATGCTCGCCTTCGTCGCCAACGACGAGAAGACCCCCGGCTCGAACCATCCCAACAACCCCGCGCGCGCCAAGGAGGAAGTGAACCGGATCGCCGCGGAGATCAAACCCCTCGTCACCCTGCAGGGCATGTGGGCCGACGAGCAGGCCGACAGCTACTTCTCCGCCCTCGGTGAGTCCCTGGCCCCCATCGCCCTGATCTACGAGCACCAGTTCCTGGCCCACCAGATCGCCCACCACGCCAAGCACGGCGGGCAGGACACCGACCGCGTCCTGCTCTACCCCAAGCCGTACGCGCTCACCGAGCCGCAGCTCATCTCCCTGAGCCCGAAGGGCGACCGGCTGGTCGAGCTGATCGAGGAAGACGAGGACCTGCGCCAGCGGGCCCTGGAACTGGGCTTCCGTATCCGCGTCTCCGGCGAGGACAGCGCCAGCGCGGACCTGGACAAGTACCTGCGCGACCACGGCATCCAGGTGCCGGTCCCCAACCCGAACCAGACCAAGGCGCTCGAACCCGGCCTGCAGGTCCTCGACGACATCATCAACTACGTCGGAGACTGCCCGCCGCCCAACCCGGACGACGTCACATGACCCGGCTCGTACGCGCCCTGACCGCCTCGCTCACCCTGGCCCTCCTCGCCGGCCTCACCACCTCCTGCACGCGGAACGAGGACCCGGTCACCCTGCGCGTCCTCGCCAGCCCCGAACTCGCCGACGTGGCGCCGCTGCTGGACGAACTGGAGGAGGACACGGGGGTCGAGCTGGAGATGGAGTACGAGGCCAACACGGACCTCGAAGGGCAGTATCCGGGCGGCCCGGCGTACGACCTGGCGTGGCTCGCCTCGGACCGCTCCTTCCTGCTGCGCGTCCAGGACTCCGAGGGCCGTCTGCCCCGGCCCGAGTCCACCCCGATCATGCGCTCCCCGGTCGTCGTCGGTCTCGAACCCGACGTCGCCGAGAAGCTGAGCGAGGCCGCCCCCGAGGGCCGGATCTCGTGGGCGGACGTGGCGGACGCCGCCGCCGACGGCACCGTACGGTTCGGGATGGCCGATCCTCGGCGCAGCGACACCGGCCGCGCCGCGCTCGTCGGGGTCGCCACCGCCGCCGCCGGCACCGGACGGGCGCTGCGCGAGGAGGACGTCTCCTGCGACCGGCTGCGGGGCTTCCGCTCCGGTCAGACCCTCTCCGCGGCCAGCTCCCGGGACCTGATCGCCGCCTATCGGAGCAAGCCCGGCGGCACCAACGCGCTGATCGCACACGAGGCCGAGCTGCTGTCGCTGAACGCCGGCGACCGGCGGGGCGAGCTCCTGCAGATCGTGCACCCCGACGACGGCATGGTGCTCTCCGACTTCCCGCTGCTGCTGCTCGACCAGGACCAGCGGTCGGCGTACGGCAGGGTGGTGGACTGGCTGCTGAGCGCCGACACCCAGCGCAAGCTCATGGAGCGGACCTTCCGGCGTCCGGTCAACCAGGACGTCGAGCCTTCCGAGCCGCTGCGCACGGACGTCGGCAACGCGCTCTCCTTCCCCGACAGCCTCTCCATCGTCGAGCAGCTGATCACCGACTACGGCGACCCCCGGAGCCGCACCGCCGACCAGGTCGTCTTCGTCCTCGACTTCTCGACGTCGATGCGCGGCGATCGCATGGCCGACCTGCGCGCCGCCTTCGCCGGACTCAGCGGCACCGACGACACCTCCACCGGCAAGTTCGCCCGCTTCTACCGCGGCGAACGCCTCACGGTCGTCCGGTTCGGCGGCCGCATCCTGGAGGAGCGCACCGTGACCGTGCGCGGCGACGCCGATCTGCGCACCCTCGACCAGCTGGTCGCCGACGGCGGTTACGACGACGCCACCGCCGTCTGGACCGCCCTCGACCGCGGCTACCGCATCGCCACCGCCGCCGTACGCGACGAGCCCGCACGGCCCGTCGCGATCGTGCTGATGACCGACGGCGAGAACAACGCGGGCATCACCTACGAGGAGTTCCTGCGCCGCCACGACTCCCTCGGCAGCGACGCGAAGGCGGTGCCCACCTTCCCCGTCCATTTCGGAGAGGCCGACGCGGCAGCCCTGAAACGCGCCGCCGCCGCGACCGGCGGCCGCATGGTCGACGCGAACCTCTCCTCCCTCTCCGACGCGTTCAAGGAGATCCGTGGGTGTCATTGACAGTCAGTGGTGGGGCCTGTGGTGGCCGTGGCTGCTCGTCTGGGCCGGCACGGCGGTCTGCCTGGCCATCGTGCTCGGGTACGGGTGGCAGCGCCTGCGCCGGCGGCGCAGGCGCGGCGGGACGCACCTCGACATGTGCTTCTACCTGCACAAGCAGCGAGTCATGGACATCTACGAGGTCGGCGGCTTCGCCCAGTCGCTGAGCCAGGAGGTCGCCCACCGGCTCCAGGTGCAGAACGACTTCGGGCTGTGGGGCAAGCTCTTCTTCTGGACGGGCAAGGCGCAACGGGGCGTCACCAAGGAGCAGGTCACCACCTACCTCCGGGAGGCCAACCCCATGAACGTGATCGGCGTGGTCATGGACGCCATGCGCAAGGAGGACCGCGTGGTGGACGCCGACCTCATCGAGGGCGACCTCGTCCTCAACCGGGAGAGCTCCGAGCGGCTGAGCAGCAGATACCCCGACGGCCGGATCCCTCTGAGCGCCCTGGGACTGGCGTACGTCTCGGTCACCGGCGGATTCACCGCGAAACGTGAGGAGAACGGCGTACTGCTGAGAGCCTCGTACGGCACCGGCGCACACGTGGAGATCATGTGCTTCGAGTCCCAGGGTCGTGGCGACTTCCGCGAGGAGCACTACTACACGGGGAAGTTCACGGCCCGCTGCCTGGGCAAGGTACTGGCCTGGGACGAGACGAAGGAGAGGCTGACCCTCGACCCGGTCGCCATCTTCCGCTGAACAGCTAGGAGTTGAGCTCCGCGAGCACCCGAAGCGTGTGCGGGTCGGGAGCCAGGACCAGCAGGTCGGTCACCGGTCCCTTGCGCCACAACTCCAGCCGCTGCGCGATGCGTTCGCGCGGGCCGACGAGGGAGATCTCGTCCGCGAACGCGTCGGGCACCGCCCGTACGGCCTCCTCCCGACGGCCGGCGAGGAACAGCTCCTGGATCCGCCGGGCCTCCTCCTCGTACCCCATGCGCGCCATCAGATCGGCGTGGAAATTGCGCTTGGCGTGGCCCATCCCGCCGATGTAGAAGCCGAGCATCGCCTTGACCGGCAGCAACCCCTCGGCGACGTCGGCGCACACCTGCGCCCTGGCCATGGGGGCGACGAGGAAGCCCTCGGGAGCACCGGCGAGGGAGGCCTCGTACACCTCGGTCCGCAGTGGCGACCAGTACAACGGCAGCCAGCCGTCGGCGATCCGGGCCGTCTGCGCGATGTTCTTCGGCCCCTCCGCGCCCAGCAGAACCGGCAGATCGGGTCTGAGGGGGTGGGTGATCGGCTTCAGCGGCTTGCCGAGGCCGGTGGCGTCCGGGCCGCGGTACGGGTGGGGGTGGAACCGTCCGTCGAGTTCGACGGGGGCGTGCCGCTCGAGGACCTGCCGTACGACGTCGACGTACTCCCGGGTCGCGGTCAGCGGCGAGGACGGGAACGGCCGCCCGTACCAGCCCTCCACCACCTGCGGCCCCGACAGCCCGAGGCCGAGCGTCATGCGCCCGCCGGAGAGATGGTCGAGGGTGAGCGCGTGCATGGCGGTGGTGGTCGGCGACCGGGCCGCCATCTGGGCAACCGCCGTGCCCAGCCTGATGGTCGAGGTGTGAGCGGCGATCCAGGTGAGCGGCGTGAACGCGTCCGAGCCCCAGGACTCCGCCGTCCACACCGAGTCGTACCCGAGCCGCTCCGCCTCCCGCGCCAGCGCCACATGGTCGGGGGAAGGGCCGCGACCCCAGTATCCGAGCGCGAGACCGAGCCGCATACCGCCTCCTGACGATGTGTCAGTTTCCCGAGGGGCGACTGTACGACAACGGCCCCCCGCCCGGAAGGGCGAGGGGCCGTGCGGCTACGGGCTCGACGTCAGCCGCGCTGGATACCGGTCGTGTCCTGCAGGACACCCCGGCGGCCGTCCTGCGTCTGCGCGACCAGCGCCGGACCGCGCTGCTCGACGGCCAGGTACCAGGTACCCGGGGCGAGTTCGGCGATGGGGGTCGGCGAACCGTCCTCCGGGAACAGCGGCCGCGGCACCGGCACCGCGAACCAGAACGGGGAGAAGTCCCCGGCCGGCGGCTGCGGCTGCTGGGGCTGCTGGGGCTGAGCGCCGTAGGGCTGACCGGGCTGACCCGGCTGCGGCTGCCCGCCGTATCCGGCGGGCTGCTGGGCGCCCGGGTAGCCGTAACCACCCTGCGGCTGACCGCCGTAGGGCTGCGGGGCGGCGGGGCGCGGGGCCGGGAGGAGGGCACCCTTGAGGGCGGGGACCAGGGGGGTGGCTACGGCGGCGGCGGCCATGAGCAGGGTGGCGACGAGGGCGAGGATCAGGCCCGTGCCGGCGTCGGGGCCGTCGGAGGAGTCACCGCCGAAGTTGTTGGCGGCGCTCGCTGGATCGAAGACGTTGCCGAGCGCGCTCCATGCGGCGAACACCGTGAAGGCGACGCCGAACTGGCCGAGGTCGAGCCCTGCGACCTTCGGGGCCTGCGGCAGCCCGCGGCCGACGACGACGAGCGCGGCGCCGATGAGACCCGCCAGTACGACGCTCATCAGCACCGGGCCGCTGCCCCACAGGCTGGGCATGTCCAAGCCGTCCGGAGCGCCGTCGGACGAGTAGAAGTCGAGGAACGACGCGATGAACAGCAACACCGCTGCTCCGATCACCACGCCGTCGCCCCGAGTGAGGGAGCGGATATTCACTTCAAAGGTCCTTCGTAGGTCGTCTCGTCGGTAGAGGCGTCGCTGTCACCATGTCGCCGTCAGGCCCCGGTGTGAAGCGCGGGGGTGGCCCCTCATCGTACGGATGACACTATCGTCCGTACGATCGCGCTGTCCGCCGGGATCAGCCCGCCGATGACTACCCGCGCAGGAAACTTACGATTCCGTCAGAGATCCCTTGCGCCGCCTTCTGCCTCCACGCGCCGCTGGTCAGCAGTGCCGCGTCCTTGCTATCGCGCATGTTGCCGCACTCGAGGAACACCTTGGGAACCGTTGACAGATTGAGACCGCCCAGGTCCTGACGCGTGACGAGACCGGTGCCGTTGCCGACGTAGTTGGACGGCGCGCTGCCGGTGACGCGTACGAAGCTTCCCGCGATGCGCTCGCCGAGGTCGCGGGACGGCCCGACGATCGGCCGGGTGTCGGCGGCGCCCTTGTGGACGGACGCCGGAAGGATGACGTGGAACCCGCGGTTCCCGGCGCCGGACCCGTCCGCGTGGATGGACACGACGGCGTCGGCTTTCGCAGCGTTCCCGATCTTTGCCCGCTCGTCGATGCAGGGGCCGTACGGCCGGTCGCCGTCCTGGGTCAGCTTCACCGTGGCGCCCTGCTGTTGCAGCAGTGTGCGCAGGCGGTGGGCGACGTCCAGGGTGAACTTTGCCTCCGTGTACCCGGAGCTGGTGGAGGTGCCCGTAGTGTCGCACTCCTTCCAGTTCGTACCAATGTGCACCTTGCGGTTGATATCGGCCGTGTGCTGGAAGTTGCCCGGGTTGTGACCGGGGTCGATGACGACGACCTTGCCCTTGAGGGGACTGGCGGCCGAGGGCGTCGGGGAGGCGCTCGGCTCCTTGGCGTCGGAGGCCGGCGCATCGGTCGGGGAGGCGGGCGAGGAGGGATGTGCGCTCGCCGAGGCCCCGGACGCCTGTCCCGGCGTACCGCCGGAGCCCCCGGAGTCACCCACCGCCTCGTACACCAGCCACCCGAGCAGCGCGCCCGGTACCAGCGCCGCGACGGCGACGGTCAGTGCCCCGCGGCGGGGGCGGCGGGGCTGGAGGTCATCGAATTCGGGGCCTCGGTACGACACGTCTGCCACCCTAGCTGCCGGTCACGCCACCCCACGGCCCGTGTGCGGCCCAATGGGTGGTGGCCTGCGCCGTTCGGCTGGCGAACCCCTTCGCGGGACCGCTCAGATCCCCGCCCCCGTGCGCCGCAGCACCCGCAGCGAGTCGGTGGCCGAGACCTCCGTGAAGGCGCCGGAGGCGAGGGCGCGGAGGTAGACGCGGTACGGGGCCTGGCCGGTGAACTCGTCCGCCGGGTCGGGGAACACGTCGTGGATGATCAGCAGACCGCCCTCGGCGACATGCGGCGCCCAGCCCTCGTAGTCTGCGGTCGCGTGCTCGTCGGTGTGGCCGCCGTCGATGAAGACGAGGGCGAGGGGGGAGTTCCAGAACCGCGCGATCTGCGGGGAGCGGCCGACCAGGGCGACCACGTGCTCCTCCAGTCCCGCCCGGTGCAGCGTGCGGCGGAACGTGGGCAGCGTGTCCATCAGGCCGAGCTCGGGGTCGACCGTCTCCGGGTCGTGGTAGTCCCAGCCGGGCTGCTGCTCCTCGCTGCCGCGGTGGTGGTCGACGGTGAGCGCGGTCACGCCGGCGGCGCGGGCGGCGTCTGCGAGGAGGATGGTGGAGCGGCCGCAGTACGTGCCGACCTCGAGGAGCGGCAGTCCGAGCCGTGCGGCCTCCACCGCCGCCGTGTACAGCGCCAGCCCCTCCCCGACGGGCATGAACCCCTTCGCCGCCTCGAACGCGGCGAGGATCTCGGGCTTGGGTGCCGCGGTCATGGGCAGGAGCCTTCCGGTCGTACGTACGTCTGGGCGCCCCATGCTGCCGTACCCCCCTGGCGACGGGCGACAGGGGGGTACGGCGGCGGTGATGGATCAGGGTGCGTCGGAGATGTCCAGCTTGTTCACCTTGATGCGGGAGGTGTCGAACTCCCAGGCGACATAGAACTTGCCCGGGGCGTACTCGTCGGCCATCGGGTACGTGTCCCAGCCCGCGCCCGTGGTGCCCTGCTGATCGGGGTCCTTGTCGGCCGTCGCGCCGTTGGCGAAGAACTTGCCGGCGCTCCATGCGGCGCCGGGGCGCTTGGTCTTGTAGTTGAGGACGTCACGGTTCGTGGCGGTGTTGTAGATGGACAGGTACTGGCCGTTGCTGTCCTTGATGAACTGAACCTTGGAGTTGAGGCTCGGCAGGTTGGTGTCGAGCGTGAAGGGCGTCCAGGTCAGACCGCCGTCGGAACTCGTGGCCGTCGCCGCGCGGGTCTGGGTGCCGATGCTGCGGGCGACCATGACCAGCTTGTTCGGGTCGTCCTGCGAGACGGCGATCTGGGGTTCGGCGGCGTCGAGGTTGTTCGGGTCCGGCACGATGCCGCCGGCCGTCCAGGTCTTCAGGTCCGAGGAGATCAGCACGCCGTTCTGGCGGCCCGAGGCCCAGAACGGGATGACGTGCTTGCCGTTGGCCAGCTGGACCGGGCGGCCGGCGAAGATGAGGTTCGCGAGTCCCTCGTCGGCGGTCGTGTCCGGGAGGTCGAGCGGCATGGTGACGGGGTAGTTCTGCCAGGTGTGACCCTCGTCGGTGCTGCGCTTGACCACGATGGCGTCGATCGGGAGGCCGGAGTTGTTGGTGTCCGACGACTTGGTCCGGCCGAGGTAGGCGAAGAGTTCGTTGCCCGTCTGGTAGAGGACGACGAAGTGCCAGGAGTATTCGCTGGTGTCCTGGGCGAGGACCTGGGGGTGACTCCACTTCGTGCCGCCGTCGGTGGTGTACGCGTACCGGATGTAGCCGTGGTCGACCTGGCCCGGGACGATGCCCTCCCGCCAGGCCACGACCGCGTTGTTCGCGCTGGTGGCGATGATGTCGGGGGTGCGGGGGCCGTCGCCCTCGGTGGCCGTGTTGATGTGGGCGCTCGACTCGCCCGACGTGCCCTCGGCGGAAGCCGGGCCCGGCAGGAGAAGGCCGGTCAGGACGGCGAGGACCAGTGCGGTCAGGAGTACGGGCAGGGCCCGCTTGCGGGTCACCACAGCCATTGCTGGTCCTTGTTCGTGTCGCTGCAGCCCCACTGGATGGCCTCCGTGCCGACGGTCGTGCTGGTGTTGGGGATGGCGAGGCACAGGCCGGTCTTCGCGTTCCTCAGCCGCTCGGTGCCGTCGTGGACCCAGACCTGTTCGTCGCCTTGCTCGGTGCCGCAGCCCCACTGGATGGCCTTGACGCCGGGGGTCGTGCTCCCGTTGGGGATGGCCAGGCACTTGCCGCTCGCCTTGTTGACGACGTGGTAGCCGCCGCCGGTCATCGGCTGGAGCGACCAGTAGTTGCTGTCGCTGTAGCTGCAGGTCCACTGGACCATCACGGTGCCGTTGGTCGTGCCGGCGCCCGGGTTGGCCAGACAGAAGCCGGTGCCCTGGTTGTAGAGGCGGGCGTTGACCGCGGCCTCGGCTGCCTCGGCTGTCGACGCCGAGCCGGTCAGTGACGAGCCCGTCAGCACGGACGCGCCTATGAGGGCGGTGGCCGCCAGAGTGACGGCCGCCTTTCTGCGCAGATGCATCACGGAGTCACCAGCGCCACAGCTGATCGGCGTTCAGGGAGCACGTCCACTGGATGGCCTCGGCACCGTTGGCCGTACTGCTACCGGGGATCGCCAGACATCTGTCGCTCTTCACGTTCCGCAGGCGCTGGATGCTGTCGTAGATCCAGAGCTGCTCCGGGCCGCCGCTGCACTCCCACTGAATCGCCTGGGTGCCATTGACCGTGGTGCCGTTGGGGATGGCGAGGCACTTGTCGCTGTTGAGGTTCCTGACGAGGAAGCGATCGCCGTTGCCGCCCTCAACAGGCTGCAGTGCCCACTGCTGTTCGCTGTCGCCGCTGCACTCCCACTGGATCAGGCCGGTGCCATTGGCCTTGCTGGCGTGGGGGACGGCCAGGCACTTGACGCTGCGGCCGTTGAGGAGCGTCTTGTAGCCGGTCGCGGCGTTGGCCGGAGTGGAGAAGGCCAGCGCGCAGACGGCCGCGGCGGCCACCGCGGAGACCCGAGTGATCATTTTGATGGACATGGAGGTCAGAGAGCCTTTCTGTATGCGTCATTCGTCATTGCATCCGTCAGCAACTGCCTGATCAGGATGCGAGTTGATCGTTGAGACTGTCGTTAGCTGTGAGTCCACTGAGACTTGGCGGTGCGTCTACTCCCGCACGGCGAGCGCCTGAAGCCGGTACTCCTTGGGTGACATCCCGTACGCGGCGCGGAAGGCGCGGGTGAAGTCGGAGGCGCGGGGCAGGCCCCACCGGGTGGCGATGGTGTGGATCGGCGCCGTGCGCAGGGCCGGGTCCGCCAAGTCGCGGCGGGCGCCCTCCAGTCGTCGTCGGCGGATGCAGGCCGCGACTGTCTCCCCCTGTGCCGCCTCCTGGAAGAGGCGGTGCAGGTAGCTGAGCGAGATGTGGTGTGCGGCGGCGATGACGGGCGGTGTCAGATTCGGGTCGTGCAGGTTCTGCTGGATGAACGCCTGGATGCGAGCGGTCAGGGCGCACTGCCGGGTCTCCGGCGGCAGGGCGTCCTCCGTCTCCAGCACGTTGGCGATCCAGGCCGACAGCAGGTCGAGGAGGACCGTCCCCAGGCGCGGTGCGTCGGACGGCCGCAGGGCGTCGGCCTGCCGGTCCAGGCCGGTGAGGAAGCCCGTCAGCAGAGCGCCGATTCCCTCCCGCCCGGACAGCCGTCTGCCCAACAGCTCCCGGTGGGGCGGCACATGCATCAGTGCCTTGGGGACCTCCACGCCTACCCCCGTGCAGGCGCGGCGTTCGCCGTCGCTGTACGACTGCACATCGCCCGGCCGTGAGCTGTCGGCCAGGTACAGGTCGCCGGGGCCGTACGTGTCGTACCGTCCGTCGTGGTCGACGGCCAGCCCTCCGTCGAGCACCAGCCTCAGGTGGTACAGCTCGGGGTCGGACTGCCGCACCATTTTCGCGTTCCGGCGGAACCGCGACGGAAGGAACGACGTCGGCCACACCGTCACCGGCCCCAGCTGCAACAGCCGTTGCTCCGCCCAGTAGTCGGCGGCGTGGTCACTGGTGAGGTCGGCGGGTGCGACGGTTCGGCCGACGCGCTCTCGCCAGAGGTCGAACCTGTCCTCCGCGGGCACGTCCTCGCTCCGGAACAGCGTCCCGATCATCCCACCCCGCCCCTCCCGCCCCTGAACCCCCGTCAGGCGCGTGCCGCTGATCTCCGGTCACACGGAGATCGCAGAGATGGATGGTGCGGGGGGAAACCCTTCTGGTCGTGAACGCCAGGTGGATTCGAGGGGAAGAGATCTCCTCGGATTGCTCAGAGCGCGGAGACCGTCCCGCCCGGCAGCGAAAGGTCCACATCGACCGCGCGGTCGTCGCCCGCGTGGGTCGCGGACGAGGCGAGCGGGCCGTGGCCGGTGGCCTTCGCTGCCAGGACGTACGCGCCCTGGGCGGGGACCGCGAGGGCGTAACTGCCGTCCTCCGCGGAGAGCGTCGCGCCCGCCTGACGCCCCCGCCGGTCGATCAGCGTCACCTTCGCGCGGGCGACCGGAGTGCCCTCGGCGTCGAGGACGCGGCCGCGGAAGCCGCGCAGGACCTCCTCGGCGCGGGCGAGGTTGGCGTCCTCCTCGCTGCTGGCCCGCAGTTGGGGTGCGCGGTTCGGCTTCGGCAGGAACAGGGCCAGCAGCAGGCCGACGGCGACGGCGCCGGTCGCGATCAGGAAGGAGACGCGGAAGCCGTGCATGGTCGGGATCTCCACGCCGTTCACGGTGTTCGCCGTGTTGGCCAGCACCATGCCGATGACGGCGCTGGAGACGGACGTACCGATGGAACGCATCAGCGTGTTGAGGCCGTTCGCCGCGCCCGTCTCCGAGGCCGGGACCGCGCCGACGATCAGCGCGGGCAGGGAGGAGTAGGCGAGGCCGATGCCCGCGCCCAGGAGGACGGCGATGACGAGGGACTGCCAGGCGGCGCTCATCAGACCGAGGCCGGCGCCGTAGCCGATGGCGATGATCGACAGGCCCAGGATCAGGGTGAACTTGGGGCCGTACTTCGCGGAGAGTCGGGCGTAGACGGGTGCCGTGAACATCATCGTCAGGCCCAGCGGGGCGACCAGCAGGCCCGCGACGACCATCGACTGGCCGAGGCCGTAGCCGGTGCTGGTGGGGAGCTGGAGGAGCTGGGGGAGGACGAGGGAGACGACGTAGAAGGAGACGCCGACCATGATCGAGGCGAGGTTGGTGAACAGCACCGCGGGGCGGGCGGTGGTGCGCAGGTCCACGAGGGGGGCCGCGGTGCGCAGCTCGTAGACGCCCCACAGGAGCAGGACGACGGCGGACGCGGCGAACAGGCCCAGCGTGGTGGCGGAGGTCCAGCCCCAGTCGCTGCCCTTGGTGATCGGCAGCAGGAAGAGGACCAGGCCGGTGGAGAGACCGAGCGCGCCCGGCAGGTCGAAGGAGCCCTCGGCACGCATCGGGGACTCGGGTACGGCGAGCAGGGTGAGGACGATGGCCAGGACGCCGAGGCCGGCGGCGCCGTAGAAGAGGGTGTGCCAGTCGGTGTTCTGGGCGACCAGGGCCGCGGCCGGCAGTGCGAGTCCGCCGCCGACGCCGATCGAGGAGCTCATCAGCGCCATCGCCGAGCCGAGCTTCTCGCGGGGCAGCATGTCGCGCATCAGGCCGATGCCGAGCGGGATCGCGCCCATCGCGAAGCCCTGGAGCGTACGGCCGACGATCATCGGGAGCAGGGCGCTGGTGACGGCGCTGACCAGCGCGCCGACCACCATCACGGAGAGGCTGAGGATCAGCATCCGCCGCTTGCCGAACAGGTCGCCGAGGCGGCCCATGATCGGCGTGGCCACCGCTCCGGAGAGAAGCGTCGAGGTCAGGACCCAGGTGGCGTCGCTGGGCGCGGTGTCCAGCAGCTGCGGCAGATCCTTGATGACCGGGACGAGCAGGGTCTGCATCACGGCGACAACGATGCCCGCGAAGGCGAGTACGGGGACCACGGCCCCCTTGGCCGTTCTTCCGGTGGGCTGCTCGTTCGTCGTACGTGTCATGTGTAGCTTGAACTCGGTGCGCCTGAGCAACTATTCCGATGCTTTGGCCCGCTAACGAATTCTTGACCTTCTCTTGGGACGGCCGGAGAGGCCTAGGGCGAAATCCCGATGCCAGGAGTGTTCCTCGGTTGAGACCATGACGGGCATGCTCGAAGCCGCTGACGCCACCCAAGCGCCCCGTCGTACCGCGCCGCCGACGTGGCTGGTGGTGGCGCTCGCGTGCGCGGGGCAGTTCCTCGTCGTGCTCGACGTGTCCGTGGTGAACACGGCGCTGCCGTCGATGCGGACCGGCCTCGGGCTGAGCGAGCAGGGGCTGCAATGGGTGGTGAACGCCTACGCCATCGCCTTCGCCGGGTTCATGCTGCTCGGCGGCCGGGCCGGCGACCTCTACGGGCGCAAGCGGATGTTCCTCCTCGGGCTCGGGCTGTTCACGCTGGCCTCGCTGGGCGGCGGGCTCGCCCAGGACGACTGGCAGCTGCTGCTCGCGCGGGCGGTGCAGGGGCTCGGCGCGGCCGTGCTGGCGCCGTCCACGCTGACGATCCTCACCTCGGCGGTGCCGGAGGGTGCGGCCCGGGCGCGGGCCATAGCCACCTGGACCGCGGTGGGTGCGGGCGGCGGCGCCGTGGGCGGACTGGTCGGCGGGGTGCTGGTCGAGATCCTGTCCTGGCGCTGGGTGCTGCTGATCAACGTGCCGATCGGCATGGTGGTGCTGTTCGGGGCCGCCCGCTACCTGCCCGAGAGCCGCGCCGGGGACGGGCGCCGGCTCGATCTGCCGGGCGCGGTGCTGGTGACGGCGGGGCTCGCGACCGTGGCGTACGGGATCTCGCAGACGGAGGCCGAGGGCTGGACGGCGCCGGCCACGCTGGTGCCGCTGGTCGCCGGGCTCGCCATGATCGGGCTCTTCCTCGCCGTCGAGGCGCGGACGACGGCGCCGCTGATGCCGCTCGGACTGCTCGCGCGGCGCTCGGTGTCCTCGGCGAACGTGTCGATGTTCCTGTGCGGCTCCGCGATGTTCTGCATGTGGTTCTTCATGACGCTGTACGCGCAGAACGTGCTGGGCTACACGCCGCTGGAGGCCGGTCTCGCGCTGGTGCCGAGCTCGCTCGCCGTGGTCGTCGGCTCCAAGCTCGCACCCCGGTTCATGCCGCGACTCGGGGCCCGCAACCTCGCGGCGCTCGGCACCGTCGTGGCGGCCGTCGGCTTCGGCTGGCAGTCGACGATGGGCGTGGACGGCTCCTACCTCACGGCGATCATGTTCCCCGGGGTCCTGATGATGCTCGGCGCGGGTCTGACGGCGACACCGCTGGCCGCGCTGGCCACGTCGGGGGCGCCGCCGCAGGAAGCCGGTCTGGTGTCCGGACTGGTCAACACATCCCGCACGATGGGCGGTTCACTGGGTCTCGCGGTCATGTCGACGATCGCGGCGGCGCGGACGGAGGGAAGCTCCGGCGGTACGGCGCGGGCGCTGACGGAAGGGTACGCCCTGGTGTTCCGCACGGGTGCCGGGGTGCTGGTGGCCGGGACGCTGCTGATGCTGCTGTGGCTGCCGCGGAAAATCTCGACGGAGTGAGGCAACGGTCCGGGTGGCTCATGGACTCCTTCAATCATCTAGGAGGTGCCCATGGGGGAACGGACACAGGCTCGGGACGCGGAGTTCCAGAGCTTCGTCACCAGCCGCTGGCCGCGGCTGATGCGCACGGCATTTCTCCTCACGGGGGAGCAGCACGCCGCGGAGGACCTGGTCCAGTCGACGCTCGAACAGGTCTATGTGGCCTGGCGCAGGGTCGGCTCGGCCGACGAACCGGAGGCGTACGTAAGGCGCGTGATGATCAACGCTCACGCGCGCAAGCACCGCAGGCGGCTCAGGGAGTTCCTGGCGCCGAAGGACGACTCGGGCCTGGTGCGCGAGGTGGCCGACACCGGTGACCGCATCGCCCAGGCCGACGACCGCAACACCCTGCTGAAGGCGCTCGCCCAACTGCCGCCCCGGCAGCGGGAGGCGGTGGTCCTGCGCTACTGGGAGGACCTGACCGAGACACAGACGGCGGAGGCGATGGGCTGTTCCGTCGGCGCGGTGAAGAGCAACGCGGCCAAGGGGATCGCGAAGCTGCGCGCCATACCGGGTCTGGCGGAGACGGTGACGTACGGAGGGCGGAAGTGATGAGCGCGGACCGGGAGACGAACCTCGACATGACGCACAGGGACATCGCCCTCCTGCTGGCCGAGGCGGCGGACGAGGTCGAGATCGGCATAGCCCCTACGCAGGCGGTGATCCGGGGCGGCCGTCGGCGCAGGGCGCGGCGGTGGGCGGCGGCTGCCGTCACGGCGCTGGTGATCGGGGGGTCCACGGGGGCGTTGGCGGTTGCGGGGGTGCCGGGCGAGGACGGCAACAGGGGGGCGGCGGTGGCGACGACGCCGTCCGTGTCGGCCGACCTGCTCAAGCCCCGGTCGACCGCTCTGGCGGTCGGAAGGGAGGAGGGCACGGAATGGAGCGTGACCCTGGACCTGTGGACGGCGCCGCAGGACGAGCAGCAGGCGCGGGCCCAGCTGGAGGCGATGGACGAGTACGGCATGCGGCCCAACGGCGTCGACACGGCGTCCGATCTCGTCGGCAGGAGCACGTACTTCGTGGGCATGACCTTCGGGGGTGCCTACTCGGAGATCATGCAGAACGCCTTCGACGAGACCTCGCAGGACCCGACCCTCGTCACCGCCGCTGTCCCCCTGGACCCGGACACCAGTGGCCCGGACCGTCTGGTGGTCGGCCAGGTGGCTAAGGGGGCCGTCGGCATCAGCTGCACGTGGAAGGACGGCACGAGCACCGAGTTCCGCAGGGCGGACGCAGGCAGGACGGTGGGCACCGACGAAGCCGCGATCACTTCCGTCGAGGGCTCCCCGGTCGACTGGTTCGTGTGTCTGGCGCCGAAGGGTAAGGCCTACGAGTCGGCGAGGGTCATGGTGCCCCCGCTGCCGAGCGGGGCCCAGAAGTCCTGAGGGGACCAGGGGATCCCGAGCTCCCCTGGAAAGCTGACACCACGTCAGGAGCCTTCACAAGTGCGGAGTGCTCGGCTATAACGAGGGCGCCGGACTGGAACGCGTTCTAGAACGGCCCGTGACGACCTCGGTGCGGCCGACGGTGCGGACGGCCGTACCGGGGTCTTGGAGACGACAGGAGCCCCATGCCCATCGACGCAGCCAAGGCGCTCGCCGCCGAACCCCGGACCGGCGAGATCACCTGGGACCAGAAGGACGTCCAGCTCTACCACCTCGGCATCGGCGCCGGCGTCCCCGCCACCGACCCCGACGAGCTGCGCTACACCCTGGAGTCCCGGCTGCATGTGCTGCCCAGTTTCGCCACCGTCGCGGGCGCGGGCTCGCCCGGCGTGATCAGCAGCCTGTCCATGCCGGGTGTCGACGTCGACCTCGCCCGCGTCCTGCACGGCGGTCAGGCACTGCGGATCCACCGGCCGATCCCGGTGCGGGGAACCGCCACCGCCACCGGCCGTATCGCTGCCGTGTACGACAAGGGCAAGGCCGCCGTCCTCGTCATGCGCACCGAAGTCGCCGACGTCGACGGGCCGTTGTGGACCAACGACGCGCAGATCTTCGTACGAGGGGAGGGCGGGTGGGGTGGCGACCGCGGGCCGTCCGCGCGCCTCGAACCCCCGACCGGCGCGCCGGACCGTACCGTCGAGCGGCACATCCGCGAGGACCAGGCCCTGCTCTACCGCCTCTCCGGCGACTACAACCCCCTGCACGCCGACCCCGAGTTCGCCAAGGTCGCCGGGTTCGAGCGGCCCATCCTGCACGGGCTGTGCACCTACGGCATGACACTCAAGGCGGTCGTCGACACGCTGCTCGGCGGTGATGTGACCCGGGTGCGCTCGTACACCACGCGGTTCGCCGGGGTCGTGTATCCCGGCGAGACGCTGCGCATCCGCATGTGGCGGCAGGAGGCGGCAGCGGTCCGGGTGGCCGTGAGCGCGGTCGAGCGGGGTGACGTGCCCGTTCTCGCCGACACCATCGTCGAGCACTCGTGAAGCACTCTTCGTGAAGCACTCCTGAGGGGAGCCGCACCATGCGCGCAGCCGTACTGCACGAGATAGGTCAGGACAAGCTGGAGGTCCTCGACGACGTCGAGGCGGTGGGGTTCGGCCCCGGCAAGGTGCGCATCCGGGTGCGGGCGACCGGGCTGTGCCACTCGGACCTGTCGGCGATGAACGGCGTACTGCCGCAGCCGGCGCCCTTCGTGCCGGGGCACGAAGGGGCCGGCGAGATCCTCGAAGTGGGCGAGGGAGTGCGCCATCTCCGAGCAGGCGACCGGGTCGTCGTCTGCTGGCTGCCCGCCTGCGGCGCCTGCCCCGCCTGCCGCCGCGGACAGACCGAACTGTGCCTGGCCGGGTTCATGAACGCGGGCACCCCCAACTACAAACGCTCCGGCGGGGACCTCTTCGGCTTCGCGGGCACCGGCACCTTCGCCGAGGAGGTCGTGGTCGACGCCGGCTGCGCGGTGCCGATCCCCGACGACGTGCCCTTCGACATCGCCGCCCTCATCGGCTGCGGGGTGACCACCGGGCTGGGCGCCGCCCTCAACACGGCCGACGTGGAGGCGGGTTCGTCGGTCGCCGTCATCGGCTGCGGCGGCGTCGGTATCTCCGCGATCCAGGGCGCGCGGCTGCGGGGCGCCGCCGAGATCGTCGCCGTCGACCCGGTGCCGGCCCGCCGCGAGGCCGCGCTGAAGTTCGGGGCCGGCCGGGCGGTCTCACCGGACGAGCTGCCCGACGTCAAGCAGCAGGTCACCGGCGGCGAGGGCTTCGACTACGTCTTCGAGGTCGTCGGCAGGTCGGCCACCGCCCGCACGGCGTACGAGAACACCCGGCGCGGCGGCACCCTCGTCGTCGTCGGCGCCGGGGCCATGGACGACTTCCTCCAGCTCAACATGTTCGAGCTGTTCTTCGACGAGAAGCGGATCCTGCCCTCGATGTACGGCGGCGGAGACGTCCTGCGCTCCTACGAGCGGACCATCGCCCTCTGGCGCGCCGGCCGTATCGACCTGGCCGGACTGATCACCCACCGGGTGCCGCTCACCGAGATCAACGAGGCCCTCGACCAGATGCGCACCGGCACCGCGCTGCGTACCTGCATCGAGATCTGAGCCGAACCCGAGCCGAAGGGGCCTCATGTCACTGCCACTCGAGGGACTGTCCGCGATCGTCACCGGCGCCGGACGCGGGCTCGGCCGGGCCGAGGCGCTGGAACTCGCCCGGCTCGGCGCCGCCGTCGTCGTCAACGACTTCGGACAGCCGGGGCGGGACGGCACCGGGGAAGCGTCCGCCGGACCCGCCGAGGAGGTCGTCGCCGAGATCCGGGCGGCGGGCGGCACGGCCGTCGCGCACACCGGGGACGTCGCCGACTTCCAACAGGCGAATCAATTGGTCGAGTTGGCGATCGGCACGTTCGGAAAGCTGGATGTCCTGGTCAACAACGCGGGCATCCTGCGCGACCGCATGGTCTTCTCCATGGCGGAGGACGAGTGGGACTCGGTCATCCGGGTCCACCTCAAGGGCCACTTCAACACCACCCGGTTCGCGGCCGCGCACTGGCGCGAGCGGTCCAAGGCGGCGGGCGGGCCGGTGTTCGGGCGGATCGTGAACACCTCCTCGGAGGCGTTCCTGGCCGGTTCCGCGGGACAGCCCAACTACGCGGCGGCCAAGGGCGGAATCGTCGGCCTGACCACCTCCACGGCCCTCGCGCTCGCCAAGTACGGCGTGACGGCCAACGCCATCTGCCCGCGCGCCCGCACCCGGATGACCGAGGACGTGTTCCAACCGGCGGGCACCGACGGCCTCGACCCGCTCGCCCCCGAGCATGTCGCCCCGCTCGTCGGCTATCTGGCCTCGCCGGCCGCCGCGCGGATCAACGGGCAGCTGCTCGTCGTGCACGGCGGCATGGTGGCCGTCGTCGAACGGCCGCGGGTGCGGGCGCAGTTCGACAGCAAGCAGGACACCTTCACGTACGACGAACTCGACGCGCTGCTTACGCCCCACTACGCGGACCGGCCGCAGGGGGAGACGTTTGCGGCGGTGGAGGTGCTGGGGCTGAAACGGGGGTAGGGCGTGGAAGGGCTGCATGGAAAGGCCCCGCTCACCGTGAGGTGAACGGGGCCGTACCCAAGCCGATTGACGTGCCGTCAGGCCGCCGTCTCGGACTGCTGCTCCACCGGCTTGCGGTGCCGTCCGCGAGGAGCCGACTCGGTGTCGTGCGTTGAGACCGGACCCCGGTGCCGGCCGTGGCCGGAGGGCTCCTGGCGGTCGGCGGGCAGCGGCTGGGACGTGCTGGCGTCGCTCATCGGAAGAATTCACCCCGTCAACATGATCTTTCAAACAGCCGGGCGAGTTTAACCGGGACACCTCGGGCCGAATCCAGGCGCACACGCCGACCGCCACTACTTCGTTACCTACTCGCCATACGCCCTGCCAGCGGCGCCTGCTGCAACGGCACCGGACGCGAGGCAACAGGTTCCGGAGGATCCGGTTCCGACGGCTCCGCGAAGGCGCGAGCCGCGCCGTCCGGGACCGGATCCCCCGGGCTCGTGTCCCCCGTGTCCGCGGGCGCCGGCGCCTCCCCGGGCACCGCCCACGCCGCCACACCGCACGGCACCGTCTCCGTGGCGTACGGAAGCCGCAGCACCCCGTCCCTCGTCCACAGCCCGGCACCCGCCAACCACCCCTCGGGCGCGGCCAGATGCCGTACGTGCCGGTCGGCGGGCCGCCACACCCCGACCCAACTGCCCGCCGGGCCGTCGATGCGCAGCCCCACCCCGCAGCTCTCCGGGGTCAGCACCTGCCCCGGCTCGATCGCGAACGGCGTCACCGCACAGTCGGCGGCCACCCGCAGGCACTCCGGGAACCGCACCGGCAGCGTGCTGCCCAGCACCCCCCAGCCCAGCCTGTCGCCGCCGCCCGGACAGGGCGCGTCGGAGCGGATGAGCAGCAGCCCGCTGTCGGGGTCGGCGAGCAGCAGCCGGTCGTCGCTGTCGGCGGCGATCTGCAGCAGCGGCGACACCTCGCCGTCCCGCCCCAGATCCACCACGACCGCCTTGGTCCGGCCGTCGGACTCCCGGTCCAGGGCCAGCATCCGCCCCGTCCGGTCCAGCCACACCCCGCCGGAGCAGCGCCCGGGGATCTCGGCGAGGTGCTCCGGCCCGAAGGCGCCGCCCGCCACCAGCCACACGGCACTGGAGAGCCGGCCGACAGCGAGGGCGTAGGCCCGGTCGCCGCCCGGCGCGGGCGGCAGCAGCCGCAGCCGGGTGCCGTCGTCGGGGCACTCGACCGCGCCGAGCGGGAGTTCGCCGGTGCCGGGCCCGGTCGGGTAGAGCAGGGAGAAGGTGTGCCGCCCGTCGGTGAGGCGGCGGATCAGCACCCGTCCGTCACCCATCGGCTGCACCTCCGTGCCGGGCTCCTCGGGCTGGTTGCCGGGCAGCGGCACGGCGTACGGCTCGGGTCCGTCCAGCGTCCAGCGCTCCGGGAACAAGGAGTCGCCGCTACGGGCGAGGCGTGCGGCGTACGAGCCGTCCACCGTGATCACGCAGCCCGCCGGCCGGGACCAGTCGTCGTGCTGGTCGGTGGCAGGCTCCGTCGCACAGGCCGTCATCGTTCGGTCACCTCCGGCGACGACGCTAGTTTTCGCACGCACAGACGTGGGACCACCCGACGACCGCTTCACACATAAGGGTGGCCGGGTGCCGGTTCGCCTGAGGTGAGGGGGGCCGGTGTGCTGGGCGGGATGTCGGCGGCGGCAGCGGTTCAGGCCGTGCGGATCAGCCAGGTAGCCTGTCCCCGTGCCCCGTCTGTCTGAAGTCATCGCCGCGTTGGAGACGCTGTGGCCCGCCGAGCGGGCCGAGTCCTGGGATGCGGTCGGCACCGTCGTGGGCGATCCGGACCAGGAGGTCTCCCGCGTCCTGTTCGCCGTCGACCCGGTGCAGGGGATCGTCGACGAGGCGGTGAAGCTGGGCGCCGACCTGCTGGTCACCCACCATCCGCTCTACCTGCGCGGTACGACGACGGTCGCGGCGAGCCACTTCAAGGGCCGCGTCGTGCACACCCTCATCAAGAACGACATCGCGCTGCACGTCGCCCACACCAACGCCGACACGGCGGACCCGGGCGTCAGCGACGCGCTGGCCGGGGCGCTGGACCTTCGTGTCGTACGACCCCTGGTGCCGGACCCGAGCGACCCCGACGGCCGCCGGGGCCTGGGCCGGGTCTGCGAACTGGACCATCCGCTGACCGTCCGCGAGCTCGCCGCGCGCGCCGCCCAGTGCCTGCCCGCCACCGCGCAGGGCATCCGCGTCGCCGGCGACCCCGAGGCGACCGTCCGCACGCTCGCCGTGAGCGGCGGATCCGGCGACAGCCTCTTCGACGACGTACGAGCGGCCGGCGTCGACGCCTTCCTCACCGCGGACCTGCGCCACCACCCGGCCTCAGAGGCCCGCGCCCACAGTCCCCTCGCGCTGCTCGACGCGGCGCACTGGGCCACCGAATGGCCCTGGTGCGAGCTGGCCGCCGCCCAGCTCGACGAGATCTCCGACCGCCACGGCTGGGACCTGCGCGTCCATGTCTCCAAGACGGTCACCGACCCCTGGACCGCCCACGCGGCCTCACCCGATTCGACAGCAGGAGCCCCCAACTGAACGCCGCGCCCGCCGACCAGATCCGACTCCTCGACGTCCAGGACCTCGACGTCCGCCTCCAGCAGCTGGCGCACAAGCGGAGGTCGCTCCCCGAGCACGCCGAGATCGAGTCGCTGACCAAGGACCTCACCCAGCTGCGCGACCTCCTCGTGGCCGCGCAGACCGAGGAGAGCGACTGCGCCCGCGAGCAGACCAAGGCCGAGCAGGACGTCGACCAGGTGCGCCAGCGCGCCGCCCGCGACCAGCAGCGCCTCGACTCCGGCGCCGTCACCTCGCCGAAGGACCTGGAGAACCTCCAGCACGAGATCGCCTCCCTCGCCAAGCGGCAGGGCGACCTGGAGGACGTCGTCCTGGAGGTCATGGAGCGCCGCGAGTCCGCGCAGGAGCGGGTGGGCGAGCTGACCGAGCGGGTCGCCTCCGTCCAGTCGAAGATCGACGACGCCACCGCCCGCCGGGACGCCGCGTTCGAGTCGCTGGACGGCGAGGCGGCCTCGGTCACCAAGGAGCGCGAGGTCATCGCGGGCTCCATCCCCGCCGACCTGCTGAAGCTCTACGACAAGCTGCGCGGGCAGCAGGGCGGCATCGGCGCGGCCAAGCTGTACCAGCGCACCTGCCAGGGCTGCCGCCAGGAGCTGGCCATCACCGAGCTGAACGAGATCCGCTCGGCCGCGCCCGACACGGTGATCCGCTGCGAGAACTGCCGCCGCATCCTGGTGCGCACCTCCGAGTCGGGGCTGTAAGGGGCGTACGGGGTGCAGGAGTTCATCGTCGAGGCCGACGGCGGTTCCCGGGGCAACCCGGGGCCCGCGGGCTACGGCGCCGTGGTGATCGACGCGGCGACCGGCGAGACGCTGGCGGAGGCTGCGGAGTACCTGGGCACCACGACGAACAACGTCGCCGAGTACCGCGGTCTGCTGGCCGGCCTGCGCGCCGCCCACACCCTCGACCCGACGGCCCGGGTGCACGTCCGGATGGACTCCAAGCTCGTCGTCGAGCAGATGTCGGGCCGCTGGAAGATCAAGCACCCCGAC
This sequence comes from Streptomyces sp. NPDC127197, assembly GCF_042672405.1. Lineage (NCBI taxonomy): Bacteria > Bacillati > Actinomycetota > Actinomycetes > Kitasatosporales > Streptomycetaceae > Streptomyces > Streptomyces sp. NPDC127197. Next base: position 83,664 of record NZ_JBHXVG010000008.1, on the reverse strand, counting down.
ATGAAGCCGCTGGCCATGGAGGCGGGGCGGGTGTTTCCGCCCGGCCGGGTGACGTACGAGTGGATTCCGCGGGAGCAGAACAAGCAAGCGGACCGGTTGGCGAACGAGGCGATGGACGCGGGCGCCCGGGGCGAACAGTGGACGGCGTCGGCGGTCGCCCGGCCTGCGGTTCCCGAGCCGTCGGGCCCGCCGGGGGACGCGGTGGCGGGCGCGGCGAGAGTGCGCGCGGCGCTGGCGGACCGTTCTACGCCCTCTGCGGCCGAGGGTACGCCGGACCGTTCAACGGCTTCCCCCGCAGCGGAGACGCCGGACCGCGGTCATACGAAGACCGACGCCGACGTGCGTGCCGCGCGTGCCGTGGCCACGCCGACCGTCGGCTGGGGTGCCCCCGATCTCGGCGCCCCCGCCACCTTCGTGCTGCTGCGGCACGGCGAGACGCCGCTCACGCCGCAGAAGCGTTTCTCGGGCAGTGGCGGAACCGATCCCTCCCTCTCCGACGCCGGCCGGGAGCAGGCCGAGCGGGTGGCCGCGGCGCTGGCGAGGCGCGGGACGATCCAGGAGATCGTCGCCTCTCCCCTCGCCCGTACCCGCGAGACCGCCGGTGTCGTCGCCGCCCGCCTCGGCCTCGACGTCAGCTTCGACGACGGCCTGCGCGAGACCGACTTCGGCGCGTGGGAGGGGCTCACCTTCGCCGAGGTCCACGAGCGCTACCCGGACGACCTGAGCGCCTGGCTCGCCTCCCCGGACGCCGAACCGACCGGCGGCGGCGAGAGCTTCGCGGCGACCGCCACCCGGATCGCCGCCACCCGCGACAAGCTGGTCGCGGCGTACGCGGGCCGCACGGTCCTGCTGGTCACGCACGTCACGCCGATCAAGACGTTCGTACGGCTGGCCCTGGGCGCCCCGCCCGAGTCCCTGTTCCGTATGGAACTGTCGGCCGCGTCCCTGTCGGTGGTGGCGTACTACGCCGACGGCAACGCCAGCGTCCGCCTCCTCAACGACACGTCCCACCTGCGGCCCTAGGGCCTGTCCGCCGGACAGGCCCTAAAGCCCGGCCGCCTCCCGGGCCAGCTCCTCGATCCGCCCCCAGTCCCGCGCCGCCACCGCGTCCTCGGGAACCATCCAGCTCCCGCCCACGCAGCCGACGTTGGGCAGCGCCAGATACTCCGGGGCGGACGCGAGCCCGATCCCACCCGTCGGGCAGAACCGCGCCTGCGGCAGCGGCCCGGCGAGCGACTTCAGATACGCCGTACCGCCCGCGGCCTGCGCCGGGAAGAACTTCATCTCCCGCACGCCGCGCTCAAGCAGCGCTACAACCTCCGACGTGGTCGACACCCCCGGCAGAAACGGCACCCCGGACGCCGTCATCGCCTCCAGCAGTACGTCCGTCCAGCCCGGGCTCACCAGAAAGCGCGCCCCCGCCGCCACCGACTCCGTCACCTGAGCGGGCGTGATCACCGTGCCCGCCCCGACCACCGCGTCCGGCACCGCACCGGCGATCGCCCGGATCGCGTCCGGCGCGGCCGGCGTCCGCAGCGTCACCTCGATCGCGGGCAGCCCCCCGGCGACCAGCGCACGCGCCAGCGGCACGGCGTCGGCGGCGTCCCGGACGACGACCACGGGGACGACGGGAGCAAGGTCAAGAACAGAGACGGTCATGCAGGTCATCGTGCCCGGGGCATACAGCATGCGCAAAGACCGTTGCATATGCTGCAACGCGAGCATGCTCAATGGACCTCGTCCACCAGCACATCCAGCCCCCACGCCGTGCCCGCCTTCGCCGGAGGCTGCGCCTCCACCTCGTGCCCGAGGTCCCGCAGCGCCTCCACCAGCTCGGCAGGGTCCTTCGGCGCCGCCCCGGCGGACAGCAGGCTGCGGACGATCCGCCCCTTCGTCGCCTTGTTGAAGTGGCTGACCACCTTCCGGGTCGGCGCGTGCAGCACCCGCACGGTCGCCGTCCGCCCGGCGAGTTCGCCCTTCGGCCGCCACGCCGCCGCATATGCCGAGGACCGCAGGTCCAGCACCAGCCCGCTCCCGGCAGCCTCGGGCAGCGCGGCGGCCATCGGGGCACGCCAGTGCGCGCCCAGCGCGCCGAGCCCCGGCAGCTTCACGCCCATCGAGCAGCGGTAGGAGGGGATGCGGTCCGTCACCCGGACGGCGCCCCACAGACCGGAGAAGACCAGCAGGGAGCGTGCGGCACGCCGCTTGGCGGCCGGGTCGAGGGAGGCCAGGTCCAGGGCGTCGTACAGCACACCCGTGTAGATCTCCCCGGCGGGCCGTGCCCCGGCGGTGCGCAGCTCCGCGTTCTTGGCGGCCTCCCCGCGCAGTCCCTCGCTCAGCCCGAGCACCTCGCGTGCCTTGTCCTCGTCGCTCGCGCACAGCTCGACCAGCTCGTCGAGCACGGCCTCGCGGGCGGGGTTGAGCCCCGGCAGCGACAGCGACTCCGGCTTCAGCGGGGCGCCACGGCCGGAAGGAGCCTTGCCTTCCGAGGGCGGCAGCAGGACAAGCACGCGTACTCCTTACGTAGGACTCTGCACCAGAGGTTACGGCGTGCCACCTCGCCACCCCCGCCCTACGCTCGCTGTATGCCCCGCCGCCACATCCGCGTGACCGGCGCCCCCGACACCCCCCTCCGGGCCGCCCTCGCCGCGCTGCGTGCCGAGCTCGGTGTGTCCGACGGTTTCCCGGCCGAGGTCCTCGCCGAGGCCGAACGGGCGGCCAAGGCCCCCGCACTGCCGTCCTACGACGCCACCGACATCCCCTTCCTCACCATCGACCCTCCCACCGCCACCGACCTCGACCAGACACTCCACCTGTCCCGGCAGGGCACCGGCTACCGCCTCCGGTACGCCATCGCGGACGTCGCCGCCTTCGTCGTACCCGGCGGCCCGCTCGACGCGGAGACCCACCGGCGGGTGATGACCCTGTACTTCCCGGACGAGAGGATTCCGCTGCACCCGGCGGTCCTCGGCGAGGGCGCCGCGAGCCTGCTGCCGGGACAGCCCCGCCCCGCCGTGCTGTGGACGATCGACCTCGACGCGGACGGCCGTACGCTCGCCGTCGACGTCCGCCGCGCCCTCGTCCGCAGCCGGGCCAGGCTCGACTACGCGGGCGTGCAGCGGGAGATCGACGCGGGGACCGCCGAGGAGCCGCTCGTCCTGCTGAAGACCGTCGGGCTGCTGCGCGAGCGGCTGGAGATCGAGCGCGGCGGCATCTCGCTGGGCGTGCCCGAGCAGGAGATCGTCGAGCGGGACCACACCTACGAACCGGCCTACCGCGCCCCGCTCCCCGCCGACGGCTGGAACGCGCAGATCTCCCTGCTCACCGGTATGGCCGCGGCCGACCTGATGCTCTCCTACGGCACCGGCGTCCTGCGCACCCTGCCCGCCGCCCCCGACGGCGCCGTCGGCCGCCTCCGCCGCACCGCGCACGCCCTGCACATCGACTGGCCGCACCACGTCTCGTACGCCGAACTGGTCCGCTCCCTCGACCCGCACGACCCCCGCCATGCGGCCTTCCTGCAGGAGTGCACGACCCTGCTGCGCGGCGCCGGCTACACGGTCTTCCGCAACGGCGCGCTCCCGCCGATCACCACGCACTCCGCCGTCGCCGCGCCCTACACCCACTGCACGGCCCCCCTGCGCCGCCTCACCGACCGGTACGCCGCCGAGATCTGCCTCACCGCCGTCGCCGACCAGGACCCGCCGGACTGGGTGCTCGCCGCGCTCGACGCGCTGCCTGCGCAGATGGCCGAGGGCGCACGGCGGGCGGGCACGGTGGAGCGGCAGTGCGTGGACATCGTCGAGGCCGCGCTGCTCAAGGACCGGGTCGGGGAGGTCTTCACGGGCGTCGTGGTGGACCTGGAGGAACGCCACCCGACCGTCGGGACCGTGCAGTTGGAGTCCCCCGCGGTCATCGGCCGGATCGAGAGCGACCGCCCCCTCCCGCTCGGCGAACGCCTGCAGGTCCGCCTCACCCAGGCAGATCCGGCAGCGGCAAAGGTGCGCTTCGCACCTGCGTGATCTCCGCTACGAGGGTGCCGGCGTCCTCCGCGTACACGCGCACGACGCGCACCTCGTGCCGCCGGCCCAGGAAGGTGGTGTGCGTGAGGGGTTCGGCCAGCTCCAGCGTGACCGTGGTCTGCCCGCCGATCTCGACGTCGAGTTCGCCGTCGGCCTTCCTGTGGGCCGTGCGCAGCTCCCGCCGTACGGCCGCGATCCGGTCCAGCGGTATCCGCAGGTCGAGATGGGCGGCCTTGCGGATCCGCAGTGCTCCGGGCTCCAGCACGTGCGGACGGACCACGGACGCCGCGTGCAGGCCGATGACGATCAGTACGGTGTACACGCCCAGGAACAGCACCACCCGGTGCACGGCCGGCCAGCGGTGCAGCAGCACGGACATCACGACCGTCTCCACCACACACACGTACGCGAACCCGAACAGAACGGCGCGCTGCCCACGCGCATACCCGAAGGCGCGCCCACGGTCGGTGCCGGTCCTCCGGAGAGGCGGCGGTGTCCAGCAGCGCGATAATCTCCCGGTCCTTGGCGGCCATGGGGGAGTCGGAGGCCTGACCCATCCCGGAGAACAGCTCGGCCAGCTCCGGCGACACGGGCCCCTCGTCCGGCAGCAGCTCCGCGTCGAGCAGCGCCCGCAGCCGCGCACGCCGCTCCCGGATCGCCGCCTCCTGCCGGGCCAGATCGGCGTCGAGCTCCTCCAGCACCTCACTCAGGTCCCGCCCCGCGTCGTCCGCGAGCACATCCCGCACCTCGGCGAGCCCGAGCCCCAGCTCCGTCAGCCGCCGGATCCGGGCCAGCACGACGGCGTGCCGCAACGTGTAGTCCCGGTACCCGTTGGACAGCCGCTCCGGCTCGGGCAGCAGGCCCTGGTGGTGGTAGTACCGGACAGTCCGCGTGGTGACGCCGACAGCCGCGGCGAGTTCTCCGATCCGCATGCCTTCAGTAGAGACGTTGACGTTGCGGCAGGGTCAAGCGAACGGCTCGCCGCCTGACGGCGGCGTTGATCGTGTGCCACGATCGAGGGAACGGTTCCCGATCTCACGGACAGGTGATCTTCCGATGTCCCAGTCTGGCGAGCGACCGAAGGAGGGGCGTGACATGACTGCCATGGCCCATGAGCCGCTCACGCAGGAAGAGGTCCTGCTGGAGGGCTTTCTCGCCCTGGACACCCCGGAGGGTTTCCGGGCCGAGCTGATCGAGGGGGAGATCGTTGTGACGCCGCCGCCGGACGGGGAACACGAGAAGTACATCAGCCGGATCGTGAGGCAAGTGATCAAGCGATCCCGGACCGACATGGACTTCTCCGGGAACAAGGGGCTGAGGCTGAAAAGTGGGGAGGCCTGCCCGAAGAATCACGTGGTCCCGGATGTCACCTTCGCGCCCATCGAGCTTGACCTCTTCGGGGGAGCCGGTTCGTGGATGCCCTGCCACGGCGTTGCCATGGTGCTGGAGGTGACGTCCACAAAGCCCCAGGCCGACCGCGAGGCCAAACGCCGTTGCTACGCACGCGGCGGCATCCCTCTCTACCTGCTGGCCGACCGCGACACCTCCCAGATCACCCTCTTCAGCGCCCCGGAGAAGGACGACTACCGCGAGCATTGCACCCTGCCCTTCGGTAAACCGCTGGTCCTCCCCGAACCGTTCGCCTTCGAGCTGGAGACGGCGGACTTTCTCTGAGCCCCTGCGCGTTACACCACCCTGGGATCCCAGGGGAGTGTGACATGAACGAACGAGAACAGGCCAGTTGGACCAGGGCACGACTGGGCCGCAGCGGCCCGCCCCTCGACCTGCTCACCGCCCGCTTCGCCCGGCACGTCTACGCCCCGCACGCCCATGAGGAGCTCACCGTCGGTGTCACCGTCGGCGGCCTTGAGGTGATTGCCTACCGCGGCGGCCGTATCCACTCCGGCCCGGGCTCCATCGTCGTCCTCGAACCCGGCGAGATGCACACGGGCGGCCCCGCCGCCCCCGACGGCTACGCCTACCGCGCCCTGTACGCGGACCCGTCCCTGCTGGGCGACGGCACCGTCGGCGGCATCCCGCACTTCCGCGAGCCCGTCCTCGACGACCCGGAACTCGCCCGTGCCCTACGCGCCGCGCACACGGACATCGCCCGCTGCCCCGACCCGCTGGAGGCCGAGTCCCGCCTGCCCTGGCTGCTCACGGCCCTGGCCCGCCGCCACTCCACGGCCCGCGCGACCGACGACATCGTCCCCGGCGCCGATCGCATCGCCCACGCCGTACGCGACCGCCTCGCCGACGAACTCCTCGCACCCCCCTCCCTGGCCGACCTCGCCGCCGAACTGGGCCTGTCCCGCTACCAGCTCCTACGGGCCTTCCGCACGACGATGGGGATACCGCCGTACGCCTGGCTGGCCCAGTACCGGGTGCACCGGGCCCGCCGCCTGCTGGAGTCCGGGCTGCGCCCGGCGGAGGTCGCGGGCCTGGTCGGCTTCGCGGACCAGGCGCACCTGACCAGGTGGTTCCGCCGCGTACTGGCGGTGACGCCGGCGGCGTACCGCAACAGCGTTCAAGACACCGGGACCTGAGGGCGCCGACACTCACCGCATGACTGCACGCGGCTGGTTCCTGTTCTCCCTCATGGGAGTGGTCTGGGGCATCCCCTACCTCTTGATCAAGGTGGCGGTGGACGAGATGTCCCCGTCGATGGTGGTCTTCACGCGGTGCGCGTTGGGCGCGGCGCTTCTGCTCCCGTTCGCCCTCCGCCAAGGAGGCCTGACCCGCACGGTACGGGCGCACTGGAAGCCCATGCTGGCCTTCGCGTGCATCGAGATCATCGGCCCCTGGTGGACCCTGACCGACGCCGAGCGCCATCTGTCCAGCTCCACGGCGGGCCTGCTGATCGCAGGCGTGCCGATCGTCGGCGTGGTCCTGGCCCGCTTCTTCGGCGCGGCGGAACGGCTGGGCGCCCGCCGCATCACGGGCTTGTCCCTGGGCCTGGCAGGAGTGGCGGTCCTGACCGCCCCCCACCTGACGGGCGGCGACGCGCGCTCCCTGGCGGAGGTGCTGGTGACGGTGCTGGGCTACGCGACGGCTCCCCTGATAGCCGCCCGCCACCTGAAGGACGTCCCGTCCCTCCACCTCATAGCCCCCTGTCTGACCCTGTCGGCGCTGGTCTACGCCCCCGCGGCGGCGGCCACCTGGCCCGCGGAGATGCCGTCCACGCAGGCCCTGGCCGCCCTGGTGGCCCTGGGCGTGATCTGCACAGCGATAGCCTTTGTCGCGTTCCTGGAACTGATCAAGGAGGCGGGCCCGACCAGGGCCACGGTGATCACGTACGTGAACCCGGCGGTTGCGGTGACGGCGGGAGCCGTCTTCCTGAACGAGCCCCTGACGGCCTCGATCGCGGTCGCCTTCGCCCTGATCCTGACGGGCTCGGTCCTGGCCACGGCTGCCGGTCCGACGAAGCGCACACGCCCGGTACCATGGTCGACACGGCAGACGAGCCGGGCGGACGGCCGCGTGGAGTCCCCTTAGCGGGGCTTCCCGAGGAACGTCCGGGCTCCACAGGGCAGGGTGGTGGCTAACGGCCACCCGGGGTGACCCGCGGGACAGTGCCACAGAAAGCAAACCGCCGGGGGCTTCGGCCCTCGGTAAGGGTGAAACGGTGGTGTAAGAGACCACCAGTGCCCAGGGTGACCTGGGCAGCTAGGTAAACCCCACCCGGAGCAAGGTCAAGAGGGGACACCCCGGTGTCCCTGCGCGGACGCTCGAGGGCTGCCCGCCCGAGTCCGCGGGTAGACCGCACGAGGCCGGTGGCAACGCCGGCCCTAGATGGATGGCCGTCGCCTCCGAGCCCGTGAGGGCTCGGAGGAACAGAACCCGGCGTACAGCCCGACTCGTCTGCCACTGGGGCTCCGACCTGAGCTCACGGTGACGGGTTGCCGGACCTCAATCGCTCGGTGCATGGCCTCACGTTGTCTGTGGAGCCGCTCCACCATCTTGAGCTGCGGTGGATGCGGAAGCGGCGATCACTGGGCAGGGAAGTGCGATCTCCGCCCCCACGACCTTGCCGGATGGTGGCCATGGCTCACTGCCCCACCGGGCAGTGAGCGCGTCGACGAGGAGTAGCCCGCGGCCTGTCTCGTCGATGGCACTGGCGGTATGACAGCTCACGGGCCGACGGTCGCCTCGCGGGTCGGCCACTTCGATACGGAGCGTGTCCGAGGCCTCGACGGCGAGCGAGACCCGGAACCCGCGGCCCTTCACATGCCCGTGGGCAACCGCGTTCGCCGCCAACCCGGCGACAACCAGCGTCGCGGACTCGCTCACCGCGCAGCTCGGCGGCCAGCCCCACTCCTCGAGCTGATGCACAGTCATCAGCCGGGCAAGGCGAGCGCCGCGACGCGTGGCGCTGAGGAGCTGGGTGAAGTGCCGGGTGGAGATTTCTGACTTCATGTCACTGAGCGTGGCTGACGCGCTCTACCCTGACCAGGGAGTCATTCGGTACGCAGGGTGTGCGTACCGGTACGGACGGTTTCCTGTACGGGGTGTCGGCCGTGACTTGGTGAGGTGTGTGCGACAGCAGGGCGGGTGTCGGGATGACTGTGACGGAGCCGCAGGAGACGTATGACGAGGGTGAGCAGGCCGGCGACCTGAACCGGGCGATCGGCAAGCAGGTCAAGGTACTCAGGGAGCGAGCCGGGCTTACGCAGAAGGAGTTGGGGGACCGGCTCGGATACAGCGGGACCTGATCTCGTCGCTGGAGCGGGGGAGACGGACGCCGCAGCGGGAGTTCCTGGAGGTGGCCGATGAACTGCTGGATGCCGGTGGGCTGCTCAAGGCCACGATCGAGGATGTGGAGAACGCCAAGGCGAAAGCGAGGGTTCGGCATCCGGCCTGGTTCAGGGACTACGCGCGGTTGGAGCGCGAAGCGGTCGAGATCAACTTCTACAACAACCATGACGTCCCTGGCCTGTTGCAGACTGAGCGGCGGACGCGGGCGCTCTACGAGATGCGCAAGCCGCTACTCAGCGAGGACATCATCGTGCAGCGGGTGGCTTCCCGGTTGGACCGGCAGGAAATCCTGACGCGTTGGCCTCCTCCCATGGTGACGGCCGTAATCGAGGAAGTGGTGCTGCGGCGGCCCATCGGTGGTCCGGATGTTCACAAGGAGCAGCTTGAGCAGCTGATCAAGCTTGGGCGACTGCGCAATGTGGAGCTTCAGGTGATGCCGACGGACCGGGTAGAGCATGCCGGGATGGGTGGCGCATTCGTCCTCCTGACCCCGAAGGGAAAGCCGCAGGCGGGATACACGGAGGCGCAGAACAGCAGCCGACTGATCACCGATCCCGAGGAAGTCCGTATCCTGGCCGCACGGTACGGCAGCATCAGGGCCCAGGCGCTCACGCCCAGGGAGTCCTTGGACCTGATGGAGGACATGCTGGGGGAACGATGAACGAGCCTGCGCGACTCGCCTGGTTCAAGAGCAGCTACAGCGGCAACGAGGGCGGCGAATGCCTGGAGGTCGCTGCAACTGCCCGCACCGTCCACGTCCGCGACTCCAAGGCTCCTGCCCGTGCCCAACTCGCTTTCTGCCGCGCGGAGTGGACCGTGTTCTTGGAGTTTGCGGCCGGACGCTGACGTACAACGAGGGGGCTACGAACGAGCAGTTCGTAGCCCCCTCGATACGTTTTGTTCAGACTAGGCCCCTCTCCAGCGCATCACGCCGGATCTCGATCAGTCGTCGTTGTGTGTCACGGAGTTCGGCTTGTCTGGCGTCGAGCCGTCTGGCCAAGGCATCCAGCTCGGCTCGTAGGTCGGGGCACATCTCCAGGGTTGTGCCGTGATCGCCGGTGCGAGCGCAGTCGAAGTACCGCTGGATGGTCGAGGTGCCCAAGCCGGCAGAGATCATCGTCTTGATCTGGGCTACGCGAGTGACATCGGACTCGGCGTAGTCCCGGTACCCGCTGCTGTTGCGAGCCGGGACCAGTAGTCCTCGGTCCTCGTAGTGGCGTAGCGCTCGCGCGCTCACCCCGGTCAGCTCGGCGAGTTCGCCGATCAGCACCGTCACTTCCTCCTCATCGGCTTGACCTTCACGCTGACGTGAACCCATACGGTCCTGCGGCATGACAACAGGAACAACCCAGCGGCGTGCCTCGATCATCCACGGCTACGGTGCATCCCCCGGAGATCACTGGTTCGGCTGGCTGGGCGAGCAACTCAACGCGGACGGCATCCCGACCACGATCCCGGCACTTCCGAACCCACGAGACCCAGACCCCGCACAGTGGACGGAGGCCGTGCGCGCCGACTTGGGAACCCCTGACGAGAACTCGATCATCGTCGCGCACAGCCTGGGCTGTCTGACGGTGCTGCGTTATCTGCGAACACTTCCGGACCCTTGGCACCTTGGCACCCTCGTGCTGGTCTCCGGATTCGTTGACCAACTGCCCGCGCTCCCGGAACTGAACTCCTACATCGGGGACGGCTGCGACGTGGAGGAGCTCAGCAACCACGTCCGTCGACTCACGATCATCCGGTCGGACGCAGACCCGTACGTCCCCCGTGGTCACACCGACCGGCTTGCCAGCCTGCTCGGAGTCTCTGCAGAGGTGGTCCCCGGAGCCGGTCACTTCCTCGCTTCTGACGGCGTCACATCACTGCGCGAAGTTCTTGAAGCGATCGCGCCTTGATGGGGAGAAATGAGCTGCACGGCAACGCCCGCTGTCCGTTGCAGGACGCCGACGTCCCGTGGAGAGATGCCGCACCCGGTCGAGCCGGCGCCCCAGGTTGCCGTGGGATACTTCGCGGCATGCGGATCTCGGCGAGGGCGGACTACGCGGTGCGCGCTGCACTGGAGTTGGCCGCGGCGGGTAACGACGCCTCGCTCAAGGCCGAGGCGATCGCCTCGACGCAGGGTATCCCGCACAAGTTCCTTGAGTGCATCCTGGGCGACCTCCGCCGGGGAGGTCTCGTGATCAGTCAGCGGGGCGGGAAGGGCGGCTATCGGCTCGCCGTCCGGCGGAATCGATCGCCATCGCGGACGTGATCCGCGTGGCGGACGGCCCCCTGGTCTCGGTGCGGGGAGTACGCCCGCCCGAGCTCTCGTACGGCGGTCCCGCGGAGTCGCTGCTGCCGCTGTGGATCGCGGTACGCGCCAACGTCCGCAAGATCCTCGGCGAGGTCACCCTGGCCCACGTGGCTGCCGCCCAGCTGCCCGACGAGGTCCTGAGCCTCGCGGAGGACCCCGAGTCCTGGACGAATCCCTGATCGACGTCTCGGTCGCGCAGCCTCTGGCGGTCTCACGCGACGACCAGGCGGGTCCCCGCGCACCCGAGTTCGTCACCTCCCTGCGCGGCGCTGTCGGCGCGACCGGCGACACTTCAGCACCCAGGCCACGGGGACCGCGACGGCGAGGGTGAGCGCGAGGGCCATGGACGACGAGACCCAGTAGTCCCGCGGTAGAACCGTCGGGTTCGCCGGCCGCCCGGGGCGGAGGAGCAGCGGTAGGGCGATGAGGGTCAGGCAGCCGCCGGTCAGGAGCGCGCCGCGCAGGATCGGGCATAGGCGCCGGGCGCGGCTGATGAGCAGGCCCAGGAGGAGGACCGTCGGCACCAGGAGTCCGTCGTGCAGCACCACCGCGCCGCCCAGCCACAGCGCCAGCTCCCTGGCGTCCGACACGTCGGGGTGGGTGCGTACGACGAACTGCTGTATGCCGAAGCCGACGGCAGTCAGGCCGGGTACTGCGAGCAGCAAACGCACCACGGTCGTCGACGTCACGCGAGCACCTCCAGCCTCGTGACCCATTTGGTCTGCAGTACGCCGGGCCGGTTGGGCGCGATGATGCGGGCCGGGTAGCCGTGGTCCGGCGTCAGGATCTCGCCGTTGAGGCGGAGGGCGAGCAGGGTCAGGTCGTCGCGGGTGTAGGGGTGGTCCATCTCGGTCACGCCGTAGCCGCCGCGGCGTTGCAGGGAGGCGATCCGCAGGCGGGCGCCGTCGGGGAGGCCGGCCCGGGCCAGGAGGTCCTTGACGCGTACGCCCTCCCAGTGCGCGGACTTGGACCATCCCTCGACGCAGGCGATGGGCAGTTCGACGCGGTGCTGCGGCATCGCACGCAGTTCGTCCAGCGTCAGGTCGTATGACTTGGGTCCCTCCACGTGGAGTCGCCAGGCGCGCACCGCTTCCTCGGTGATGCCCGCGGCCCTCGCGGTCCGGTTGACCGGCAGTCCCTGGGGGCCCACGTCCGGGTCTCTCGGGGCGAGCAGGGCCAGGTCCTTCAGCGGGGTCACGGACTGGCCGGCGGTGAAGAGGGTGACCGCGCCGACCGCGGTGCCCAGGCCGAGCAGCAGGGAGCGGCGGTCGATCTCGTCCTCGATGGCCTGCTCCCGCAACTCGGTCGGTCTGCGGCGCCAGTTCGCCAGGATGACGGGGGCCTTCACCACCAGGTGCAGCAGCAGGGATCCGATGATGACCCAGGCCAGGGCCCAGTGCACCTGGCGGAAGGAGAACGGCCACACGTACCACTGGACCGTGTTGAGCAGGCCCATGAACAGCTCGAGCAGCGTCGCCGCGACCAGGACGGCGATGGACAGGCGCTCCAGTGCGTGGGTCACCGAGCGGACGGGTGGCCAGGCGAACAGGCGGGGGTAGACCGTCCACAGCTTCACCAGGAGGAGTGGTACCGCGGCTGTGCCGCTGATCACGTGCAGGCCCTGGGTGACGCGGTAGCCCGAGACCGGGCGGGTGGGCAGGTGTGCCGACAGCCAGGCGGGCGGTTCCTGGAGGTAGTGGCTGACCGCACCGGTCACGAAGCAGACGAGGACGGCCACCCCGAGGAGGCGGCCCACCACGGTGGCCGTGCGCGGATCGTGCAGCCTGCCTCGAAAACGGGGGAGGAGGGCGGGGAGGTCCATGACGCCATTGCACGCGTCCCGCGCCGCTCATCGGAACCGATTCCGTCTTACGGAACTCTGACGCCGCCCGCGCTCAACGCTCAGGAGACCGGCCCACTCCCCACCGACCGTTCCCACACCCGCCCCAGGTGCTCCGCGAACACCTCCGGCGCATCCGGCGTGAGCGTGCGCAGGGCCACCAGGGCCGTGATGACCACGTCGCACAGTTCGGACTGGACGTCCTCCCAGGTGTGGGTGGTGCCCTTGCGCGGGTTCTGGCCGGTCGCGCCGATCACCGCCTGGGCGACCTCGTCGACCTCCTCGGACAGCTTCAGGATGCGCAGGAGCAGGCCTTCCCGGTCGCCGTGCGCCCGGTTCGCGTCCAGCCACCGCCACAGGTCGTCGATGGAGGTCCACAGGTCGGTGGGGAGTGTCGTGGGCGTGACCTGGTCACTCATGGCGTCATTCATGGCCCGCAGCCTGCCATGGCGGTCGCTTCTCGAGCAGCGCCCCTGCGGTGGGCTACTCGTCGAACGACTCCTCGAACAGCGGGTCCTGGCCGCCCCCCGCCTCCCGCTGCGCCTGCTCCTGCCGCACCCGCTGGTTGCGCATGCCCACCACCACGGCCGTGCCCGCCGCCGCCGCGCCGAGCGCCGCCGGGACCATCCAGCCGCGGTCGAGAATGTGCCCGAGGGCGTGGTCGAGGGAGAGGCGGCCGGGGCCCGCGATGGCGATGCCGGTCGAGGCCAGACCGAGGCTGGCGGCGAACTCGTAGCCACCCTCGGCGTTGAAGAAGCCGCTCGGGGCGTGCACCGCGGACGCGCCCGCCATCCCTCCGGCCGCTGCCGCGCCCGCCGCCGGGGTGGCCAGGCCCAGCGCCAGCAGTGTGCCGCCGCCGAACTCCGCCAGCCCCGCCGCCATGGCACTCGCCTTGCCGGGCTTGTAGCCGACGGACTCGAACCACTGGCCCGTCCCCTCGATCCCGCCCCCGCCGAACCAGCCGAACAGCTTCTGCGCGCCGTGCGCCGCCAGTACCCCGCCGGTGCCCAGCCGGAGCAGCAGCAGTCCCAGATCACGTCGGTCGTAGCAGGTCACGATGACTCCCGGAGCAGACAGCAGGAACAGTTCCCCACCCGGTTTCCCCGATTTTCCCGATTTCCCCGATCTCCCGACCCCACCGTCGCATCCCCGCCACCCGCCCGGCCCTCCCGGGCAGCCGTTCGGGTGGCGGGCCGTGCGGCGCGGTGTGAGTCTGCTGGCATGACGATTCAGCCAGCCAAGCTGAGTGACCCGGCCGTTCGCGCCTTCGTCACCGCTGTCAACGCCCATGACCGGGAGGGCTTCATGACCCTCCTCGCACCCGGCGCGACCATGTCGGACGACGGTGCGGACCGCGACCTCGCCGACTGGATCGACCGGGAGATCTTCTCCTCCCACGGCCACATGGAGGTCGACAACGAGTCGAACGGCGGCCGCTCCCTCATCGCCCGCTACAGCAACGACACCTGGGGCGAGATGCGCACCCGGTGGAGCTTCGTCGTCGAGGACGACGGGAGGATCTCCCGCTTCGAGACCGGGCAGGCGTGAGCGCCCGTACGACGGCCGGAAGGCCTTGTGTTGAAGTGCGCTTCAACTCCTAGCCTTCCGAGGCATGGAGATCACCAGGACACTCGGACGCAGCGGCATCCAGGTCAGCGCTCTCGGTTTCGGCTGCTGGGCGATCGGCGGTGAGTGGCAGGACGCGAGCGGGCAGCCGCTCGGCTGGGGCAGGGTCGACGACGAGGAGTCCGTACGGGCGATCCACCGCGCCCTCGACCTCGGCGTCACCTTCTTCGACACCGCCGACACCTACGGCACCGGCCACAGCGAACGCATCCTCGGGCGCGCCCTCGGCAAACGCCGGGACGACGTCGTCGTCGCCACCAAGTGGGGCAACGTCTTCGACGAGGACACCCGCACCCTCACCGGCGGCGACGACTCCCCGGCGTACGCCCGCCGTGCGCTGACCGCCTCCCTGCGCCGTCTCGACACCGACCACATCGACCTCTACCAGCTCCACCTGTCCGACGCCGACCCCGAAAGGGCCGCCGAACTCCGCGATGTCTGCGAGGAGTTCGTGCGGGAGGGGCTGATCCGGGCGTACGCGTGGAGCACCGACGACCCCGCCCGCGCCGCCGTCTTCGCCGAGGGGGCGCACTGTACGGCCGTACAGCACGCCGCCAATGTGCTGCACGACGCGCCGGAGATGTTCGCCCTGTGCGAGGAGGCCGGCCTGGCCGGCATCATCCGCAGCCCGCTCGCCATGGGCCTGCTCACCGGCCGGCACGCCGGGCGGCCGCGCCTGGAGACCGGGGACATCCGCAGCAGGCCGCCGGCCTGGCTGCAGGGCTTCGCCGCGGGGTCCGGAGCCGATCCGGCATGGCTGGCCCGCGTCGACGCGCTGCGGGACGTTCTCACCAGTGGCGGTCGTACGCTCGCGCAGGGCGCCCTTGCCTGGCTGTGGGCGCGCAGTCCGCGCACCGTGCCGATCCCGGGCTTCCGGTCCGTCGCCCAGGCCGAGGAGAACGCCGGTGCCATGGCCCACGGAGCGCTCACTGCCGAGCAGTTGACGGAGGTGGACCGCATCCTCGGGCGGTGAACCACCCGCCGGTCCTCGATGTACGCGGCGGCTGTTCCACGGCCCCGGTGCGCACCTCGCGGTCCCACGCGAGGTCCACCCCCAACCGGTGCCGTGGAACAGCCGCCGCCTTCCCCCTCGGTGTGGCCGGCGGAAGCTCGACACTCCAAGTGTGAAGTTCCTGTGGAGGGAAGTTGAGCATAAGTCCTCTACCGGCGGCAATGGGGCGGACGGTGAAACTCCGGTTGTGCAGGTTGAGCGTTCACGCGGGTACGGGGTGACGGTTCAGCCGCGTCCCACGTACGGCATCGTCGTCGCCAGCACCGTCGCGAACTGCACGTTCGCCTCCAGCGGCAGCTCCGCCATGTGCCGCACCGTGCGCGCCACATCGGCGACGTCCATCACGGGCTCGGGCCTGACCTCTCCGTCGGCCTGCAGCGCTCCCGTCTGCATCCGCTGCGTCATGTCCGTCGCCGCGTTGCCGATGTCGATCTGTCCGACCGCGATGCGGTACGGCCGCCCGTCCAGCGACAGGGACTTGGTGAGGCCGGTCAGCGCGTGCTTGGTGGCCGTGTAGGCGACGGAGTGCGGGCGGGGCGTATGGGCGGAGATCGAGCCGTTGTTGATGATCCGGCCGCCCTGCGGGTCCTGCTCCTTCATCTGCCGGTACGCCGCCTGCGCGCACAGGAACGCCCCGTTGAGGTTGGTGTCCACCACGTGCCGCCAGGCCTCGTACGGCAGCTCCTCGACCGGGACCCCGCCCGGCCCGAACGTCCCCGCGTTGTTGAACAGCAGGTCCACCCGCCCGAACCGCTCGACGGCGGCCGCGAACAGCGCGGTCACGTCCTGCGGTTGTGACACGTCCGTGCGTACGGCCAGCCAGGTGCCCTCGGGCGCGAGGGCCGCTGTCCCCTCCAGGGTCTCCGGGCGGCGTCCCGCGAGCGCCACCGACCAGCCCGCGCGCAGCAGCTCCACGGCGACCGCACGGCCGATGCCGGAGCCGGCACCGGTCACGACGGCGATCTTCGACTGTGTGGCAGTTTGCTTGGCATTCATGGGCTCGCAGCGTAGGCGAGGGTCCGCCATGCGGAACTCATCTGCCCGCCATCCGAGTGTTGTGTACGTGCCAAGCGCGGGTCGTTCCCGGTGACTCCAATGCCTCTGCATCGAATCGACAGGTTCGTCAGGGGAGGACCGGATGACATCCGCAGCACGCCCGTCACAGCACGACCCCGAGTTCCGCGCAGCCGCCCGGCACATCGGTCGCCGTCGCTTTCTGACCGTCGCCGGGGCGGCGGCCGCGCTCGCGTTCGCGGTGAACCTGCCCACCGCGGGCATCGCCGGCGCCGCCGAACTCGACGCCGCACGGATCACCGACGACCCGTTCACCCTCGGCGTCGCCTCCGGCGACCCCCTGCCCGAATCCGTCCTGCTGTGGACCCGCCTCGCGCCCGCCCCGTACCAACCCGACGGCGGCCTGCCGGCCGAACGCGTCACCGTGCACTGGGAACTGGCCCGCGACGAGAACTTCCGCCGCCCCGTGAGACGCGGCACCACCACCGCCCACCCCGAGTTCCACCACACCGTGCACGTCGAGGTCGGCCACCTCGAACCCGGCCGCGTCTACTACTACCGCTTCCGGGCGGGCAGTTGGGTGAGCCCGACCGGCCGTACCCGCACCGCGCCGTCCACCCGCGACCAGGTCGCCGCCCTGAAGCTCGCCGCCGTTTCGTGTCAGGCGTACCACGACGGCTACTTCACCGCCTACGGCCATCTCGCCCAGGACGACGTGGACGTGGTGTTCCACCTCGGCGACTACCTGTACGAGTACGCGGTCAACGCGGTCGGCGGCCAGCGGAACTACACCGACCGGACCCTCCCGGCCCACTTCAACCGCGAGACGGTGACCCTGGAGGACTACCGGCTCCGGTACGCCCTCTACAAGACCGACCCCGACCTGCGCGCCGCGCACGCCGCGCACCCCTTCGTCGTCACCTGGGACGACCACGAGACCGAGAACAACTACGCGGACGACATCCCCGAGAACGACGTCCCCCCGGAGGAGTTCCTGCTGCGCCGCGCCTCCGCCTACCGCGCCTACTGGGAGAACCAGCCGCTGCGCCGCCCGCAGCTCCCCGACGGCCCCGACATGCAGCTCTACCGCCGCCTGCACTGGGGCCGGCTCGCCCAGTTCGACGTCCTCGACACCCGCCAGTACCGCTCCAACCAGGCCTACGGCGACGGCTCCGACGTCCCCGGGCCCGAGATCGACGACCCGACCCGCACGATGACCGGCGAGACACAGGAGCGGTGGCTGCTCGACGGCTGGCGGCAGTCGCGGGCGCTGTGGAACGTCGTACCGCAGCAGGTCGTCTTCTCCCAGCGCAAGTTCGACCTGACGGAGCCGTCGCGGGTGTCGATGGACGCCTGGGACGGCTACCGGCCCTCGCGCCGCCGGGTGCTGGACGGCGCGAAGGCGGCAGGCATCGAGAACCTGATGGTGCTCACCGGTGACGTGCACGTCGGCTACGCCTTCGACATCAAGGACGACTTCGACGACCCGGCCTCACCGACGGTGGGCACCGAGATCGTCGCCACGTCGATCGCCAGCGGGCGGGACGGCGCCGAGAAGCCGGCCAACTGGAACACGTACATGACGGCCAACCCGCACCTGAAGTTCTACAACGGGCGGCGGGGTTACGTGACCGTCGCGCTCGAGCAGGAGCAGGCCCGGGCCGACTTCAGGACGGTGCCGTACGTGACCACGCCCGGGGCGCCGGTCACGACGGCCGCGTCCTTTGTGACTCAGGTGGGGGAGCCGGGGCTCAGGCAGGTGTGAGCTGCGGCTCGTCCGCCTGGTCGGGATGCTCGCCGGGGTAGCGGACGCCGATGCGGTCACGGATCGCGTCGAGCGTCCGCATCACGGCGAGTGTGCCGTCGAGCGGGACGAGGGGGGACTCGGTCTCGCCGGCGCGCAGGGCCCGCATCACCTCGCGGGCCTCGTGCTTGAGGCTGTTGTGCGGGTCGGCGGCCGGGTCGTGGCCGAACTCCTCGGGGGCGCGGCCGGTGCGGTGCAGGACGAAACGGTCGGGGTGGAAGAAGCCGTACGGGATGTCGATCCGGCCGTGCGAGCCGGTGACCGAGGCGGCGACGGGCGTCCCGCCGACAATGGAGCAGTGCACCGAAGCGAGAGCGCCGCTCTCCCACGAGAGCAGTGCTCCCGTCTGGAGATCAACGCCCTCGTCGGAGAGCACCGCTCTCGCCGTGATGTCCGACGGCTCGCCGAGCAGCAGCTGCGCGAAGGAGACCGGGTAGACGCCGAGGTCCAGCAGCGCGCCCCCGCCCTGCTGCGGATCCCGCAGCCGGTGCTCGGGCGGGAAGGGTCCCGACAGTCCGAAGTCCGCCTGAATGCTGCGCACTTCGCCGATCGCCCCGTCGTCCACCAGCGCCTTCAGCCGCCGCACCAGTGGATTGCAGTACATCCACATGGCTTCCATCAGGAAGCTCCCGCGTTCCCGCGCCAGCGCGACCAGTTCCTCCGCCTCGCGCACGTTCAGCGTGAACGCCTTCTCGCACAGCACGTTCCGCCCCGCCGCCAGACACAGACCCGCGGCCTCCCGGTGCGCCGCGTGCGGAGTGGCGACGTACACGACATCGACGCCCTCGTCTCGCGCCAGGGACTCCCAGTCGCCGTACGCCCGGGGGATCCCGAACCGCTCCGCGAACGCCTTCGCCGAGCCTGAAGTCCGCGAGGCCACCGCCACCACCTCCGCGTCCGGCAGATCCACCAGATCCGCCGTGAACGCCGCCGCGATCCCACCCGTCGCCAGGATCCCCCACCGCACGCTGTCCGCCGTCATGCTCGCCCCGCCCTCGTTCCCGTTTGATCTTGTTCGTTCTCGTTTGATGTCGCCAGGCACTGTGTTCGAACTGAGAGCATAGGGAGCTGACTGGTTCAGGTAAGAGGGAGGGGCACATGTCCGAAGGCGGGGCACCGATACCGGATCTTTCACAGGCGGCCGCACCGACGATGCGGCCGCCCGTTCGTGCACTGCGCCGCACCGGACTGCTCGTCACGCTCATCCTCGGCGGGCTCACCGCCGTCCCGCCGCTGTCCATGGACATGTACCTCCCCGCCATGCCGGAGGTCACCGAGTCCCTGCACGCGCCCGCCGCGACCGTGCAGCTCACGCTCACCGCCTGCCTGGCCGGCATGGCGTTCGGGCAGCTGGTCGTCGGCCCGATGAGCGACCGGTGGGGCCGCCGGCGGCCGCTGCTGACCGGACTCGCCGTGTACATCGTCGCCACCGCCCTGTGCGCGGTGGCGCCCACCGTCGAGTCGCTGGTCGCCTTCCGGCTGGCGCAGGGCCTCGCCGGCGCGGCCGGGATCGTGATCGCGCGGGCGGTCGTACGCGACCTGTACGACGGCGTGGCCATGGCCCGCTTCTTCTCCACCCTCATGCTGATCTCCGGCGTCGCCCCGATCGTCGCGCCGCTCATCGGCGGGCAGATCCTGCGGGTGACGGACTGGCGGGGCGTGTTCGTGGTCCTCACGGCCGTCGGGGTGCTGCTCGCCGGGGTCGTCTGGTTCCGGCTCCCGGAGACCCTCCCGCCCGCCGAACGCCACCGCGGCGGCGTCGGCGAGGCCCTGCACTCGATGCGCCGGCTCCTCGCCGACCTGCCCTTCACCGGCTACATGCTCGCCGGCGGCTTCGCCTTCGCCGCGCTGTTCGCCTATGTCTCCGCGTCGCCGTTCGTGATCCAGGAGATCTACGGCGCCTCCCCGCAGACCTTCAGCCTGCTGTTCGGCCTGAACTCCATCGGCCTCGTCGCCGCCGGGCAGATCAACGGCAAGGTGCTGGTCGGCCGGGTCCGCCTCGACCGGGTCCTCGCCCTCGGGCTGACGGTCGTCGTCCTGGCCGCGACCTCGCTGCTGCTGATGTCGGTGGGCGTCTTCGGCGAGGTGGGGCTCGTCCCGGTCTCCGGCGCGCTGTTCGTCCTGATGACCGCGATGGGCTTCACCCTGCCCAACGCCCAGACACTCGCCCTCCTGCGCACCAGGCACTCCGCCGGCTCCGCGTCCGCCCTGCTCGGTACGTCCTCCTTCCTCATCGGCGCCATCGCCTCCCCGCTCGCCGGGATCGGGGGCGAGCACACCGCCGTCCCCATGGCCGTCGTCCAACTGGCCGCAGCCCTGGTGGCGGTGGCCTGCTTCGTGGGATTGTGCCGACCTTGGAACGCGGGTACGGGCGTGGAGGGAGCGGGGAGCTGAGTGCGCCGAGGCTGCGGAGCGGCACACCGGAACGGGCCGGACTCGACCCCGGCGAACTCCGTCTCCTCGTCCGCGACGTCCAGGGTCTGACGACCGGTGAGCGCCCGTGGGCGGCGGGTGCCGTCGTCGTCGCCGGGCGCGGGCCGGTGCTCGCGGTGGAGGAGGCGGCGGGGCACGCCGTGCGGTACGCGGCGTACGACCCGGAGGCCGACGCGGGGGTCGAACTGCCGGCCGCGGACCGGGTGCCGATGACCGTGGACACGCCCTTCGACCTGGCCTCGCTCACCAAGCTGTTCACCGCCGTCGCCGCGGTCCAGCAGATCGAACGCGGCACCCTCGGCATCGACGCGCGCGTGGGCGACTACCTGCCGGACTTCCGCGCCGCCGCCCGGCACGGCGTCACCGTACGGCAGTTGCTCACCCACACCTCCGGGCTGCGGCCCGAACTCCCGCTGTACGACTGCCCGGACGACACCGAGCGGCTGGCGTTGCTGCGCGCGGAGCCGCCGACGGGGAAGCCCGGGGTGTACCGCTACTCCGACCTGAACATGCTGCTGCTCCAGTACGTCCTGGAACGCATCACCGGCCACCCCCTGGACGTCCTCGTACGCGACGGGATCACCCGCCCGCTGGGCATGTCGTCGACACGCTTCGGCCCGTGCCCGGGCGCGGCGGCGACGGAGGACCAGCGCCGGCCGTGGGCGAAGGCCGACCGGGGGATGCTGCGGGGGGTCGTCCACGACGAGAACGCGTGGGCGCTGGGCGGGGTGGCCGGTCACGCGGGACTGTTCGCCACGGGGCGGGACCTGGCGGTGTTCTGCCGGGCGCTGCTGGCGGGGGGTTCGTACGGGCCGGCGCGCATCCTGGGCCCGGATTTCGTGGAGCTGCTGCTGACGCCGCCCGGGCTGGGGTTCGTGCTGGACCAGCCGTGGTTCATGGGGGAGCTGGCGGGGCGGGGAGCGGCCGGGCACACCGGTTTCACGGGGACGTCGCTGGTGCTGGACCGGGCGACGGACACGTTCCTGATCCTGCTCGCGAACACGGTCCACCCCTGCCGCCGCGCCCCGGACAGCCGACCGCGGGCAGCGGCGGGGACGCGGGTGGCTCGGGCGGTGCGGGGGGTGTGAGCGGTGCTCTCGGTGGTGAGCCGCGCCCTCGGCGACGTGCGGCGCGCTCGAATGTGAGCGGTGCTCGCAAAGCGGTGCGCCGCTCCGCCTCACCGCCCCATAGAATCGCCAGGTGAACGCCCCCCAGTCCCCGGCCGAAACCCTCCGTGCCGCCCTCGCCGGGCTGCTCGACGGACTTCCGCCCAGGCAGGCCGCGCAGGCCGTGGAGCGGCTGATCGGCCATTACCGGGGCGCCACCCCGACCGACGCCCCGATCCTCCGGGACCGTGCCGACGTGGCCGCGTACGCCGCGTACCGGATGCCGGCCACCTTCGAGGCGGTGCGCTCGGCGCTGAGGGCGTTCGCGGCGGCCGTGCCCGGGTGGGTGCCCGGCGGGCATGTGGACGTCGGGGGCGGTACCGGCGCCGCGAGCTGGGCCGTCACCGCCACCTGGGGCGGGGTCCGGCCGGTGACCGTGCTGGACTGGGCCGAGCCCGCGCTCGCGCTCGGGCGCGAGGTCGCCGCCGCCAACCCCGCGCTGCGCGACGCCCGCTGGCAGCGCTCTCGTATCGGAGCGGCGCTCACCCTCGAGAGCACTGATCTCGTCACCGTCTCCTACGTCCTCAACGAGCTCACCGCCCCCGACCGCGCCGCCCTCGTCGACGCCACCGCGGCCGCCGCCCAGGCCGTCGTCCTCGTCGAACCCGGCACCCCCGACGGCTACGCCCGCATCATCGACGCCCGCGACCGTCTGATCGCCGCCGGCTTCCACATCGCCGCCCCCTGCCCGCACAGCGCCGCCTGCCCCATCGCCCCCGGCACCGACTGGTGCCACTTCTCGGCACGGGTCAGCCGTTCCTCGCTGCACCGCCAGGTCAAGGGTGGCTCCCTCGCCTACGAGGACGAGAAGTTCAGCTACGTCGCCGCCACCCGTTTCCCGCCCACGCCGGCCCCCTCCCGGGTCGTCCGCAAACCCCAGATCCGCAAGGGTCAGGTCCTCCTCGACCTGTGCGAGACCGACGAACAGCTCCGCAGGACGACCGTCACCAAACGCCACGGCGACCGGTACAAGGCGGCCCGCGACGCCGACTGGGGCGACGCGTGGCCGCCCGTGGAGTCGTCGTAGGCGGGTCGCCTCCTCTGTGACCTGTGACCTGTGACCTGTGACGCCCGTCACCTCCGGCCGTGTCACATCCCGCCGAGCCGTTCCGTCAGAGGTGTGTAGCCACCGACCACGGCAGAGGAGTCCACCATGGAAGCCCGTTTGAACGTCTTCGGCAGTCCCACCGCAGGCAAGTTCCTGAAGCACATCGTCTCTGCGGGCAAGGTGCTCGCGGAGTCGCCGCTGCCCACGGCGACGCAGGAGCTGGTGAACCTCCGCGCGAGCCAGATCAACGGCTGCGGTTTCTGCACCGACATGCACACCAAGGACGCCCTCGCCGCCGGTGAGACCTCCGTACGCCTCAACCTGGTCGCCGCCTGGCGCGAGGCCACGGTGTTCACCGAGGCCGAGCGCGCCGCGCTGGAGCTGACGGAACAGGGCACCCGCATCGCGGACGCGGCCGGAGGTGTCACGGACGAGGCCTGGGCGAACGCCGCCAAGCACTACGACGAGGAGCAGCTCGCCGCCCTGGTGGCCCAGATCGCTCTCATCAACACCTTCAACCGGCTGAACGTCATCATCCGGCAGCCCGCCGGCGACTACCAGCCCGGCCAGTTCGGATAGCCGGGAGTGCGTCGGGGGCGGCTCGGTTCGGGCACGTGACGAGACGCAACGTCTTGTCGGCCTGGTAAATTCGTCCCATGGCCAAGAAGTCCGCCCCCGACGCCACCCGCCGCAGTGAGAAGTCCCGTCGCGCGATCTACGCCGCCGCCCTCGAACTCGTCGGCGAGGTCGGTTACGCCAAGACCACCGTCGAGGGCATCGCCGCCCGCGCCGGCGTCGGCAAGCAGACCATCTACCGCTGGTGGTCGTCGAAGGCCGACGTCCTGCTGGAGGCCTTCCTCGACCTGGCCGAGCAGACGGCGCAGGACGCCGGGCAGGAGCCGTACGCCACCATCCCGGACACCGGCGACCTCGCCGCCGACCTCAAGGCCGTCCTGCGCGCCACGGTCGACGAGCTGCTCGACCCCCGGTTCGAGGTCCCGTCCCGCGCCCTGGCCGCCGAGGGCCTGGTCAACGAGCAGCTCGGCCGGGAGTTCGTGGCCAAGCTCCTCGAACCCTCGCTCCAGCTGTACGTCCAGCGCCTGCGCTCCGCGCAGAAGGCCGGCGACGTACGCCCCGAGGTGGACCCCCGTATCGCCCTGGAACTCTTCGTCTCCCCGCTCGCCCAGCGCTGGCTGCAGCACACCGGGCCCATCTCGTACGAGTACACCGACACCCTCGTCGACTACGCCCTGTACGGACTCGCGCCCCGATGACCCGCACCCTGATAAATCGCGGCAAAGCGTCCGATGACCCCTGATCCCTGTGTGGAGTACGTCTCGTCCCACCCACCCCGGTTGGGGACTGCGGCCCCCCAAGGAGCAGGATGGTGGGACCATGGAGCAAGCTGTCCGTTTCGGCAGCGTGGTTCAACAGCGAGGTTCAACAGCGAGGCGAGGGGATAGATGAGCGCGGAGTTCGGCGGTCGCACCGGCCGGCAGGGCAAACTCTCCCAGTGGCTGCGGGGACGCCGCCCGAAGGAGGCCGCTGCCGACGACGGCGGCCGTGAGGACCTGCTGCTCGCCGTCGCCGCCGCGGGGCTGCCGCTGGCGCCCGCCGCGTATCCGGCCCCCGGTTATCGCTGTTCCTGCGACCGCGTCGGCTGTCCGACGCCCGCCCGGCACCCGGTGTCGTTCGCCTGGCAGACGCAGTCCACGACCGACCGCGCGCAGATCGAGCGCTGGGCCCGCCACCAGCCGCAGGCCAACTTCATCACCGCGACCGGCATGGTGCACGACGTCCTCGACGTGCCCCTGGAGGCCGGTCGCGAGGCGTTGCAGCGTCTCCTCGCCGCCGGCGTGGAGGTCGGCCCGGTCGCCGCGAGCGACGACGGCCGCATGCTGTTCTTCACCCTCACCCGCGGCACCCCCGAGGACGAGGACGAGTGGTGGCCGTGCGAACTGGACTGTCACCCCGAGACGATGGACGAGCATCCGGGCCTGCGCTGGCACTGCCGCGGCTCCTACGTCCTCGTCCCCCCGGCCCGGCTCCCCGGCGACGACCAGAGCGTGCACTGGGTACGCGGCCCCGAGCATGCGCTGCCCGATCCGCTGAGCCTGCTGGAAGTCCTCACCGACGCCTGCGCCCGGTACGCGGGCACGGAGCCGGACCACGCGAGCGCGGCCTGGCCCCTGCGCCACTGAGCAGCGGTACGCCTACTCGCCCTTCGCCGCCGTCAGCCCCTGGATCCGGCCCAGCACCGTCACCTGCTGGTCCCCGGAGCCCTTCTCCGGGTCCAGAGCCACCTCGTTGGAGACGACCTCCAGCGTCAGTGACTGCTTGATCTCACCGGTCGTCAGGGCCTCGACGTCCTTGTTCGGCGTCGGTACCGACGTACCGGCCGCGGCCGTCTGCTTCTCGAAGTGGCGGGTGCTGAAGAACACCAGCGCCCCGCCGTCGGCGGTGCGCAGCGCCACGGGGGCGTAGTCGCCGTTCGTCAGCGGCTCGTCGATGTACTGGGTGGCCAGGCCCGGCTTGCTCTTGTTCTTGTCACGCAGTTCGCGCCACACGGTGGTGTGCGTGCCGGGCGCGAAGGCGTCCCCGCCGTCCTGGAGGTACGTCGCGTAGTTCTGGCTCAAGTCGCCCGGTGCCACGGCGAGTTCGGGGGAGTTCGCGGGGATCGCCTCGGCCCAGCCGTCCTTGTCCTTCTTGAACTCCGGTACCTTGCCGGGCGCCACCAGCGTGAGATACGACACCTGCCACTGCTCGGTGAGCCCGTTGCGGGTGAACACCATCAGCCAGCGCGCGGCGGAGCCCTTGTTGGCCGCGGCGTCGGCGAGGAACCAGCGCGGCCAGCCGGCCTTCTTCGGGATGGTGTACTCGACGTCGCTGAACTTCAGCGGGGAGTGCGCGGGATTGCCGCCCGGGTTGTTGGCGCGGCCCGCCTTCAGCCGCGCCTCGTCGATCGCGCCCAGGGGGCCGGTGACATGGTCGGCGTCGAGGGAACTGTCGTAGGCCTTGTCGGCCCTGTTGTACGCGGCCGTGAACTCGGCCAGTGCCTTGGCTGCCTCGTCCTCGGTCGTCGCGGGGAGCACCTCACGCTCGCCGTGCACCACCACGCACCCGCTCGCCGTCACCGACAAAGCGGTCATCGAAGCTGCCATGAGCACGCTCCGGTCCAGCCTGCGAAGCCTGCGAGGGCCGCGATCCCTGCTCATCGGGTCCTTTCACCTTCCCCTTCCCGGAGGCGAACCCTACCGGGGCGGGGGAACGCGCGGGCGCCGGGATCGACTTCAGCGGCCACACCGTGACCTGGCCTTCACACGTCCCGCCGGGGCGTCACCAGGACCGCTCCCGTGCGCGGGTGCGGGAGCACCTCGACGGGCTGGTCGTAGACGGCCGTGAGGAGCCGGTCGGAGAACACCTCCGCCGGCGGCCCGTCGGCGGCGATCCGGCCGGCGTGCAGGACCGCGACACGGTGCGCGTGGGCGGCGGCGAGCCCCAGGTCGTGCAGGACGACGACCACGGCGTCCCCGGCGCGGGCCCGCTCCCGGCACAGGCGCAGCACCAGCTCCTGGTGCTTGAGGTCGAGCGCGGCGGTCGGCTCGTCGAGCAGCAGCAGGGACGCACGCTGGGCGAGGACGCGGGCGAGTGCGACGCGGGCGCGTTCGCCGCCGCTGAGCGCGGAGAAGGGCCGTACGGCGAAGGCAGTCACCTCGGTCGCCGCCATGGCCGCGGCCACCGCCGCGTCGTCCTGGTCCTCCAGCGGCGTCCCGGCCCAGGGCGCCCGCCCCATCCGGACCACTTCCTCGACGGTGAACGGGAAGGACAGCGCCGCCGACTGCGGCAACACGGCCCGGCGCAACGCCAGTTCCGGCGCCGGCCACTGCCCGGCGGGGCGGCCGTGGACGCGTACGACGCCCTCGGCGGCCGGGAGATCGGCGGCGAGCGCGCTCAACAGGGTTGACTTACCGGCACCGTTGGGGCCGACCAGGGCGAGCACCTCACCGGCCCGGACGGCGACGTCGACGCCGTTCAGGACGGTGCGCGCACCGAGATGTACGTGCAGGCCCGCGGCCTCGGCGAGAACGACACCGGGCGTCGGGGCGGGCGGCACCTCGGGCCGCCGGGGACGAAGACGCATCAGGCCCAGCCTCCTTGCCTGCGTCGGGTGCGGCGCAGCAGCCAGAAAAAGAACGGGCTGCCCACCAGTGCGGTCAGGACGCCGAGCGGCAGTTCGGCGGGGGCGGCGAGCGTACGGGCCGCGAGGTCGGCGGCGAGCAGCACCGCCGCACCGCCGAGCGCGCTGCCCGGCACGAGGAAGCGGTGTCCGGGTCCGGCCGCCATCCGCAGCAGGTGCGGTACGACCAGACCGACGAAGCCGATGATGCCGGAGACGCTGACGGCGGCGGCCGTCAGCAGCGCGATGACGAGGACCAGCACGATCCGCAGCCGCTCCACGTCCACGCCCAGGTGCCGGGCGGGCCGTTCGCCGAGCGAGAGCAGGTCCAGCCGGCGCGCGTACAGCGGGGCCAGCACCAGGCCGGCGGCCGCGCACGGCAGTACCGCGAGCACCTTGGGCCAGGTGGCCTGGGCGAGGGAGCCGAGCTGCCAGAAGGTGATCTGGTTCACGGCGGCGGTGTCGGCGAAGAAGATGAACAGACCGATCAGGGCGCCGGTGAACGCATTCACGGCGATACCGGTGAGGATCAGCGTCACGACCTCGGTACGGCCACCCGATCGGGACATCGCGTACACCAGCAGGACGGTGCCGAGGCCGCCGGCGAAGGCCAGTGCAGGGACGGTCCAGTTGCCGAGGAAGTTCAGGCCCAGCGAGATCCCGGCGACCGCGCCGACCGCCGCGCCGGAGGAGACGCCGATGGTGCCCGGCTCGGCGAGCGGGTTGCCGAACACGCCCTGCATCAGCGCGCCCGCGCAGCCCAGCGAGGCCCCGACGAGCAGGGCGAGCACGATCCGCGGGAAGCGGACGTTCCACAGCACGGACTCGGCGACCCGGTCCGACTCGGCGCCGCCCAGCCCGACTCTGTGCAGCACCGAGCCGAGGACGTCACCGACCGGGATCGGGTAGGCGCCGATACCGGCGGCCACCGGGACGAGGACGAGCAGGGCGAGCACCATCCCCGCGGTCAGCAGCCAGGCGGTGCCCCGGCGTCTGCGGGGCGGAGTGTCGGGCGGTGGGGTCGCTTCCTCGGCGGCCCTCTTCTCCAGCACCGTCATGCGGCACCACCCATCGTCCGGTTCCTCTCGGTCAGTGTTTCAATGCCGGGGTGACTGACTACGACGTCCTGCGTGTCTTCTGCAGCCCCGGCGGGGGATACGGCAACGAACTCGGCGTCGTCCGCGACGGCTCGGTCATGCCCGAGTGGAGCGACCGGCAGGCGTTCGCCGCGAAGCTCGGCTTCAGCGAGACCGTGTTCGTGGACGATCCCGAGCGCGGGGTCATCGACATCTACACCCCCAGCACCCGGCTGCCCTTCGCCGGGCACCCCTGCGTCGGCGCGGCCTGGCTGCTCGACGTGCCCGAACTCGTCACGCCCGCCGGGGTGGTGGGCGCCCGGCAGGACGGGGAGTTCAGCTGGATCGAGGCGCGCGCGGAGTGGGCTCCGCCGCGCACGCTGCGCCGGTACGGCACGGCGGCCGAGGTCGACGAGCTGCCCGTGCCGCCGCCGGGGGAGTGGGTGTACGCCTGGGCCTGGGAGGACGAGGCAGCGGGCCGCATCCGCGCCCGCGCCTTCCCAGGCCGCGACGACGGCGTCGACGAGGACGAGGCGACCGGCGCGGCGGCCCTTCTCCTCACGGACCGACTGGGCCGGGCCCTCAACATCACACAGGGAACGGGCTCGCAGATCCTGACGGCTCCTCAGCCGGAGGGCTGGGTGGAGATCGGCGGACGCGTGTTCCTCGAGCGTTAGGCGCTGAGCGGGAACTCCTCGCTCAAGGCCTGGAAGACCGCCATGTTCAGTCGGAACGCCCGCTGGCACTCGGCGATGATCCGCTGCTTCTCCAGGTCGTCCGCCCGGACGTCGTCCAGCAGTTGGCGGTAGCCGCGCTTGAAGGCCGCCGGGTTGGAGATCTGGTCGAAGACGTAGAAGCGGACCCCGTCGCCCTTCTTGTCGAAGCCCCACGTCTTCTCCGCCCGGTCGCGGACGATCTGGCCGCCGGCGAGGTCGCCGAGGTAGCGGGTGTAGTGGTGGGCGACATACCCGGCCGGCCAGGTGCGGGCACACTCCTCGATCCGGTCGGCGTACGCCCGTGTGGCGGGCAGCGCGGAGAGGGTGGACCGCCAGCCGGGGCCCCGCAGATGCGCCAGGTCCCGTTCGAGCGACGCCATCCGCATCAGCTCCGGGCGGACGAAGGGGCCGGCCACCGGGTCGGACGCCAGCCGCTCGGCGCCGGACTCCAGGGCGTCGTACACGAACCACAGCTGCTCGGTGTAGCGCGCGTAGGCGTCCACCCCCAGCCGACCGCCCAGCAGATCGCTCATGAATGTCGACGAGTTCGCCTCTTCGTGCAGCTCGTGGGTGGTGGTGCGCAGGAGCGTCGAGAAGGAGTCCATGAACCCAGATTCTCTATGGTTAGGCTTACCTAAGTCAATGTTGTTGCCGACTCGCTGTCGGTAAATGTGTACCCGAATCGTCCCGGAAACCACCCAAAAAGGCCCGCCCTCCGAAGAGAGCGGGCCTGCACAGAGGGGCCGGTCAAGGCAGCGTCAGAATCTCCGCTCCCGTGTCCGTCACCACCAGCGTGTGCTCGAACTGCGCAGTCCGCCTGCGGTCCTTCGTCACGACCGTCCAGCCGTCGTCCCACATGTCGTACTCGTGCGTGCCGAGCGTCAGCATCGGCTCGATCGTGAAGGTCATCCCGGGCTGCATGACCGTCGTCGCGTGCGGACTGTCGTAGTGCGGGATGATCAGGCCCGAGTGGAAGGACGAGTTGATGCCGTGGCCGGTGAAGTCGCGGACCACGCCGTAGCCGAAACGCTTGGCGTACGACTCGATGACCCGGCCGATGACGTTGATCTGGCGGCCCGGCCGGACCGCCTTGATCGCGCGGTTGAGGGACTCGCGCGTGCGCTCCACCAGCAGACGGCTCTCCTCGTCGACGTCGCCGACCAGGTACGTGGCGTTGTTGTCGCCGTGCACCCCGCCGATGTACGCGGTGACGTCGAGGTTGATGATGTCGCCGTCCCGCAGCACCGTGGAGTCGGGGATGCCGTGGCAGATGACCTCGTTGATGCTCGTGCACAGGGACTTCGGGAAGCCGCGGTAGCCGAGCGTCGAGGGATAGGCGCCGTGGTCGCACATGTACTCGTGCGCCACCTTGTCCAGCTCGTCGGTGGTCACACCCGGCGCGATCAGCTTCGCCGCCTCCGCCATCGCCTGCGCGGCGATCCGGCCGGCGACGCGCATCGCCTCGATCGTCTCCGGGGTCTGCACCTCCGGTCCCGCGTACGGGGTCGGCGCGGGCTTGCCGACGTACTCGGGGCGCCGGATGTTTCCGGGCACGGAACGGGTGGGAGACAGCTCCCCTGGGACGAGCAGCGACTGGCCAGACATATCAGGGAGTCTAACCAGCGGGCATACGAGACCATGTCCCTGGCGAAAGGAGCCGGTCATGGCCCTGTTCAAGAAGCGCACGGTCGGTAAGCCGGGCGAGTGGTACTACTGCCTGCTGCACAAGAAGGTCGAGGAAGGGCCGGAATGCCCCGCCAAGGACCGCTTCGGGCCGTACGCCACCCGCGCGGAGGCCGAGCACGCGATGGAGACCGCCCGCGAGCGCAACCTCGAGTGGGAGACCGACCCCAAGTGGCACGACGCCCCCACCGGCACGGACGACGACTGATCAAGCCTTGGTCGCCGCCCGCTGGGCGCGAACCCGCACCGCGTGCTCGCTCGTCCGGGCGTCGTACGTCATCAGCTTCGGCAGGCACAGGGCGAGCAGCCCCACCGCGCCCACGCACAGCAGCCCGCCCGACCACACCGACGCCCGCACGCCCCACCACGCGGCGAAACCGCCCGACCTGACCTGGCCGAGGGTCGGTCCGACCGAGTACGACAGCAGCTCGATCCCGGCGAGCCGGCCCCGCAGCTCGTCCGGGATCGTCTGGTTCCACATGACCCCGCGGAAGATCCCGCTGACCATGTCGCAGCCGCCGGCCACGGTCAGGCACAGCAGCACCAGCCACACGTTGCCGACGACTCCGGCGGCCGCGATCGACACACCCCACAGAGCGGCCGAGAGGACGACCATCCGGCCGTGCCGGTGGATCCGCGCGGTCCAGCCGCTGGTCACGCTCACCAGCAGCGAACCGAGCGGCACCGACGCGTACATCAGCCCCAGCGACCACTCGGCGTCCAGCTCGTCCGCCAGGAACGGCAGCAGGGCCAGCGGCATCGCCAGGAACATCGCGGCGAGGTCCACGGCGTAGGTCCCGAGGAGCTCCTTGCGGCTCCAGGCGTACCGGGCGCCCTCGGCGATGGCCCGCAGCGAGGGTTTCGCCGCCTCGTGCGAGGCGGGGGAGGAGGCGAGAGGGGTGATCAGCGCGACCGAGACGACGAAGGTGACCAGGTCGGCCGCGTAGGCCCAGCCGAGCCCCGCGTACGCCACCACCACACCCGCCACGGCCGGGCCCGCGACCCCGCCGACCGTCCAGCGCAGGGAGTTGAGGGAGGTCGCGGCCGGTAGGTGCTCATGGGCGACGATCCGCGGCCAGAGCGAGTCGAGCGCGGGGCGCTGTACGGAGACGAGAGCCGAGGACAGGGCGGCCACGGCATACAGCGGCCACACGGCGGGCTGCGGAAGCAGTGCGTTCACCAGCAGTACCGCACTGAGCAGCCCCTGTCCCGCCTCGGTCCAGATGATCAGCCCGCGCTTGTCGAGCGCGTCCGCGAGCGCACCGCCGTACAGCCCGAAGACGATCAGCGGGATCAGCTCCACGGCACCGATCGCCCCGACCGCCGCCGCGGACCCCGTGAGTTCCTTGATCTGCACCGGCAGCGCGACGAACGTCAGGAAGCTCCCGAAGTTCGAGATCAGCCCCGACAGCCACAGCCGCCGGAAGTCGGCGGAGGCCCGCCAGGGGGCGAGGTCCGGCAGGAGGGCGCGTAGGCCGGAGGGAGGTTCGTCGGTCACGAACCGTCATGCTCCGCGGGCGGGGGAGCTGTGGGCAACCGTTTTTCGACCGCCTACGGAGGGTCACCAGCGGGCAGGCGGCGGCGCCGTCAGTTCGTCCGCCAGCCTCGCCAGCCGGTCCCTCAGCCGCCGCCCCCGCGCCGCGGGCAGCGCGTTCTCCCCGGCCGCCGCGCTCACCAGGTGCTGCACGGTGTCCAGGTCCAGCTCGGACTCCTCCCGCACGGCCAGCGTCTCGTGCGCCATCGCGGTGAGGTCCCCGTCGGCCGGACCGAGGGCCAGCACCGTCGCCCCGGCCCGCCGCGCGTCGTGCACCCGCTCCAACAGCGGTGCACCCGGGCCCTCGGGCGACACCACCAGCAGCGTCTCACCACGCCGGGCCGCCTCGATGCGCCCCAGCCCGACCGCCAGATGCGCCGGATCCGAGGGGCGTGCATCGTGCCGGACGAGGGTGGGGGCCAGCTCGGGCGTACCCGACCAGGCCGCCTCGTCGACCAGGTGGGCCGCCAGATGCCACGGCTCGTACTCCGGTGTGCCGACGAGCAGCAGCCCGCCCCCGTGCGACACCACCGACCCGCGCAGTACCCCCGCGAACCGCCGGGTGGCCCCCAACCACTCGGTCCCGGCGAGCACTTCACGCAGCAACGCGACCCGTACGGCATCCATACGGCCGTATCCTGCCGTAACAGGGCACTCGTGACCCGGAGTTCACCGCGAATTCGCCCAAGATGGGCACAGGGCCGCAATCCCGCGAACGGTCACCCCGAGGAGTCGCCCATGTCAGCAGCAACCGTCCCCTTCCGCGCCGGCCGCGAGGGTTATGCCAGTTACCGGATCCCGGCGGTCGTACGGACGGACTCCGGCACCCTCCTCGCCTTCTGCGAGGGCCGGGTCGAGTCCGCGCACGACTGGGGAAACATCGACATCGTGCTGAAGCGCTCCACGGACGGCGGCCGCACCTGGGGCCCGTTGCAGGTGGTCGCGGACAACGGCACCGACCTCGCCGGGAACCCGGCCCCGGTCGTCCTCGACACCGGCCGCATCCTGCTCGTCCACGTCCGTTCCGCCGCGGCGGCCGCCGAGGAGCTCATCGTGCGAGGCGAGGTGAAGGAGGCCGACGGGCGCCGGGTGTGGGTGCAGCACAGCGACGACGACGGTCAGACGTGGTCGGAGCCAAGGGAGATCACCGAGCAGGTGAAGCAGCCCGGCTGGCGCTGGTACGCCACCACCCCCGGCCACGGCATCCAGCTGAGCACCGGCCGGGTCGTCGTCCCCGGCAACCACACGCTGCCGCCGGCCGGCACCGACCTCGGCAACGAGCCCCGGTACAACGGCGGCCACTGCCTGCTCAGTGACGACCGTGGCGAGACCTGGTACCTCGGCTACATCGACGACAGCGACGACGACTACGTCAACGTCAACGAGACCACCGCCGCCGAACTCCCCGACGGCCGCGTCTACTTCAACACCCGCACCGACTCCCGCTCACCCGGCAACCGGGCCGACGCCCACTCAGAGGACGGCGGCAGGACCCTCGCGAAGCCGTTCCGTCCGCAGGCCGGGCTGACCGCCCCCGTCTGCCAGGCGAGCGTCCTCCAACTCCGCGACCCCGACATCCTGCTCTTCTCCGGTCCTGCCGCCCGCGGCCGCGCCCTGATGACCCTCCGCGCCTCCGCCGACGGAGGCAGGACCTGGCGCCCGGTGTTCACGGCCGACGGCCTGCCGGCCGCGTACAGCGACCTCGTGCGCGTCGACGCGTCCACCGTCGGACTCCTCTACGAGACGGGCGACTTCGGCGCGTACGAGACGATCAGCTTCCTGCGGGTCCCCGTGACGGAGCTCACCTGACCCTGTGACGTCGCGGGGCCGGACGTAAAGTCGGCCCATGACCTCTACCGACAGTGCTGCACAGAAGCCCGCGAAGGCCCCCGCCAAGGACCCCTGGGACCTGCCCGACGTCTCCGGGCTGGTGGTCGGCGTGCTC
Organism: Streptomyces sp. NPDC127197; assembly: GCF_042672405.1. NCBI lineage: Bacteria > Bacillati > Actinomycetota > Actinomycetes > Kitasatosporales > Streptomycetaceae > Streptomyces > Streptomyces sp. NPDC127197. The sequence continues at coordinate 49,517 of NZ_JBHXVG010000008.1, read as the reverse complement.
GGCGGGACCGGGCCGCAGGGCAAGGGCCTCGCCTACCGGCTCGCCCGGGCCGGCCAGAAGGTGATCATCGGTTCCCGGGCGACGGAGCGCGCACAGGCCGCCGCCGAGGAGCTGGGGTACGGCGTCGAGGGCGCCGACAACGCCGAGTGCGCGCGGCGCAGCGACATCGTGATCGTCGCCGTGCCGTGGGAGGGACACGGCAAGACCCTGGAGTCCCTGCGCGCCGAGCTGGCCGGCAAGCTGGTCGTCGACTGCGTCAACCCGCTCGGCTTCGACAAGAAGGGCGCCTACGCGCTGAAGCCCGAAGAGGGCAGCGCCGCCGAGCAGGCCGCCGCGCTGCTGCCGGACGCGCGGGTCACCGCCGCCTTCCACCATCTGTCCGCCGTGCTGCTCCAGGACCCGGAGATCGAGGAGATCGACACCGACGTCATGGTCCTCGGCGAGGAGCGGGCCGACGTCGAGATCGTGCAGGCGCTGGCCGGCCGCATCCCCGGCATGCGCGGCATCTTCGCCGGCCGGCTGCGCAACGCCCACCAGGTGGAGTCGCTGGTCGCCAACCTGATCTCCGTCAACCGCCGCTACAAGGCGCACGCGGGACTGCGCGTCACGGACGTATGACCCCATGGGGGACACTGGTGGTCTCCAGCAATGCCAGCAGTGTCCCCCGACAGGAGCCGAACGCCATGCCCCGTCTCGCCCTCTATGCCCTCGCCGTCTGCGTCCTCGCCGTCGCCGCGGCCGTCATCTCCTTCGCGCAGGGCAGCTGGCTGGGCATCGTGTGGGTGCTGCTCGCGGGACTGTCGTCGAACATGGCCTGGTACTACCTGAAGCGCGGCCGGAGCGCGCAGCGCAACTCGTCGGTCACGGGCTGACCGAGCAGTACTCGTCGGTGCCGAGCCAGAAGCGGTACAGCTCGTAGCCGCAGGACGGGCCGACGTCGTCGATCCCGAGACCCCGCAGCACGGCGTCGACCAGGTCGAAGAACACGCCGTTCAGCGCCGGGATCCACAGCAGCGCGAACACCAGCAGCAGTCCGAAGGGCGCGAGCGGCTCCACCTGGCGGCGGACGTTGTACGACAGCCAGGGCTCGATGACGCCGTAGCCGTCCAGGCCCGGCACCGGCAGGAAGTTCAGGATCGCGGCCGTCACCTGGAGCAGCGCCAGGAAGGCGAGGGCGTACTGGAAGTCGCGCGGTACGCCGTCCAGCGCGTCCAGCCAGAACGGCGCCGTGCACACGGCCGCGAACAGCACGTTCGTCAGCGGACCCGCCGCCGAGATCAGACTGTGCCGCCACCGCCCCCGGATCCGGCCCCGCTCGATGAAGACGGCACCGCCCGGCAGCCCGATCCCGCCCAGGATCACGAAGAGCACGGGTAGCACGATGCTGAGCAGGGCGTGCGTATAAGCGAGGGGATTCAGGCTCAGGTAGCCCTTCGCCCCGACGGTGATGTCGCCACTGTGCAGGGCGGTACGCGCGTGCGCGTACTCGTGCAGGCAGAGGGAGACGATCCAGGCGCCCGTGACGAACAGGAAGACGGCCACCCCGGGCTGCTCCGCGAACCCGGTCCAGGTGGCCCATCCGGTCACCGCCGTCACGGCCAGGATCCCGAGGAAGACGGGGCTGATCCGCCGGTCGCTGCGGCGCGTGGCGGCAGTGGTCATGGGGAGGGCTCCTGAAGTGGTGGACGGACGGCTGGGCCGGGTAGACCGTATCCACCGGATGCCCCGAACGGATACGCCTCTTCACAGTTCATGCCCGTGTAAACCCGGAGGCGGCGCCGGTGCGTCCCCGGTGACAATGGACCCCGTGCGCTATCGCATCCTCGGCACCACCCAGGCGCTCCGCCCCGACGGCACGGCCGTTCCGGTCGGTGGGGCGCGGTTGCGTGCCCTGTTGACCGTGCTGGCCCTGCGGCCTGGGCGTACCGTGCCTGTCAGTCTCCTGGTCGACGAGGTGTGGGACGGGGATTCGCCCGCTGATGCGACGGGGGCGCTGCAGGCGCTGGTGGGGCGGCTGCGCAGGGCGCTCGGGGCGGATGCCGTCGAGTCCGTGGAGGGCGGGTACCGGCTCGCCGCCTCGGGCGACGACATCGACCTGCACCGTTTCGAACGGCTCGTCGGCGACGGCATGGGCGCCCTCGCCGACGGCGACCCCGCCAAGGCGGCCGTCGTCCTCGACGACGCCCTCGCCCTGTGGCGCGGCCCCGCCCTCGCCGACCTCCCCGACCGCACCGCAGAGGCGGCCCGCTGCGAGACCCGGCGGTTGGACGCCCTCCGCGCCCGCCACGCCGCCGCCCTCGCCCTCGGCCAGGCCGAACAGTCCCTACCCGAGCTGACCGCCCTGTGCGACAGCCATCCCTTGGACGAGCCCTTTCAGGCCCTGCGCCTGCGCGCCCTGCGCGACGCCGGGCGGGCCGCTGAAGCGCTGGCCGCCTATGAAGACGTACGACAATTGCTCGCGGACCGGCTCGGCTCCGAGCCGGGAGCGGAGCTGCGGGCGCTGCATGCCGAGCTGCTCCGGCACCAGGACGAACGCCCGGCCGAGCCCCGCCCGCTCGGCAACCTGCGCGCCCGCCTCACCTCATTCGTCGGCCGCGACGACGACATCGAGGCCATTCGCAGCGACCTCGCCACCGCCCGCCTCGTCACGCTGCTCGGGCCCGGCGGTGCCGGGAAGACCCGGCTGTCGCAGGAGGCCGCCGAGACCGTACGGGACGCGGCCCGCGACGGCGTCTGGCTCGCCGAGCTCGCGCCGGTCGACGACCCCGCCGCCGTCCCCGAGGCCGTGCTCACCGCGATCGGCGCCCGCGAGACCGTGCTGCACGGAGCCGGTGCCGAGGAGCTCCGGGCCGCCGCGGGCGACCGCCACGACGACCCCGTCGAACGTCTCGTCGAGCACTGCGCCCGCCGCCGCATGCTGATCGTCCTCGACAACTGCGAGCACGTCGTCGACGCCGCCGCCCGGCTCGTCGAGGAGCTGCTCGCACGCTGCCCCGACCTGACCGTGCTGGCCACCAGCCGCGAACCCCTCGGTGTACCGGGGGAGGTGCTGCGGCCGGTGGAGCCGCTGCCGGAGCCGTACGCGCTGCGGCTGCTCGCCGACCGCGGGGCGGCCGCCCGGCCCGGATTCCGTGTCGACGACGATCCCGAGGCGTGCGCGGAGATCTGCCGACGGCTCGACGGGCTGCCGCTCGGCATCGAGCTCGCCGCCGCCCGGCTGCGGATGCTCACGCCCCGCCAGATCGCCGACCGGCTCGACGACCGCTTCCGCCTCCTTACCTCCGGCAGCCGGACCGTGCTGCCCCGCCAGCAGACACTCCGTGCCGTCGTCGACTGGTCCTGGGACCTGCTCGACGAGGACGAACGGGACGTCCTCAGCCGCCTGTCGGTGTTCGCCGGCGGCTGCGACCTCGCCGCCGCCGAGGCCGTGTGCGGGCCCGCCGCCCTGGACGCGCTCGGCTCCCTCGTCGACAAGTCGCTCGTCGTGGCCGCCCCCGCTGGCGACGGCGAGATGCGCTACCGGCTCCTGGAGACCGTCGCCGAGTACGCCGGCGAACGGCTCGACGAGGCCGGCCGGCGCCGCGACACCGAGCGCGCGCATCTGACGTACTACCGCGAACTCGCCCGCACCACCGACCCGTTGCTGCGCGGCCCCGGTCAGCTCGACGCCATCGAGCGGCTGGAACGCGAGTACGAGAACCTGCGCACCGCACTGCGGCACGCCGTCGCCGAACGCGACGAGCAGGAGGGGCTGTGCCTGGCGCTGTCGCTGGCCTGGTACTGGCAGATGCGCGACCTGCGCATCGAGGCCCGCCACTGGTGCCGCGCGGTCATGGACCTCGGCCCCGACCCCTTCGCCGAGCCGGTCCGCAAGGCCGCTCCGGTGTGGCAGCGCTGCACCGCCGAGCCGCCCCCGATGACGGGGGAGGTCCTCGAGGAGGCCCGGCGCGGGGTCCACCTGGGGCATCTCGCCTGCATGGACACCGAGCTGGAGGCCTGGCAGACCCCCGAGGCCCAGCGCAAGCTGCGGACGATCGCCGAGGCCTACGAACCGGGACTCCCGCAGACCTGCCGCACCCCCGGCATGCTGTCCTACTACGCCGTGATGCTGACCGGTGACATGGACCGGCTGGCCACGCTCCTCGATGCCGCCGTCGCCACCTGCCGCGCGGCCCCTGGCTACGACTGGGAACTGGCCGCCAGCCTCCAGATCCGCGCCAACATCCTCGCCAACCGGTCCGACCGGGCGGACGAGGCGGAGCGGGACGCCGATGAGTCGCTGGAGATATACCAGCGCCTCGGCGACGCCTGGGGCAGCGCCGAGTCACTCTCCGCGCGTGCCGAGGCCCACGAGCGCAAGGGGCGGTACCTCGCGGCCGCCGCCGACTACGAGGCGGCCATGGAACACGCCCGGAGGCTCGGCGCCCGCGCCCAGCACGCCGTCCTCACCGCCCGGCTGGCCAGCGCGGTGCTGGAGTCGGGAGAGGCCGAGCAGGGCGAGCGCCTGCTGCGGGAGGTGCTCGACGGCGGGGAGGGCGCGCACAACGAGGCGATGCCGTTCGCCCGGGTCGTCCTCGCCGGATGGCTCAGCTGCACCGGCCGGACCGCCGAGGCGCGTGAGCATCTGCGGGCGCTGCGCGAGGAGTTCACCATCGCCCACTTCGTCGTCTTCGACGCGTTCATCCTCGGTCAGGAGGCGTGGGTGGACGCCGTCGACGGCCGCTACGAGCAGGCCAGGGAGAAGATCCGGCTCGGCCTCGCGCAGGCCGACGACCCGCTGTCGAAGGCGATGGCCCCGCAACTGTTCTCCTCGTACCTCGTCATCGCCGCCCTGGCGATGGCCGGCAGCGACGGCGGACGCGACGCCGCCCGCTGCCTGGGCGCGGCCGACGCGCTGCTGCCGCCCGGCCATGTGCACTCGTCCCTGGAGCGCATGGCCCGCGACCGCGCCACGGCCGCCGTACGGGCCGCGCTGACCGCCGAGGAGTACACGGCGGCGTACGCCGAAGGCGGCGGCCTCTCCCCGCAGGAGGCCACCGCCCTGGTGTGACCGGCTCAGCTCTTCGTCTTGAACTTGTGGATCGCGACCGGCGCCATCACCACCGTGATCGCCGCCGACCAGCCCAGCGTCACCCACAGGTCGTGCGCGACCGGGCCGCCCACCATCAGGCCGCGGGCCGCGTCCGCGAGCGTGGACAGCGGGTTGTAGTCGGTGAACGCCTGCAGCCAGCCCGGCATCGACTCCGTCGGCGCGAAGATCGACGAGCCGAACTGCAGCGGGAACAGCACCAGAAAGCCCATCGCCTGCACGGACTGCGCGTTCTTCAGGATCACGCCCAAGGTGAGGAACACCCACATGATCGACGAGGCGAACGCCGTCGACAGGCCCACGGCCGCGAACACGCCGAGCCAGTTGGTGATGTCGAAGCCGACCAGGACGGCGACGATCATCAGCACGGTCGTCGCGAACAGCATCCGGACCAGCTCGACCGAGATCTTCGCGAACAGCACCGAGCCGCGCCCGATCGGCAGCGACCGGAAACGGTCCATGACACCGGAGTTGAAGTCCTGGCTGAAGCCGGTGCCGACGCCCTGGGAGAGCGTCATGCTCATCATCGCGATCATGCCGGGGATCACGTACTGCACGTACCCGTCCTGCCCGCCGCCCAGGGCCTGCCCGATCGAGCCGCCGAAGACGTACACGAACAGCAGGGTGAAGACGACCGGCATCAGCAGCGCGTCGAACATCGACTCGGGGTCCTGCCGGATCCACAGCAGGTTGCGGCGGATCAGCGCCCCGGTGTGGCGCAGGTGCCCGCGCAGCGGGATGCGTGCGTCGGCGGTGTTCACGGTGGTGGCGGCGCTCATACGGCGACCTCCTCGCGGTCGTCGGCGGGTACGGCGTCCTGCGGGGCACTGGCGCGGTGGCCGGTGAGGGACAGGAACACCTCGTCCAGGCTGGGCAGTTCGGTGCTGATCGACGCGAGGGTGATACCGCGCGCGGTGACGGCGCCGACCACGGCGGTCAGCTGCTCGTCGCTGAGGATCGGCACCAGCACGGTGCCGCCCTCGGTGTCCACGGTGGCCGTGGCCAGCCCGGTGATGCCCAGCTCGTCGAGCGCGTCGGCCAGCGGCCGCAGCTGCGCCCGATCGGCCGGCCGCACCCGCAGCGTCCGCCCGCCGACCTTGGCCTTCAGCTCCTCGATCCCGCCGTTCGCGATGACCTTCCCGCGGTCGACGACGGTCAGCTCGGAGGCGAGCTGCTCGGCCTCCTCCATGTACTGCGTGGTCAGCAGGACGGTGACCCCGTCCCCGACCATGGCCTTCACCTCGTCCCACACCTCGTTGCGGGTGCGCGGGTCGAGGCCGGTGGTGGGCTCGTCGAGGAACAGCACGGCCGGGCGCCCGATCATCGAGGCTGCCAGGTCGAGCCGCCGCCGCATACCGCCGGAGTACGTCGCCGCCGGCCGCTTGGCCGCATCGGTGAGCGAGAACCGCTCCAGCAGCTCGTCGGCGCGGGTGCGGGCCTCCTTGCGGGACAGGTCCAGCAGACGTCCGATCAGATAGAGGTTCTCCCAGCCCGGGAGCTTCTCGTCGACGGAGGCGTACTGCCCGGTGAGCCCGATCACCCGACGCAGCTGCCGGGGCTGCCGTACGACGTCATAGCCGGCGACGGTCGCCTGCCCGGCGTCCGGGGCCAGCAGCGTGGACAGAATCCGTACGAGGGTGGTCTTCCCGGCCCCGTTCGGCCCGAGCACTCCCATCACGGTGCCCTCACGCACATCCAGGTCGACGCCGTCCAGCGCCTTGGTCTCGCCGTAGTGCTTGACCAGCCCCCGCACGGTGACGGCCACTTCACTGCCGCCGGGGTTCTTGTCGATTCGTGTCATGGGGGCGACGGTTTCAGACGCCACCGACAAACGACCGACATCCTGCCGACACCACCGACAATTCCCCGACGAGCACCGCAACCATCAATTGAGGAACCACGACGGCGAGCAACCAGGTCCGCGAGAGCGGCGCCGGTTTAGGCGCAAAGGGAGGACGGCCCGCCGACGGGGGAAGATCGGCGGGCCGTCCCGTTGATGGTGGCTCAGTGGACGGAGTGCTCCTCAAGCGGGAACACCCCGCCGACAACATCCTCCGCAAACGCCTTCGCCGCGTTCCCCATGACCTCACGCAGATCGGCGTACTGCTTCACGAACTTCGGCACCCGCCCCCCGGTCAGCCCGAGCATGTCGGTCCACACCAGCACCTGCGCATCCGTCTCCGCCCCCGCACCGATCCCGACCGTCGGGATGTGCAGCGTCCGCGTCACCTCGCCCGCCAACTCGGCCGGCACCAGCTCCAGCACCACCGCGAACGCCCCCGCGTCCTGCACGGCCTTGGCGTCCCGCAGCAGCTGCGCCGCCGCCTCCTCGCCGCGCCCCTGGACGCGGTACCCCATCGCGTTGACGGACTGCGGCGTCAGTCCGATGTGCGCCATCACCGGAATCCCGGACTCGACCAGCAGCCGAATCTGCTCGTGAGACCGCTCGCCGCCCTCCAGCTTCACGGCCTGCACGCCGGCCTCCTTCACCAGCCGGGTCGCCGAGCGCAGCGCCTGCACCGGACCCTCCTGGTACGAGCCGAACGGCAGGTCGCCGACGATCAGGGCACGCTTCGTACCCCGTACGACCGCGGCGGACAGCATGGTCATCTCGTCGAGGGTGACGGGCACGGTGGTGTCGTACCCCAGGTGGCAGTTGCCCGCCGAGTCGCCGACGAGCATGACCGGGATGCCGGCCTCGTCGAAGACGGACGCGGTCATCGCGTCGTAGGCGGTGAGCATGGGCCACTTCTCGCCGCGCTCCTTGGCGGCGGTGATGTCACGAACCGTGATACGGCGGGTGCCCTTGCCCCCGTACAGCGCCTTGCTGCCGTCGGAGGGCTTCTGCTGTGCAGTCCGGGCAGCCGAAAGCTGCGTCATTGCAACGGCTCCTTACGTCATCTCGAGGCGCCCTGACGGCGTCCCCGGATCACTCCCATGGTGGCACCTCGTGCCATCGAGGGCTAGGGGACCCCCGAACCCCGGTCACGTAAGAGCTGAGTAAAACTTTACGATACGGCACCGTCTCGTATCGTAAAGTGCCTAGGCTCGACGGCATGACTACACCGGCTGTCCCCCGCCCCCGCATACCGGAAGCGGTGCACCGGCGCCGCTGGCTCATACTCGGCGTCCTCATGCTGAGCCTGCTGATCGTGGTGCTGGACAACTCGATCCTGAACGTCGCCGTCAAGACGATCTCCACGCCCGCCCCGACCGGTCTGGGCGCCACCCAGAGCGAGCTGGAGTGGGCGATCAACGCCTACACCCTCGTCTTCGCGGGCCTGCTGTTCAGTGCGGGACTGCTCGGGGACCGGCTCGGCCGCAAGAGGGTCCTGCTCGGCGGGCTCGTCGTGTTCGGCATCGGCTCCGCCCTCGCCGCCTCGTCCGGATCGCCGGCCGAACTCATCGCCTTCCGCGCGGTGATGGGCCTCGGCGCCGCCTTCGTGATGCCGGCCACGCTCGCCGTCCTCATGAACGTCTTCGAGCGCGACGAGCAGCCCAAGGCCATCGGCATCTGGGCCGGCGGCGTCGGCCTCGCCATCGCCATCGGCCCGATCACCGGTGGTGTGCTGCTCGACCACTTCTGGTGGGGTTCGGTGTTCCTCATCAACGTGCCGATCGTGATCCTCGCGATCGGTCTGATGCTGTGGCTGGTGCCCGACTCCCGCGATCCGCATCCCGGCCGGATCGACCCCGTCGGCGTGCTGCTGTCCGTCGTCGGGCTCGTCCTGCTCGTCTACGGCATCATCAAGGGCGGCCAGCTCGCCGACTTCGCGGACCCGGCGGTACTGGCGACCATCGGCGCCGGACTCGCCGTCCTCGCCGCCTTCGTCGTCTTCGAGAAGCGCAGCGACCACCCGTCCATCGACGTCACCTACTTCAAGAGCAAGGTGTTCTCGGCCGCGATCTCCGTCATCGCGCTGGTCTTCTTCGCGCTGATGGGCGTGACCTTCTTCGCCGTCTTCTACACCCAGAGCGTGCGCGGCTACTCGCCGCTGGAGACCGGTCTGCTGATGCTCCCGCTGGCCGCCGCCCAGATGATCTTCGCGCCGCGGGCCCGGCTGGTCGTCGACCGCTTCGGCCACCGGGCCACCACTACCGGCGGCATGCTGCTCATCGCCGCGATGCTGGCCGCGTTCGCCACGCTGGACGCGGACACGCCCATCTGGATCCTGGAGGTCGTCTTCTTCCTCATGGGCACCGGTATGGCGCACATCATGACGCCGGTCAGCGTCGTCATCATGCAGGCCCTGCCCCGCGAGAAGGCCGGTTCCGCCTCCGCCCTCAGCAACACCTTCCGCCAGGTCGGCGGCGCCCTCGGCATCGCGGTCCTGGGCTCGGTCCTGTCCACCGCCTACCGCACCTCGATCAAGGACGAGCTGACCCGACTCCCCCGTGCCGCGCGCCACACCGCCGGCGAATCCATCGAGGCCACCCTCGCCGCCGCGGCACGGCTCGGCCCCGAGGGGCGGGCCCTGGTGACCCCTGCCAACGACGCCTTCCTGCACGCCATGCACGTCACCGCGCTGTGCGGGGCGGGCGTCGCCCTGGCCGGGGCGGTGGTGGTGGCGCTGTTCCTGCCGGGCAAGGCCAAGGAACCGGACGCGGGCGGTCGCGCCGCCGAGGTGGAACCGTCGTACACCCTGGAGAATCTTCCAGGCCAACGAAAGGACACAGGACAGTGAGCCTCGCCGAAAGCCGCCCCCGGCCAGAGGGGCCCGCCCGCGGACGCCCCCGCAGCGAGGCCGTGGAACGCGCCATCATCGAGGGCACGATGAAACTCCTGGAGGACGGCGTCCCCCTCGCCGAACTCTCCATCGAGCGCATCGCCCGCACCGCCGGCGTCGGCAAGGCCACCATCTACCGCCGCTGGAGCGGCAAGGAGGAACTCTTCGTCGACGTCATCCGCACCGCCGAGCCCGACGACCCCGAACTCCCGGGCACCTCGCTGCGCGACGACCTCGTCGTGCTGCTGGAAACCCTGCGCCGGCGTGGCCTGGCGAGCCGCTCCTCGGCGATCCTGCACAATGTCCACGCGCAGATGAAGAGCAGCCCTCGCATCTGGGCCGCCTACCACAACGCCGTCACAGCGCCCCGCCGCAGACTCGGCCTGGACGTGCTGCGCCGAGGCCAGGAGAACGGCGAACTCCGGGCGGACGTCGACGTCGAGGTGATGCACGACATCATCGTCGGCCCCATGCTGGTCCGTTCCCTCCTGCGCCCGGACGCCGACCTGCCCGAAGGTCTCGCGGAGCAGATCGTCGACACGACGCTCGAAGGGCTACGACCCGTCAGCTCCCCCGCCCCATAGCCCGAATGTGCGCGTTTCGTCACAGAGCACTCGCGCACCGGCAGAAACCGGAACCCGCGGCGCCGACTTGTTCGTCCTAAGTGCCCGTACGGCCGTCATGGGGCGGCGTTGAACGGAGCCGATCATCCCCTAGGGTCGTAGGGCACGGGGGACGACGGTGTGCACGGCAGGTAGCGAGGCGACGGTATGGCGCAGCAGGCGTACGTGACGGAGACGGACAACGGCGACTCGGGTCCCGAGCGCCCGGCATCTCGGCTTCGGCGCCTGACAGCCCGCGCGACGCACGGCTGGCGCGGCGACCCCCGGATCTGGCGGCGCGGCATCGTCCTGGCCGCCGTCGCGGTGCTGCTCGCCATGGTCATGCTGGTCCACGCGCACATCCCGAACAGCGTGGGCAACCTCGGCAGCCTCACCGAGACGTTCCTGCCCTGGCTCGGCGTCTTCGTCCCGCTGCTGCTCCTGCTGGCCCTCGTCCGCAGGTCCGCCACCGCGCTCATCGCCGTGCTGCTCCCGGCGATCGTGTGGCTGAACCTCTTCGGCGGACTGCTCACCGACAAGGCGGCCGCGACCGGCGGCGAACTGACCGTCGCCACGCACAACGTCAACGCCGACAACACCGACCCGTCCGGCACCGCCCGGGACGTGGCCGCGTCCGGCGCGGACGTGGTGGCGCTGGAGGAGCTGACGGCGGCCGCGGTGCCGACGTACGAGTCGGCGCTGGCGTCGACGTACAAGTACCACTCGGTGCAGGGCACGGTCGGGCTGTGGAGCAAGTACCCGCTCAGTGACATCCGGCCGGTCGACATCAAGCTGGGCTGGACCCGGGCCATGCGCGCCACGGTGACCGCACCGGGCGGACAGCTCGCCGTCTACGTCGCCCACCTGCCCTCGGTCCGGGTGAAGCTGGAGGCCGGGTTCACCGCCCGGCAGCGCGACACCAGCGCCGACGCGCTCGGCGAGGCCATCGCCGACGAGCAGCTGACCCGGGTCGTCCTGCTCGGCGACCTCAACGGCACCATGAACGACCGCGCGCTCAACGCCGTGACCGCCCAGATGCGCTCCACCCAGGGCGCGGCGGGCAGCGGCTTCGGCTTCAGCTGGCCGGCGTCGTTCCCGATGGCGCGTATCGACCAGATCATGGTCAAGGGTGTGGAGCCGGTCACGTCCTGGACGCTGCCGCAGACGGGCAGCGACCATCTGCCGGTGGCGGCGCGTGTGGACCTGGCAACCGGGTCTTAACCCGTTGGAATACTGGGCCTGCCACACTTTGTTCCGTACTTGAACATATGATGGACGGAACCCCGCTCTGAAAGGCACAGGCCCCTTCATGCCCCTGGCCCTGCTCGCTCTGGCCGTCGGCGCCTTCGGCATCGGCACGACCGAATTCGTGATGATGGGCCTGCTGCCCGACGTCGCGGACGACCTGCACATCTCCATCCCCAGCGCCGGACACCTGGTCTCCGCGTACGCGCTGGGCGTCGTCATCGGCGCCCCGCTGCTGGCCGCCGTCACCGCGCGCATGTCCCGCCGCACCGTGCTCATCGGCCTGATGGTCCTCTTCGTGGTGGGCAACGCCCTCTCGGCCTTCGCCCCCGACCATCACTGGCTGCTGGCCGCCCGCTTCCTGAGCGGCCTGCCGCACGGCGCCTTCTTCGGCGTGGGCGCCGTCGTCGCCACCGCCATGGTCGCGCCCGAGCGCAAGGCCCGCTCCGTCTCGCTGATGTTCCTCGGCCTCACCGTCGCCAACATCGCGGGCGTCCCGGTCGCCACCCTCATGGGCCAGCACCTCGGCTGGCGGGCGACCTTCCTCGGCGTCAGCGCGATCGGCGTGGCGGCGATAGCGTCGCTGGCCCTGCTGATCCCGCACGACCACGCCCACGCCTCCACCACCGGCCTGCGCGGCGAACTGGCCGCACTGCGCTCGCTGCCGGTGTGGCTGGCGCTCGGCACGACGGTCGCCGGCTTCGGTGCGCTCTTCGCCGCGTACAGCTACATCACGCCGATGCTCACCGACTCCGCCGGGTACGCCGAGACCAGCGTGACGCTGCTGCTGGCGCTGTTCGGCGTCGGCGCGACGATCGGCAACCTGCTGGGCGGGCGGCTCGCCGACCACGCGATGCGGGGCACGCTGTTCGGCGGCCTGGCCTCGCTCGTGGTGGTGCTCGGCCTCTTCCCGCTGCTCATGGAGGCGCAGTGGAGCGCCGCGCTCGGTGTGGCGCTGCTCGGGACGGCGGCGTTCGTGACCGGGTCCCCGCTTCAGCTGATGGTCATGGAGAAGGCTGCTGCGGCGCCGTCGCTGGCGTCCTCGGCCAACCAGGCGGCGTTCAACCTGGCCAACGCGGGTGGGGCGTGGATCGGTGGGCTCGCCTTGGCGGCGGGGTTCGGTGTGACGTCGCCGGCTACGGCGGGGGCGGTGCTTGCGGTGCTGGGGCTGGTGGTGGCCGGGACGGCGTACGGGGTGGACCGGCGTCGGGCTGTTGTGTCGGCGGGGCGTGAGCGGCTGGTGGCGTCGCATGTGCCGGAGGCCTCTGCGCAGGAGCTGCATCTCTGATCGGCGTCCGGCGCCGGGCTGGGCGGGGGTGGGTCGCGCAGCCCGGCGCTACGGGGGTGCCGCTGCGCCCACCCGTGCCGCCCTGGGGGTCCCCCTCTGGGGGAGGCACGACTGCCCGCAGCTGCGGCGGTTGCGGCGGCGCGGCTGCCGCAGCTGCGTAGGTGCGCAGCTACGCCGTCTCCCGCCACCCGTTGGTGATCGGGAGGCGGCGGTCCTTGCCGAAGCCCTTCGGGGAGATCTTTGTGCCCGGTGGGTACTGGCGGCGCTTGTACTCGGCGGTGTCGACCATGCGCAGGGTCTTGGTGACCAGTGCGGGGTCGAAGCCGGCGGCGACGATCGTGTCGGCGCCCTCGTCCCGGTCCACGTACCGCTCGAGAATCGCGTCCAGGACGGGGTAGTCCGGCAGGGAGTCGGTGTCGACCTGGCCCGGCCGCAGCTCCGCGCTCGGCGGCTTGGTGATGGAGGCCTCCGGGATGGGCGGGGTCTGGCCCCGCTCCTCGGCCGCCTTGTTGCGCCACTTGGCCAGACGGAAGACCGACGTCTTGTAGACGTCCTTGATGGGGCCGTACGCGCCCACCGCGTCGCCGTACAGGGTCGAGTAGCCGACCGCGAGCTCCGACTTGTTGCCGGGGGCCAGAACGATGTGGCCCTCCTGGTTCGAGATCGCCATCAGCGTCGTGCCGCGCAACCGCGCCTGGAGGTTCTCCTCCGCGAGGCCGGTCAGGCCCAGCGACCCCATGTACGCGTCGAACATCGGCTCGATCGGGACGGTCCGGAAGTTCAGACCCGTACGCCGAGCCAGCTCCGCCGCGTCGCCCTTGGAGTGGTCCGAGGAGTACTTCGACGGCATGGACACGCCGTACACGTGCTGCGCGCCGACCGCGTCGCACGCGATCGCCGCGACCAGCGCCGAGTCGATGCCGCCGGACAGGCCGATCAGGACCGACGTGAAGCCGTTCTTCGCGACATACGCACGCAGGCCCACCACCAGCGCCGAGTACACCTCCTCGTCGTCGTCGAGGCGCTCGGCGTATCCGCCCGTCTGCGTCGGCTCGTACGCCGGCAGGGGCTCCTCGGACAGCACCAGGCGGTCGATGCGCAGCCCGTCGTCCACCACGCCCGTCGGGGCGTCGGGGGAGGCCGCGGGCAGGTCCAGGTCGAGCACCACGCAGCCCTCGGCGAACTGCGGCGCCCGCGCCACGACCTCCCCGTCCCGGTCCACGACGATCGAGTCGCCGTCGAAGACCAGCTCGTCCTGCCCGCCGATCATGGCGAGGTAGGCGGTGGTGCAGCCGGCCTCCTGGGCGCGCTTGCGCACCAGCTCGAGGCGGGTGTCGTCCTTGTCACGCTCGTACGGCGAGGCGTTGATGGACAGCAGCAGCCCGGCCCGGGCGGACCGTGCCGCCGGCACCCGGCCGCCGTCCTGCCACAGGTCCTCACAGATGGCCAGCGCCACGTCGACGCCGCGCACCCGCACGACCGGCATGGTGTCGCCGGGCACGAAGTACCGGAACTCGTCGAAGACGCCGTAGTTCGGCAGGTGGTGCTTGGCGTAGGTGAGCGCCACCTCGCCGCCGTACAGCACCGCCCCCGCGTTCTGCGGGGCGCCGGCCGGCTGGCCGTACTTCGGCTGGGCGGTCTCGCTGCGGTCGAGATAGCCGACGATCACCGGCAGCTCCCCGAAACCCTCCTCGGCGAGCCGGGCGGCGAGCGAGCGCAGGGCCGCGCGGGACGCCTCGACGAAGGAGGAACGCAGGGCCAGGTCCTCGACGGGATACCCGGTCAGCGCCATCTCCGGGAACGCCACGAGATGCGCTCCCCGCTCGGCGGAGTGCCGGGTCCAGCGAAGGATCGTCTCCGTGTTCCCGGCGAGGTCGCCGACACGCGAGTCGATCTGGTTCAGGGCGAGACGTAGTTGAGGCACGGGCCCAGTGTAATCGTCAGAGCGACGCGATGGGGTGGTGGCCGGTGTGGGCCACGGCACTACGGCCGCGGCTTCGCGCCCCGCTCCTTCAGCAGGTCCGCCATGAGCCGGATCTCCGACTCCTGGGCGTCGACCATCCCCTGCGCCAGCCGTTTCTCCACCCCGACCGTGCACTTGTCGACACAGCTCTCCGCCATATGGATACCGCCCTGGTGATGGTCCGTCATGAGCTGGAGGAAGAAGACCTCGGCCTGCCGTCCGTCGAGCTGCCCCAGCCGCTTCATCTCGGTGTTGGTGGCCATCCCCGGCATCAGCGCCCCGTCCTCGCCGGACGCCATGCCGCTCATGCCCATCCAGGCCATCGGCTGCGCCGACACCTTCGGCAGCCCCCACAGGTCCAGCCAGCCCAGCAGCATGCCGCGCTGGTTGGCCTGCGTCTGCGCGATGTCGTACGCCAGCAGCCGCACCTCCTCGTCGTCGGTGCGGTCGCGCACGATGTACGACATCTCCACGGCCTGCTGGTGGTGCACCGCCATGTCGCGCGCGAAGCCGGCGTCCGCGGAGTCGGCGGCCGGCACGGCGGTGTCCGAGCCGCCGTCCCCGGCGACCGCGTACGTGATCCCGCCGACCGCGACGAGCAGCGCCGCCGCGGCCCCCGCGATCCGGCCGGCCCGCGCACGCCTCACTTCGACAGCCCGCCCGTGCAGGCGGCCCCCGGCTCGGGAGTCTGCTCACCCTGGACGTACTTCGCGAGGAACTTGTCGACGTTCGGGTCGTCCGCGCCGGTCACCGTCCGCTGGTGGCCCCACGCCGTCAGCATGATCGGGTCCTTCTGCTTCTCGTCCGGGCTCATCAGCGTGTACGGCGTCTTCTTCACCTTCGCCGCCAGCGCGTCCACGTCGTCCTTGGAGGCCTTGCTCGTGTACGTCACCCAGACCGCGCCGTGCTCCAGCGAGTGCACGGCGTTCACGTTGGGGATCTCCTCGGTGTAGACGTCGCCGTTGCAGTTCATCCACACCTGGTGGTGGTCGCCGCCGACCGGGGGCTCCACCGGGTACGACACGGTCTTGGTGACGTGGTTGCGGGCCAGGTCGCCCTCCCACGTCTTCACGCCGTCCGCGCCCGTGACGAACTTGCCGGTGGTCTTCGAGTCGCTCGCCGCCTCGTCGGAGTCGTCGGACTGCGACTGGACCAGGACCACGCCACCGACGACGAGACCGGCGACGACCACCACACTCGCCGCGATCGTGAGGATCCGGTTGCGCCGCTCACGGGCACGCTCCGCGCGCCGCATCTCCTCTATGCGCGCCGCGCGCGCCGAACTGCTCTTGTTCTTGGCGGAACCCATGAGGCCGGCCCTTCTGGGGAACGGGAGGAAGTCGGGTGGGCTGATCGTAATGGGGGAGGTGGGCCGGGCCGTAGGGAGGGCACAGGAACGGACCGGGAACGGCCCGATCCCGGTGGCCTCCGGACGGGCATTACGGATGTCGGTGCGAGCAGGCAAGATGGGCAGCACAGCCGTACACCTGCCGTACGCGAGGCGTTCAGGCCAGGGTCGGCCGGGCGATCAAGGTCCGCAACGCGCATGAAATGGTGTTGTGGTGGGATGCTCAGGTGCCCGACCGCCTCCCGTGGTGCGGGAGACAGGCGGCCTGACCAGCAAGGATGGGGAAGCGGAAGATGGACAAGCAGCAGGAGTTCGTGCTCCGGACGTTGGAGGAGCGCGACATCCGGTTCGTACGCCTGTGGTTCACGGACGTGCTGGGTTTCCTCAAGTCCGTGGCCGTGGCCCCGGCCGAACTGGAGCAGGCCTTCGACGAGGGCATCGGCTTCGACGGCTCCGCCATCGAGGGCTTCGCCCGGGTGTACGAGTCCGACATGATCGCCAAGCCCGATCCGTCGACGTTCCAGATCCTGCCGTGGCGCGCGGAGACCCCGGGCACGGCCCGGATGTTCTGCGACATCCTCATGCCGGACGGCTCCCCCTCCTTCGCCGACCCGCGCTACGTCCTCAAGCGCGCCCTCGCCCGCGCCTCCGACCTCGGCTTCACCTTCTACACCCACCCGGAGATCGAGTTCTTCCTGCTGAAGAACAAGCCGGTCGACGGCTCGGTGCCCACCCCCGCCGACAACTCCGGCTACTTCGACCACACCCCGACCAACGTCGGCATGGACTTCCGCCGCCAGGCGATCACCATGCTGGAGTCGATGGGCATCTCCGTCGAGTTCTCCCACCACGAGGGCGCGCCGGGCCAGCAGGAGATCGACCTCCGGTACGCGGACGCGCTGTCCACCGCGGACAACGTCATGACGTTCCGCCTGGTCATGAAGCAGGTGGCGCTTGAGCAGAACCTGCAGGCGACCTTCATGCCGAAACCGTTCTCCGAGCACCCGGGCTCCGGTATGCACACGCACCTGTCGCTGTTCGAGGGCGACCGGAACGCGTTCTACGAGTCCGGCGCCGAGTACCAGCTGTCCAAGGTCGGCCGTTCCTTCATCGCGGGCCTGCTGCGGCACGCGGCGGAGATCTCGGCGGTCACCAACCAGTGGGTGAACTCCTACAAGCGCATCTGGGGCGGCTCCGAGCGCACGGCCGGCGCGGGCGGTGAGGCGCCGTCGTACATCTGCTGGGGGCACAACAACCGGTCGGCGCTGGTGCGGGTGCCGATGTACAAGCCGGGGAAGACCGGGTCCGCGCGGGTCGAGGTGCGGTCGCTGGACTCCGGCGCGAATCCGTACCTGGCGTACGCCGTGCTCCTCGCCGCCGGTCTCAAGGGCATCGAGGAGGGCTACGAACTGCCGCCGGGCGCCGAGGACGACGTGTGGGCGCTGTCCGATGCGGAGCGCCGGGCGATGGGGATCGAGCCGCTGCCGCAGAACCTGGGGGAGGCGCTCGGCCTCATGGAGCGCAGCGATCTGGTCGCCGAGACGCTGGGCGAGCACGTCTTCGACTTCTTCCTGCGCAACAAGCGGCAGGAGTGGTACGAGTACCGCTCCGAGGTGACGGCGTTCGAGCTGCGGAAGAATCTGCCGGTGCTGTAAGCGCAGGTCAGCGCGGGTATCCCGCTTGCACGGCAGCCAGGGCCGACGGTCTCGAACCGTCGGCCCTGAGTCGTCTCACTGGCCCTGGGCCGTCTCGTGTCAGCCGCCGTCCTGGTGCGGATGGATGAGGAGCAGGGCGATGTCGTCGCCGTGGGATGCCGACCGCTGGGCGTGGTGGACGAGGGTCTCGGCGAGGGCGTCCATGCTCTGCCCCCGGGACTGGGCGAGCTGGTCGGCGAGGCCGGCGATGGCCTCGCCGAGGTCGGTGCCGGGGGTTTCGACGAGGCCGTCGGTGTACAGGGCGAGCACGGCACCGGGTGGCAGGGGGATCTCGGTCGCCGGGTAGTCGGCGGCCGGATCGATGCCCAGCAGGAGTCCGGGCGGCAGGTCGAGGACCTCGGTGTGCCCGTCGGGGTAGCGCAGCAGCGGCGGGGGGTGGCCGGCGGTGGCCAGGTGGGCGCGGTGGCGCGCCAGGTCGAGATGGGCGTAGAGGCAGCTGGTGAACAGGCCGGGGTCCAGGTCGGTGAGCAGGCGGTTGGTGCGGGCCAGGACCTCGCCGGGGGTGCGCCGGCGGTGGCGTGGACGGCGGTGCGGACCTGCCCCATGAGGGCGGCGGCGTTCACGTTGTGGCCTTGGACGTCGCCGATGGCCGCGGCGGCGGTTGCCTCGTCGAGGCAAATGAAGTCGTAGAAGTCGCCGCCGATGTCGATGCCGCGGGCGGTGGGGAGGTAGCGGGCGGCCACGTCCAGGCCGGGGATGCGGGGGAGGGCCTGGGGCAGCAGGGCGGTCTGCAAGCTGTGGGCGAGCTGGTGTTTGGCGTCGTAGAGGCGGGCCCGGTCCAGAGCCTGGGCGACCAGTCCGGCGGTGGAGGTGAGGATGGCCCGTTCCTCCGGGGCGAAGGGATGGGGCCGGGCGTAGGCGAGTACCAGCGAACCGACGGGGCGGCCGGAGGTGATCAGGGGCAGAAAGGCCCAGGCGCCCATCTCGTCCTGCCGGACGGCGGGGGGATAGGCGCGTTTGAGGTCCTCGAAGGTGGCGAAGAAGCTGGGGATGCCGGTGGTCAGGACGTGCACGGCGGGGGTGTCCGAGGTCAGGGGGAGGGCGTCGAAGCGGTCCATGAGCTCGGCGGCGTAGCCGCGGTAGCCGATGATCCGCAGCCGGTCCTCCTGCGTCGTCATCAGGGCAAGGGCCTGGGCGCCGAAGGCGGGCAGGAGCTGGTCGGCGACCCGGTCGACCACGTCCCGCACCCCGACGGCCTCGGTGAGCGTGGCCGCCAGGTGCAGCAGGTGGTAGAGCGTGGCCGTCCGGCCCGGCGTGGCGGGGGGAGCGGGGTGCAGCACCCCTGAAACGTCCGGATCATGGGCCGTGGCGGTGGGGATGATGCGGACGCTGATGCCGGACGGGTCCGGGTAGAGGCGGAAGGACAGCCAGTGGTCCGGTGGGCGCAGGGCGGTGAAGGAGGTGGGCTGGCGGCTGAAGACTGCGGCCCGGTAGCGGTCTTCGACGACCGGGTCGTCCAGCCACGGCAGGGCCTCCCAGGGCCGGGCGCCCAACAGGCCGGGGACGTCGGCTCCGAGGAGGTCGGCGGCGGCGCGGGTGAGGAAGGTGATCCGGCCCCCCGGGTTCAGCGTGCAGCAGCCTCCGGGCAGGCGCTCGGCGAAGTCGGCTGCGGCCGTCTCCTGGACCGGCTTGGGGCGGGAGTGCAGCGGGGGGACCACTCGCGGCTCGGGCTCGGGCAGCACCGGGTGGTCACCGTCGGCGGCCTGCTGCAGGAGCAGGCCCAGGCGGTGGCAGCAGGCAAGGAGCGCATCGCGCTCCTGCGAGGGCAGCTGCGGCGGGTGCGAGCCGGGCCACCGCAGCACCAGGCCGCCCCAGACGGTGGTGTCGGTGGTGATCGGTGCGGCGGCCACCGCCAGGTGATAGGGCAGCACGAGCGCGGACTGCGGGTAGCGGCGCGCCAGCTCTTCCTGGCTGCCGAGCCACACCAGGCGCCGCTCGCGCACCGCGTCGGCCACCGGGACCGGGGCGGTGAGCCGCACCTGCGCCCACGGGGCGATGAGCTCCGGTGAGTCCCCGCTGAGCACCGCCAGCCGCAGCACCCGCTCGCCCGGCGGCAGCAGATACACAAAGCCCGCGGACGCGCCGGTCTCCGACACGACCCGGGCCAGAGCGAGGTCCACCAGCTCCGGGCCGAAGCTCGCGGCAGCGACGAAGCCGGCAGGGTCCTGCACGCTCTCACCATCCTCCGGGCCGTACCGACCGCTTCTGCGACGGCGCACCGCACCGGCCGCACCGAGTACCACCCATATGCGGACAATATGCCCGCCACGTAGGAGCGACACCCCGGCGAGAAGGTGCCCTGACCCTACTGCCGCTTCAACTCCGCCAGCACCTGGTGCAGCGGCTCCGTAGCCCTGCGGCGGTACTCCTGGATCGACCAGCCGTTGCCGTCGGGGTCCTTGAAGTACATGAACGTCGCGCCGTCGTCGGGGGAGTACTGGACCGGCTCGGAGATCTCCAGGCCCCGTTCGACCAGTTCCGCGCGGGCCGCCTTGATGTCGGCGACACAGAGCTGGAGGCCCTGGTAGGAGCCGGGCTCGGGCTTGGTCTCGCCCTTGGTCAGGTCCCAGATGCTGTCGCCGAGGGCGATCGAACAGCCCGAGCCCGGAGGCGTCAGCTGGACGATGCGCATGCCCGGCATGACCTCCTGGTCGATGTCGACGTGGAAGCCGACCTTGTCCCGGTAGAAGTCGCGGGCCCGGTCGATGTCGCTCACGGGCAGCGGGATCACTTCGAGTGTGAAGTCCATGGCTGGTCCTCCAAAGGGAATCGCCAACGGGTCTGGCTGAACGGCTCGTCCTTACCGAAGCCGAAAACCGTCCGCGGCGCCACCGAGTAGACGTAAGCGTGTCCCGCACTGTGCCGGAAGCAGCCGTCCGCCACGTCGAAGTGCCAGACACTGCCGTACTTCGCCTCCCACGCGGCGGCCAGTTCGCGCAGCCGGGCGTCGTCGGTGATCCGTACCGCCTCGCCCTCGACCACCAGGTCGTACCCCTTGTTCCAGGTGTTGGTGCCGGTGGTGAGCACGACGTGCGGGTTCGCGGCGAGGTTCTGCGCCTTGCGCTCCTCGGGGCCGGTGCAGAAGTGCAGCCGGCCGTCCGACCAGACGGCGAGCAGGGGGGTCACATGCGGCCGTCCGTCGGGGCGTACCGTCGAGATCCAGAACAGCTCGGATCCGGCGAGCAGCGCCTCGGCGTCCGGCCAGGAGGTCGCGGTGGCCGACTCGTCGCTGTAGCGCTGGTCGAGACGGGTCTGTGGTTGCTTGACGATCATGAGCTGCCTCCTGAAGGTCCTCGACAGGGCAGACCCCCTACGCCCACAGAACTCATCGGAGCCCGACGCGGGCAGTCCGGTTAGGCTCAGCTCGTGGCACGTTGATCCGAACGGGAGGGCGAGGATGACGCCGGGGCGCAGAAGCAGTACCTTCACGCGGCTGCTGCGGCACGGCTTCACCGATCCCGCCGCCGCCGAGCGGCTCCTGTCCGGCGTGGAGCTCACGGGCCTGCGCGACGACCCGGTGCTGCTGGAGGCACTGGGCGCCACCGCCGACCCGGACCTGGCCCTGCACGGTCTGGTACGCCTGCTGGAGGCCCAGCCCGCCCCCACCGCACGCCGTGAACTGCTCGACACCCTGACCGCGTCCAAGCCGCTGCGCGACCGTCTCCTCGGTGTGCTCGGCGCCTCGGCCGCCCTCGCCGACCACCTCGCCCGGCACGCCGGCGACTGGCAGGCCCTCGTCACCTACGAGCCGCGGGACCTGCACCCCGGAGTGACGGAGTTCGAGCGGGGCCTGGCCGAGGCCACCGACCCGGTCACACTGCGCGTCGCCTACCGGCGCTGTCTGCTGTCCATCGCCGCGCGGGACGTGTGCGGCACGATCGACGTCGCCCAGACCGCGGCCGAGCTCGCCGACCTGGCCACCGCCACCCTGCGCGCCGCCCTCGGCATCGCCCGCGCCGCCGCGCCCGACGACGCCGTGCTGTGCCGGCTCGCCGTCATCGCGATGGGCAAGTGCGGCGGCCACGAGCTGAACTACGTCTCCGACGTCGACGTCATCTTCGTCGGCGAGGCCGCCGAAGGAGCCGACGAGGGCAAGGCGCTGCGCGCCGCGACCCGGCTCGCCTCGCACATGATGCGGATCTGCTCCGAGACCACCGTCGAGGGTTCCATCTGGCCCGTCGACGCCAATCTCCGCCCCGAGGGCCGCAACGGTCCGCTGGTCCGTACCCTCAGCAGCCACCTCGCCTACTACCAACGCTGGGCCAAGACCTGGGAGTTCCAGGCCCTGCTCAAGGCCCGCCCGGTCGCCGGTGACATCGAACTCGGCGAGGAGTACGTCGCCGCCCTCGAGCCGCTGGTGTGGCAGGCCGCCGAGCGCGAGAACTTCGTCGCCGACGTGCAGAAGATGCGTCGGAGGGTCGTCGAGAACATCCCCGTCGCCGAGGTCGAGCGCGAACTGAAGCTGGGCCCGGGCGGCCTGCGGGACGTCGAATTCGCCGTACAGCTGCTGCAGTTGGTGCACGGGCGGGCGGACGCCTCGCTCCGGAGCGGGACGACGCTGGCCGCGTTGCAGGCGCTGGCCGCGGGCGGGTACGTGGGTCGGGCGGACGCCGCGCAACTGGAGGACGCGTACCGGTTCCTGCGCTCCATGGAGCACCGCATCCAGCTCTACCGGCTGCGCCGCACCCACCTCGTCCCCGAGGACGAGGCCGACCAGCGGCGCCTCGGCCGCTCCCTCGGCCTGCGCACGGACCCGGTCGGCGAGCTGAACCGGGAGTGGAAGCGGCACGCCGCCGTCGTGCGACGCCTGCACGAGAAGATCTTCTACCGGCCACTGCTCGACGCGGTCGCCCAACTCGCCCCCGGCGAGGCCCGGTTGAGTCCTGAGGCGGCTCGCGAGCGGCTGGTCGCGCTGGGCTACGCCGACCCGGCCGCGGCCCTGCGCCACCTGGAGGCGCTGGCCTCCGGCGTCAGCCGCAAGGCCGCGATCCAGCGCACCCTGCTGCCCGTGCTGCTCGGCTGGTTCGCGGACTCCGCCGACCCGGACGCCGGTCTACTCAACTTCCGCAAGGTGTCTGACGCGTTGGGCAAGACGCCGTGGTACCTGCGGCTGCTGCGGGACGAGGGCGCGGCGGCGGAGAACCTCGCCCGGGTGCTGTCCGCCGGCCGGCTCGCCCCCGACCTGCTGATGCGGGCGCCGGAGGCCGTGGCGCTGCTCGGCGACGGCGACGGCGGGGGACTTCAGCCCCGGTCGCGGGCCCACCTGGAGCAGGAGATCCTCGCGGCCGTCGGCCGGGCCGAGGGCGGTGAGCAGGCGGTCACCGCGGCCCGTGGGGTACGACGCCGGGAGCTGTTCCGCATCGCCGCCGCCGACATCGTCGGCTCCTACGGCACCGAGGCCCAGCCGGTCGAGGCCGACCAGGGGGCGCTGGTGGACCGGGTCGGCGGTGCGGTGTCCGACCTGACGGCGGCGACGCTGGCCGGGACGCTGCGGGCCGTGGTCCGGGAGGGCTGGGGCGACACCCTGCCGACCCGGTTCGCGGTGATCGGCATGGGCCGGTTCGGCGGGCACGAGCTGGGCTACGGCTCCGACGCGGACGTGCTGTTCGTGCACGAGCCGCAGGACGGGGTCGACGAACGGGAGGCAGCCGAGGCCGCGGGCCGGGTCGTCGCCGAGATGCGCCGCCTGCTGCAGATCCCGAGCTCCGATCCGCCGCTGCTGATCGACGCGGACCTGCGGCCCGAGGGCAAGTCGGGACCGCTGGTGCGGACGCTGAAGTCGTACGAGGCGTACTACCGCCGCTGGTCCCTGGTCTGGGAGTCGCAGGCGCTGCTGCGGGCCGAACCGGTGGCCGGCGACGAGGACCTGGGGCGCCGGTTCATCGAGCTGATCGATCCGCTGCGGTATCCGGAGCAGGGGCTGTCGGAGGAGGCCGTACGGGAGATCCGGCGGCTCAAGGCGCGGATGGAGTCGGAACGGCTGCCCCGGGGCGCCGACCCCAAGCTGCACACCAAGATCGGGCCGGGCGGGCTGTCCGACGTGGAGTGGAGCGTGCAGTTGCTGCAGATGCGGCACGGGTGGCAGGAAGCCGGGCTGCGCACGACCCGCACCCGCCAGGCTCTGGCAGCCGCGCGCGAGGCCGGGCTGGTGTCCGCCGAGGACGCGGCGATCCTCGACGAGGCGTGGGTGCTGGCCACCCGGGTGCGCAACGCCGTGATGCTGGTCCGCGGACGCGCCGGGGACACCTTCCCCTCGGACCCCCGTGAACGGGCCGCGGTCGGCCGCTACCTCGGGTACGGGCCCGGCCACGTGGGCGACATGCTGGACGCGTACCGGCGTACGGCACGCAGGGCGCGGGGCGTGGTGGAGGAGCTGTTCTACGGGGCGTGAGCCCGGGTGCGGGGGCCGGGCACCTCTTGCGGCCGGGAGCCACCCGGGCCCGCCGGCCGGGAGTCGTCCGGACCCGCCGACCGGGCAACACCCGGACCCGCCGACCGCGAATCGTCCGGGCCCGCCCGCCGCGAGTCACCCGACCCCCTCGCGACCCGGCGCGGCAGCGCGTACGGCCATGATCCGTACCACACCCACGCCAGCGCGTAGCCGAAGCCGAGGCACAGGATGCCGCCGACGGCGTCGAGCCAGAAGTGGTTGGCGGTGGCGACGATCACCACCAGGGTGGCCGCCGGGTACAGCAGCCCCAGCACCCGCACCCACGGAACCGTCGCCAGCGCGAAGATCGTCAGCCCGCTCCACACGGACCAGCCGATGTGCATGGACGGCATCGCGGCGTACTGGTTGGACATGTTCTTCAGGTCGCCGGAGGCCATCGAACCCCAGGTCTGATGGACCATGACGGTGTCGATGAAGTCGGCGCTGTTCATCAACCGTGGCGGCGCCAGCGGATACAGGTAGTAACCGACCAGGGCCACGCCCGTCGTCGCGAAGAGGACCAGCCGCGTCGCCGCGTAACGCCCGGGATGACTGCGGTACAGCCACACCAGCACGCCCAGCGTCACCACGAAGTGCAGCGTCGCGTAGTAGTAGTTCATGCTGACGATGAGCCAGGTCACCGAGTTGACGGCATGATTGACGGACTGCTCCACGGCGATACCGAGCTGTTGCTCGGCCTTCCAGATCCAGTCGGCGTTGCGCAGCGCTTCGGCCTTCTGCTCCGGGACCGCGTTGCGGATCAGCGAGTACGTCCAGTAACTCACCGCGATCAGCAGGATCTCGAACCACAGCCGGGGTCGGCGCGGTGCGCGCAGCCGGTGCAGGATTCCCCGCCCGGTTTCGTCCGCGACGGGATGCGGAAGGACTCTTTCCCGGCCTTCCGGTGTCGTCACGGTCGTGTCACCCATGGGCACAGAGTCTGCCAGAAAAGACTTCCGGCTCCGATCATCCCCTGGTCGGGTTCAGGACGCACGTTCTACGACGGGAAGAGGCAGGCGAATCGTACCCGTGCACTAGCGGTGGTCACCGGTTCTCCGCCTTACGGACGATTCCGGTCCCCAGGGGCCGAAGCGGTGGAACCGCGCACCACCAGCTCCGGCATGAACACGAACTCACTGTGCGGCGCCGGCGTCCCGCCGATCTCCTCCAGCAGCGTGCGCACCGCGGCCTGACCCATCGCCGGGACCGGCTTGCGGACCGTGGTCAGGGGCGGGTCGGTGAAGGCGATCAGGGGGGAGTCGTCGAAGCCCACGACCGAGATGTCCTTCGGGACGTCCAGGCCCTGCTGCCGGGCCGCCCGTATGGCACCGAGCGCCATCATGTCGCTGGCGCACACCACCGCCGTGCAGTCCCGGGCGATCAGGGCCGTGGCGGCCGCCTGACCGCCCTCGAGGGTGTACAGCGAGTGCTGGATGAGGTCCGACTCGACGGTCTGCGGACTCAGGCCCAGCTGGTCCTGCATCGCCCGGACAAAACCCTCGATCTTGCGCTGCACCGGAACGAAACGCTTCGGGCCGAGCGCCAGGCCGATCCGGGTGTGGCCCAGCGACGCCAGATGCGTGACGGCCAGGGTCATCGCGGCCCGGTCGTCGGGCGAGATGAACGGCGCCTGCACCTTGGGGGAGAAGCCGTCGACCAGCACGAACGGCACACCCTGGGCGCGCAGCTGCTCGTAGCGCTGCATGTCGGCGGTGGTGTCCGCATGGAGGCCGGAGACGTAGATGATGCCGGCGACGCCGCGGTCGACGAGCATCTCCGTGAGCTCGTCCTCGGTCGAGCCGCCGGGCGTCTGGGTGGCGAGGACGGGGGTGTAGCCCTGCCGGGTCAGTGCCTGGCCGATGACCTGCGCCAGGGCAGGGAATATCGGGTTCTCCAGCTCCGGGGTGATCAGGCCGACCAGACCGGCGCTGCGCTGGCGCAGCCGTACCGGACGCTCGTAGCCGAGGACGTCCAGTGCGGCCAGCACGGACTGGCGGGTGGTGGCGGCGACGCCCGGCTTCCCGTTGAGGACGCGGCTGACGGTCGCTTCGCTCACCCCCGCCTGAGCAGCGATGTCGGCAAGCCGTGTGGTCACGGCACCGGACTGTACCGGTCGTATGTCGCCTTGCACACCAATCGGACGCCGGGTGCGGGCGGTTGACCGGCGCGCTGCGGGTTGCTGCGGCATGGCGTCCCTTCGTGAAACGGATGGCAAGAGCTTGCAGAGTCTTGCACAACACGGTCCGTGCCCGCTCAACCCCGCAGAACAACGGTCTCACGGCGATCGCCCACTGGTCACGCGCGGATAACTTCGGTGATGCCTTGCACTTTTTTTCTGCAAGGTCTTTCGCAACGCTTACATCGCTGTTACGTTCACGTCGCCCGGCGGCGGCAACGGCGCAGTCGGCAAGTCGACAGGGGCGGTAGACGGGACCGCACCCTGAGCACACGGGCTTACACCCTCAAGGAGAACTCATGCGGCGTGGCATAGCGGCCACCGCGCTGGTGGCGTCCCTCGCCCTCGCGGCGACGGCCTGCGGCGGAGACGACAGCGGCGACTCGGCCGACGGTCCGGTCACCATCACCTGGTGGGACACCTCCAACGCCACGAATGAGGCGCCGACGTACCAGGCCTTGGTCAAGGAGTTCGAGGCCGCCAACAAGGACATCAAGGTCAAGTACGTCAACGTGCCCTTCGACCAGGCGCAGAACAAGTTCGACACGGCCGCCGGCTCCAAGGGCGCCCCGGACGTGCTGCGCTCCGAGGTCGGCTGGACCCCCGCCTTCGCCAAGAAGGGCTTCTTCCTGCCGCTGGACGGCACCGAGGCCCTCGCCGAGGAGAGCAAGTTCCAGCCCAGCCTGATCGAGCAGGCCCAGTACGAGGGCAAGACCTACGGCGTCCCCTTCACCACGGACACCCTCGCGCTGGTCTACAACAAGGACCTCTTCGAGAAGGCCGGTGTCGAGGTCCCGAAGACCTGGGACGACCTGAAGAAGGCCGCCGCCACCATCAAGGACAAGACCGGCGTCGACGGCTACTGGGGCTCCACCCAGTCCTACTACGCCCAGTCCTTCCTCTACGGCGAGGGCACCGACACCGTCGACGCCGACGCCAAGAAGATCACCGTGACCTCGCCCGAGGCCAAGAAGGCGTACGGCACCTGGCTGGACCTCTTCGACGGCAAGGGCCTGCACAAGGCCGACACCACCGCCGACGCCTACGCCCACATCCAGGACGCGTTCGTCAACGGCAAGGTCGCCTCGATCATCCAGGGCCCCTGGGAGATCACCAACTTCTACAAGGGCTCCGCGTTCAAGGACAAGGAGAACCTCGGGATCGCCACCGTCCCGGCCGGCTCCACCGGCAAGGCGGGCGCCCCGACCGGCGGCCACAACCTCTCCGTCTACGCCGGCTCCGACGAGGCGCACCAGCAGGCCGCGCTGAAGTTCGTGAACTTCATGACCTCGGCGAAGGCCCAGGAGACCATCGCCCTGAAGAACAACACGCTCCCCACGCGTGACGACGCCTACACCGCAGAGGTCAAGGCCGACCCCGGCATCGCCGGCTACCAGGGCGTCCTGACCGCCGCCCAGCCGCGCCCCGCGCTGCCCGAGTACAGCTCGCTGTGGGGCCCGCTCGACGACGAGCTGCTCGCCGTCGCCGGAGGCAAGAAGTCCCTGGACGAGGGGCTCGGCAGCGCCGAGACCTCGATCGCCAAGCTGGTTCCGGACTTCAGCAAGTGACCCCGACCGGCCGTCGGATCCTCCTGACTCATGGGGGGAAGGATCCGGCGGCCGTCGGCCTGTGCGCCGTACCCCCTGATCTGCAGACCCTCACAAAGGTTGTCGAACCATGACAGTCGCCATCGATCGAGCGACCGGAAAGCGCCTCGGTGACCGCGGGCCCCGGCCCGGCCCGGTCCAGCGCCTGAGGCGCAGCTACCAGAAGTACTGGTACGCCTACGCGATGATCGCCCCCGTGGTCCTCGTGCTGGGCGTCCTCGTGCTGTATCCGCTGGCGTACGGCTTCTATCTGACCCTCACCGACGCCAACAGCCTCAACACGGCCCGCACGATCGGCGTCAACGAGATCGAGGCCACCTACAAGTTCATCGGCTTCGACAACTACGCCGACATCCTGTGGGGCGAGACCGCCTACGACCGTTTCTGGTCGCACTTCATCTGGACGATCGTGTGGACGGCCGCCTGTGTCGGCCTGCACTACACCATCGGTCTCGGCCTCGCCCTGCTGCTCAACCAGAAGCTGCGCGGCCGGACCTTCTACCGGCTGATCCTGGTTCTGCCCTGGGCCGTGCCCACCTTCGTCACCGTCTTCGGCTGGCGTTTCATGCTCGCAGACGGCGGCATCCTCAACTCCGGCCTCGAGGCCCTGCACCTGCCGACGCCGCAGTGGCTGGAGGACACCTTCTGGCAGCGGTTCGCCGCGATCATGGTCAACACCTGGTGCGGTGTGCCGTTCATGATGGTCTCGCTGCTCGGCGGGCTGCAGTCGATCGACTCCACGCTGTACGAGGCCGCCGAGATGGACGGCGCCAACGCCTGGCAGCGGTTCCGCTACGTCACCCTGCCGGGCCTGAGGTCGGTCAGCTCCACCGTCGTCCTGCTCGGCGTGATCTGGACCTTCAACCAGTTCGCCGTGATCTTCCTGCTCTTCGGCAACACTGCGCCGGACGCCCAGATTCTTGTCACCTGGGCGTATTACCTGGGCTTCGGACAGCAGCCGCGTGACTTCGCTCAGTCCGCCGCCTACGGCATCCTGCTGCTGGCCATCCTGATCGTCTTCACCTCCTTCTACCGCCGCTGGCTGAACCGCAATGAGCAGCAGCTCGCGATCTGAGGCAGGAGTCCCCATGAGCACCACGACCGTTCAGAAGTCCGCCACCGCGGACCAGGCCCCCGCCCCCGCCGCGCCCGGCGGGACGCGCCGGCGCGGAGAGCGCAGCCTTCTCGGGACCCTCACCTCGCACGGCATCCTGACCGTCGCGAGCCTGATCGCGCTGTTCCCGATCGCCTGGCTGGTCTTCCTGTCCCTCGGCCCGGACAAGGACGACTACCTCCACCCCGAGCGCATCTGGTCGAAGATGACCTTCGACAACTACTCCTACGTGCTCCAGGAGACGAACTTCTTCGACTGGCTGAAGAGCTCGCTGGTCGTCTCGCTCGGCACCACGTTCATCGGCGTCCTCATCGCCGCCACCACCGGCTACGCGGTCTCCCGCATGCGCTTCCCCGGGTACAAGAAGTTCATGTGGGCGCTGCTGGTCACCCAGATGTTCCCGGTGGCCGTCCTGATGGTGCCGATGTACCAGATCCTGTCGGAGCTCCAGCTCATCGACACCTACCTCGGCCTGATCCTCGTCTACTGCTCCACCGCCGTGCCGTACTGCGCCTGGCTGATGAAGGGCTACTTCGACACCATCCCCTTCGAGATAGACGAGGCCGGCCGCGTCGACGGACTGTCCCCCTTCGGCACCTTCCTGCGCCTGATCCTGCCGCTCGCCCGGCCGGGCCTCGCGGTGGCCGCCTTCTACAGCTTCATCACCGCCTTCGGTGAGGTCGCCTTCGCCACGACGTTCCTGCTGGACGACGAGAAGTACACCTTCGCCGTCGGTCTGCAGAGCTTCGTCAGCGAGCACGACGCCCAGCGCAACCTGATGGCCGCGACCGCGGTGCTGATCGCGATACCGGTGTCCGCGTTCTTCTACCTCGTACAGAAGAACCTGGTGACCGGCCTCACCGCCGGCGGCACCAAGGGCTGAGCCCGCTCCGACTCCCGCGCCCTGTCCGCGCGGGTGGCGGCCGCGGTGTCCATCCGACCCCGCCGGCACCGCGGCCGCCTCGTCACCCGCCGCCCACCCCGCACGCCAGATGACCCGACCTTCGTTACGTATAGGACGCCATGAGCCAGCACTCCGCCGACCCGGCCGAAACCTCCGCTGTCGCCACCGTCACCAAGCGCCGCGACTGGTGGCGCGACGCGGTGATCTACCAGGTCTATCCGCGCAGCTTCGCCGACAGCAACGGCGACGGCATGGGCGACCTGGACGGCGTACGATCCCGACTCCCGTACCTGCGTGACCTCGGCGTGGACGCCGTGTGGCTCAGCCCCTTCTACGCCTCGCCGCAGGCCGACGCCGGCTACGACGTCGCCGACTACCGGGCCGTCGACCCCATGTTCGGCTCGCTGCTCGACGCGGACGCGCTGATCCGCGACGCCCATGAGCTGGGCCTGCGGATCATCGTCGACCTCGTCCCGAACCACTCCTCCGACCAGCACGAATGGTTCAAGCGGGCGCTCCGGGAGGGCCCCGGCTCCCCGCTGCGCGACCGCTACCACTTCCGCCCCGGCAAGGGCAAGAACGGTGAACTCCCGCCCAACGACTGGGAGTCCATCTTCGGCGGTCCGGCGTGGACCCGTGTCCCGGACGGCGAGTGGTACCTGCACCTCTTCGCACCGGAGCAGCCCGACTTCAACTGGGAGCACCCGGCGGTCGGGGACGAGTTCCGCTCCATCCTGCGGTTCTGGCTCGACATGGGCGTGGACGGCTTCCGCATCGACGTCGCCCACGGCCTGGTCAAGGCCGAGGGCCTGCCGGATCTGGGCTCCCACGACCAGGTGAAGCTGCTGGGCAACGATGTCATGCCGTTCTTCGACCAGGACGGCGTGCACGCCATCTACCGCCAGTGGCGCACGATCCTCGACGAGTACGCGGGCGAGAGGATCTTCGTCGCCGAGGCCTGGACCCCCACCGTCGAGCGCACCGCCAACTACGTCCGCCCCGACGAACTGCACCAGGCCTTCAACTTCCAGTACCTGAGCACCGACTGGGACGCGAAGGAACTGCGCACCGTCATCGACCGCACCCTGGAGGCCATGCGCCCTGTCGGCGCCCCCGCCACCTGGGTCCTCTCCAACCACGACGTCACCCGGCACGCCACCCGCTTCGCCAACCCGCCCGGCCTCGGCACCCAGATCCGTACGGCCGGCGACCGCGAGCTGGGCCTGAAGCGGGCCCGGGCCGCCACCCTGCTGATGCTGGCGCTGCCCGGCTCGGCGTACATCTACCAGGGCGAGGAACTCGGCCTGCCGGACGTCGTCGACCTGCCCGACGAGGTGCGCCAGGACCCCGCGTACTTCCGCGGCGCGGGCCAGGACGGCTTCCGCGACGGCTGCCGGGTGCCGATCCCCTGGACGCGCACGGGATCGTCGTACGGCTTCGGCAGCGGTGGCAGCTGGCTGCCCCAGCCGGACGGGTGGGGCGAGCTGAGCGTCGAGGCCCAGCAGGGGGTGCCGGCTTCGACGCTGGAGCTGTACCGCACCGCGCTCGCCGTACGCCGTGCCCAGTCCGACCTCGGCGCGGGCGACTCGGTCGAGTGGCTGAAGGCGCCCGAGGGCGTCCTCGCCTTCCGGCGCGGGGAGTTCGTGTGCGTCGCGAACACCACCGACGAGTCGGTGACCGCTCCGGCGCACGGCCGGCTGCTGCTGGCCAGCGGTGAGGTGTCCGAGGCGGACGGCGAGGTGAAGGTGCCGGCCGACACGACGGTGTGGTGCACGACCGCCTGACGGCCGCGGCCGGGCCGGTCCTGACGGCCCGTCGCAAGATTTTTCATTGAAGTTCGTACGGCCCGCTGCCCTTTCGGGTGGCGGGCCTTTAACATCTGCGTCACCGCAAGATGGCTGAAAGATTTCAGCAAGAACCTTCAACGGTGAAGGAAACCCCCACATGGCACGCAGAACCCTCTCCGGGGCCGCCGCCCTCGCGGCCGCCGCCCTTGTCATGAACCCAACCTCCGCGCCCACCGCCCAGGCCGCCCCGCCCGGCACCAAGGACGTCACGGCCGTCCTCTTCGAGTGGAACTTCGCCTCGGTCGCCCGCGAGTGCACCAACACCCTCGGCCCCGCCGGCTACGGCTACGTCCAGGTCTCCCCGCCCGCCGAGCACATACAGGGCGCGCAGTGGTGGACGTCGTACCAGCCGGTGAGCTACAAGATCGCCGGTCGGCTGGGCGACCGTACGGCGTTCCAGAACATGGTCAACACCTGCCACGCGGCGGGTGTCAAGGTCGTCGTCGACACGGTCATCAACCACATGTCGGCGGGCAGCGGCACCGGCACCGGCGGCTCGTCGTACACGAAGTACAACTACCCCGGCCTGTACTCGTCGCCCGACTTCGACGACTGCACGAGCCAGATCAGCAACTACCAGGACCGCTGGAACGTCCAGCACTGCGAACTGGTCGGCCTCGCCGACCTGGACACGAACGAGTCGTACGTCCGCGGCGCCATCGCCGGCTACATGAACGACCTGCTCAGCCTCGGCGTCGACGGCTTCCGCATCGACGCGGCCAAGCACATGGACACGGCCGACCTGGCGAACATCAAGTCCCGCCTGAGCAACCCGTCGGTGTACTGGAAGCAGGAGGTCATCTACGGCAGCGGAGAAGCCGTCCAGCCGACGGAGTACACCGGCAACGGCGACGTGCAGGAGTTCCGGTACGCCTACGACCTCAAGCGCGTCTTCAACAACGAGAACCTCGCCTACCTGAAGAACTACGGCGAGGGCTGGGGCTACATGAGCAGCGGCGTCTCCGGCGTCTTCGTCGACAACCACGACACCGAGCGCAACAGCAGCACGCTGAACTACAAGGACGGCGCCAACTACACGCTGGCCAATGTCTTCATGCTGGCCTGGCCCTACGGCGCCCCCGACATCAACTCCGGCTACGAGTTCACCGACCACGACGCGGGCCCGCCCAACGGCGGCCAGGTCAACGCCTGCTGGCAGGACGGCTGGAAGTGCCAGCACAACTGGCCCGAGATCAAGTCCATGGTCGCCTTCCGCAACGCCACGCGTGGTGAGGCCGTGACCAACTGGTGGGACAACGGGGGCGACGCGATCGCGTTCGGCCGGGGGAGCAAGGGCTTCGTGGCCATCAACCACGAGTCGGGCTCGCTGACGCGCACGTACCAGACGTCCCTCCCGGCCGGGAGCTACTGCAACGTGCAGAACAACACGACGGTGACGGTGAACAGCTCCGGCCAGCTCACCGCGACGCTGGGCGCCAACACGGCGCTGGCGGTGTATGCGGGCAAGTCCAGCTGCTGACCTGATGCGCTCAAGGCCCGTGGGGTGCGGTGTCAGGTCCGCACCCCACGGGCTGCTGGGGGTGCCGTCTAGGTGGCGGTGA
The DNA here is from genome assembly GCF_042672405.1 of Streptomyces sp. NPDC127197. Classification (NCBI taxonomy): domain Bacteria; kingdom Bacillati; phylum Actinomycetota; class Actinomycetes; order Kitasatosporales; family Streptomycetaceae; genus Streptomyces; species Streptomyces sp. NPDC127197. The sequence continues at coordinate 15,900 of NZ_JBHXVG010000008.1, read as the reverse complement.
TGCGGTCGACGGCCCGGCGCGTCAGTGTGCGGTCGTGGGGCGAGTCGGCCAGGGCGCGGTGCAGGGTCAGTCCCTCGATCAGCGCGTCCAGTTGGCGGGCCGTGTCCGCGTCGAAATGCTGTTCCAGCAGGTGGCGGCTGCGGTGCATCCACTCCTGGGTCAGCTGACGGTATTCCGGCCGGCGGGCGGCGAGGGTGTAGAGCTCGTGGGCGAGGACGAGATCGCGGCGAGGCCCTTCGGAAACCGTGTGGATGAGGTCGGTGACCGCTTCCCTGGCCTGCTCAGGGCTGTCTGCTCGGCTGAGGTGGTGCTCGAAGACGGCCACGATGTGGTCGGCGAAGCGTGTGAAGGCCTGACGCAGCAGGTCGTCGATGCCGGTGAAGTGGTAGGTCATCGACCCGAGGGGCACCTGGGCCCGGGTGGCGATCTTGCGGTGGGAGACGCCGGCGACCCCCTCTTCGGTGATCAGGTCGAGGGTGGCGGCGAGGATCCGTTCGCGCCGCTGTGGATCGGTGTGTCCGGTGGCCATGAGGGACGTGCGGTCAGAAGTTGCGGACAGGGCGGGCGGGGTTGCCGACGGCGACGACGTTGGCGGGTATGTCCCTGGTGACGACTGCGCCGGCGCCGATGACGGCGTTGTCGCCGATGGTCACTCCCGGGCACACGATGACCCCGCCGCCGAGCCAGACGTTGTCCCCGATGGTGATGGGGCGGGCGGCTTCGAGCTTGTCGCGCCGGGGTTCCGGCTCCACCGGGTGGGTGGGAGTCAGGAGCTGGACGTTCGGGCCGATCTGGCAGTCCTCGCCGATGGTGATCCGTGCGACGTCCAGGGCGGTCAGGTTGTAGTTGACGAAGGTGCGGGCCCCGATGGTGATGTTGCTGCCGTAATCGACGGACAGCGGCGGCCGTACGTCGACGCCCTCGCCCACCGACGCGAGCAGGTCGGCCAGGAAGGGCCTGGCCCCGTCGGCGTCCTCGATGTAGGCGGCCTGGTAGCGGGCTGCCAGCTGCATCGCGCGCTGCTGTCGCCGTGCGATCTCCGGGTCGTCGGCGATGTAGAGGTCGCCCGCGAGCATGCGCTCCAGGTTCGTGTGCGGGTCGTCAGCGAAGTAGTCCGTCTGCATGCGTACGATCGTACGCTCTGGAGCGTACGGACGTACACTTCAGCGTTGAAAATTCTTGCTCCGGGTTTCACAACTCTTGCTGTAAGGCTTTCGTCAGCGATACGGTCGCGCCGGCGCCCGGCGATGATGCCGTGCCGCGGCGCAGGGGTCGGAACCCGCAATCGAGCCGTAATCGCAAGGAGTTCACGCCTGTGATACCGAGATGGCCGGCGCCCCGCACGCGCCGTACCGCCCATGCCAGACGGGTCGCGGCCGTCACCGTGGCCGCGCTCGCCGCAGCGCTCGTCCAGCCCCTCGCCGCCCGGGCCGACACCCCGCCCCCGCCTCCGTCCGACGCGGCCCTGGCGAAGACCGCCGCCCGCCACGACCTCACCCGCGAGCAGTTCTACTTCGTACTGCCGGATCGATTCGCCAACGGGGACGCGGCCAACGACCGCGGCGGGCTCACCGGTTCACGCCTCACCACCGGCTACGACCCCACCGACAAGGGCTTCTACCAGGGCGGCGATCTCAAGGGCCTGACAAAGAAGCTCGACTACATCAAGGGCCTCGGCACCACCGCCATCTGGCTCGCCCCGATCTTCAAGAACCAGCCCGTGCAGGGGGAGGGCAACAATGCCTCCGCCGGGTACCACGGTTACTGGATCACCGACTTCACCCAGGTCGACCCGCACTTCGGCACCAACAAGGACCTCGAAACCCTCATCTCCAAGGCGCACGCCAAGGGCATGAAGGTCTTCTTCGACGTCATCACCAACCACACGGCCGACGTCGTCGACTACGAGGAGAAGTCCTACGACTACCTCTCCAAGGGTGCCTTCCCGTACCTGACGAAGAACGGCGAGCCCTTCGACGACGCCGACTACGCCGACGGCAGGCGGGACTTCCCGAAGACCGACGCCGGCTCCTTCCCGCGCACCCCTGTCGTCGCCGACGCCAAGCAGGACGTCAAGGTCCCGTCCTGGCTCAACGACCCGACGATGTACCACAACCGCGGTGACTCCACCTGGGCCGGCGAGTCGACCACATACGGCGACTTCTCCGGTCTCGACGACCTGTGGACCGAGCGTCCCGAGGTCGTCGAGGGCATGGAGAAGATCTACCAGCGGTGGGTCAGGGACTTCGGCATCGACGGCTTCCGCATCGACACCGTGAAGCACGTCAACATGGAGTTCTGGACCCAGTGGGCGACGGCACTGGATGCCTACGCCGCCCGGCAGGGACGCGACGACTTCTTCATGTTCGGTGAGGTGTACTCCGCCGACACCTCGGTCACTTCCCCGTACGTCACACAGGGCCGCCTGGACTCCACGCTGGACTTCCCCTTCCAGGACGCGGCCCGCGCGTACGCCTCCCAGGGCGCCGGCGCGAAGAAGCTGGCGGCGGTCTTCGGTGACGACTACAAGTACACGACCGACAAGGCCAACGCGTACGAGCAGGTCACCTTCCTCGGCAACCACGACATGGGCCGCATCGGCACCTTCCTCAAGCAGGACAACGCGGGCGCGAGCGACGCCGAACTGCTGAAGAAGGCGCGGCTCGCCAACGAGCTGATGTTCCTCAGCCGGGGCAACCCGGTGATCTACTACGGCGACGAGCAGGGCTTCACCGGCGCGGGCGGTGACAAGGACGCCCGTCAGACGATGTTCGCGTCCCGCACGGCCGACTACCTGGACGACGACCAGCTCGGCACCGACCGCACCCACGCGAGCGACGCCTACGATGCGGAAGCACCGCTCTACCGGCAGATCAGTGCTCTCGCCAAGCTGCGCACCCGGCACCCCGCCCTCGCCGACGGCATCCAGACCGAGCGGTACGCCGCCGACGGCGCCGGGATCTACGCGTTCTCCCGTACGGACGCCGCCACCGGCACCGAGTACCTCGTCGCCTTCAACAACGCCGACGAGGCGAAGACGGCCACCTTCCCGACGGGTTCGGCCGACATGACGTACCGGGGCATCCATGGCACCGACGCGTCCGTGACCTCCGCGGTCGACGACAAGAAGGTCACGCTCACCGTCCCGGCCGGTTCGGCGGTCGTCCTCAAGGCCGCGGGCCCGCTCGCCAAGCCCGCCGCCAAGCCGGCCATCACCCTCCAGGCTCCCGCCCCCGGCGCCACCGGCACCGTGGAGCTCACGGCAGACGTCGACGGCGGCCGGCTCAACCGTGTCGTCTTCGCCGCCCAGACCGGCACCGGCAAGTGGCGCACCCTCGGCTCCGCCGACCACGCCCCCTACAAGGTCACCCACACCATCGGCAAGGACGTGCCCCCGGGCACCGCCCTGCGCTACAAGGCCGTCGTCATCGACTCCACCGGCCGCACCGCGAGCGCCACAGCCACCAGCACCACCGGCACCCCACCCACCGAGGCGCTCCCCACCGCCTCCTCCCGCGACTACGCGATCGTCCACTACAACCGCCCCGACGGGAACTACGCCGACTGGGGCCTGTACGCCTGGGGCGATCTCGCCGACGGCGAGTCCACCACCTGGCCGGACAGCCACCCCTTCACCGGCCGCGACGCCTACGGCGCCTTCGCCTACGTCAAGCTGAAGCCCGGCGCCTCGAACGTCGGCTTCCTGGTCATCGACAAGGACGGCAACAAGGACGTCTCCGCCGACCGCACGATCGATGTGACCAAGACCGGCGAGGTCTGGATCGAGCAGGGCAAGGAGGCCGTACGGACGGAACGCCCGGAGTATCCGGCGCAGGACACGACCAAGGCCGTCCTCCACTACCACCGCGCCGACGGGAACTACGACGGCTGGGGCATGCACGTCTGGAGCGGCGCCGCCGACCCCACCGAGTGGTCGAAGCCCCTGATGCCGGTGAAGACTGACTCTTATGGCGCGGTCTTCGAGGTACCGCTCACCGAGGGTGCCACCAGCCTCAGCTACATCATCCACAAGGGCGACGAGAAGGACCTCTCCGCCGACCAGGCGCTCGACCTCAAGGCGAACGGCCACGAGGTGTGGCTCTTGAACGGCCAGGAGAAGTACCTGCTGCCGCAGCCGGCGGGCAGCGCCGCCGCCCTCGACCTGACCACCTCCAAGGCGGTCTGGATCGACCGGAACACGGTCGCCTGGAACGCCTCCGACGCGGCCGCCTCCACCCAGCTGCGGTACAGCCGGGACGGCTCGATCGCCGTGAAGGACGGCGCGCTGACCAGCAACGACGAGAGGTGGCTCCGTCTCTCCAAGACCACCCTCACCGACGCCCAGAAGGCGAAGTTCCCGCACCTGAAGGACCACACCGCCTGGTCCGTCGACCCCCGGGACCGCGACCGGGTCCGCGAGGCCCTGCGCGGCCAGGTCGTCGCCTCCCAGCGCGCCGCCAACGGTGCCGTCCTGGCCGCGACCGGCGTGCAGATCGCCGGCGTACTCGACGATCTGTACGACGCGACGAAGACCGAGCTCGGGCCGACGTTCCACAAGGGCCGTCCGACGCTGGCCGTCTGGGCACCCACAGCACAGTCGGTCAAGCTCGAAATCGGTGACTCCACCGTCGCCATGAAGCGGAACGACACCACCGGCGTCTGGTCCGTCACCGGCCCCAAGTCCTGGAAGAACAAGCCGTATCGGTACGTCGTCGAGGTCTGGGCACCCAGCGTCCGCAAGGTCGTCACCAACAAGGTCACCGACCCCTACTCGGTCGCCCTCGCCGCGAACTCCGAGCGCAGCCTGGTCGTCGACCTCGAAGACAGGTCCCTGGCGCCGAGCGGCTGGTCCTCGTACGCCAAGCCCGAGGCCGTACCGCTGAAGGACGCCCAGATCCAGGAGCTGCACATCCGGGACTTCTCGGTCGAGGACAAGACGGCCAAGGACCCGGGCACCTACCTTGCCTTCACCGACAAGGCGAGCGACGGTTCCCGGCACCTGCGTGAGCTGGCCGAGGCGGGCACGTCGTACGTCCATCTCCTGCCCGCCTTCGACATCGCCACCATCCCGGAGAAGAAGTCCGACCAGGCGACCGTCGACTGCGACCTCGCCTCCCTCCCGGCCGACTCCGGCAAGCAGCAGGAGTGCGTGGCGAAGATCGCCGCGAAGGACGCCTACAACTGGGGCTACGACCCGTACCACTACACGGTCCCCGAGGGCTCGTACGCCACCGACCCGGACGGTACGGCCCGTACGGTCGAGTTCCGCAAGATGGTCAAGGCGCTGAACGAGGACGGCCTCAGGGTCGTCATGGACGTCGTCTACAACCACACGGCGGCGAGCGGGCAGGAGCGGACGTCCGTCCTGGACCGGATCGTGCCCGGCTACTACCACCGGCTCCTCGCGGACGGCTCGGTCGCCACCAGCACCTGCTGCGCCAACACCGCCACCGAGAACGCCATGATGGGCAAGCTGGTCGTCGACTCGGTGGTCACCTGGGCCAAGGAGTACAAGGTCGACGGCTTCCGCTTCGACCTCATGGGCCACCACCCGAAGGCCAACATCCTCGCCGTCCGCAAGGCCCTCGACGCGCTGACCCTGGAGAAGGACGGCGTCGACGGCAAGAAGATCATCCTCTACGGCGAGGGCTGGAACTTCGGCGAGATCGCCGACGACGCCCGCTTCGAGCAGGCCACGCAGAGCAACATGGCGGGAACCGGTGTCGCGACCTTCTCCGACCGCGCCCGCGACGCCGTCCGCGGCGGTGGCCCGTTCGACGAGGACCCCGGCGTCCAGGGCTTTGCGTCCGGGCTGTACAACGAGCCCAACTCCTCGGCGAACAACGGCAGTCCGGCCGAACAGAAGGCCCGCCTTCTGCACTACCAGGACCTGATCAAGGTGGGCCTGTCCGGCAACCTCGCCGACTTCACCTTCACCGACACCAGCGGCAAGGAGGTCAAGGGCTCCGAGGTCGACTACAACGGCGCCCCCGCCGGCTACGCGGCCGTCCCCGGCGACGCCCTCGCCTACGCCGACGCCCACGACAACGAGACCCTGTTCGACGCCCTGGCCTACAAGCTCCCGGCATCGGCGAGCGCGGACGACCGGGCCCGGATGCAGGTCCTGGCGACGGCCACGGCCACCCTCTCGCAGGGGCCGTCCCTCTCCCAGGCCGGCACCGACCTGCTGCGCTCCAAGTCCCTGGACCGCAACTCCTATGACAGCGGCGACTGGTTCAACGCCATCCACTGGAACTGCGCCGACGGCAACGGCTTCGGCCGCGGACTGCCGATGGCGGCCGACAACGAGCCCAAGTGGCCCTACGCCAAGCCTCTGTTGAGCACGGTCGGCGTCGGCTGCACGCAGATCGAGGGTGCTTCGGCGGCGTACCGGGACCTGCTGAGGATCCGTACGACGGAGAGCGCCTTCTCCCTCGACACCGCCGATCAGGTCCAGTCACGGCTCTCCTTCCCGCTGTCCGGCAAGGACGAGACGCCGGGCGTGATCACCATGCGGCTCGGTGACCTGGTCGTCGTGTTCAACGCCACGCCGGAGCGGCAGGAGCAGCGCATCGAGGCGACAGAAGGGGTGAAGTACCGGCTGCACCCGGTACAGGCGAGGGGCGCGGACCCGGTCGTGAAGGACGCGACCCACACGGCGGGATCGGGCACCTTCACGGTCCCGGCCCGCACGGTCGCCGTCTTCTCTCAGGCGGGCTGACGGCGCTGCGGTTAGGGTGCTCCTGTCCGTCGTAGAACAGGAGCACCCATGCCGCAGATCACCGTCGACTACTCCGCACAGCTCGCGGACGGCTTCGACCGGCCCGCCTTCGCGCGGGCCCTGCACACCACGGTGGTCGAGATCGCGGCCGCGAAGCCGCCGGCGTGCAAGACGCAGTTCCGGCGGACCGAGGACACCACGGTCGGGGAGGACACCCAGGGGCACGCGGTCGTCCATGTGACGCTGGGGCTGCTGGCCGGCCGCACGGACGAGACCAAGGTCCGGCTCACCGAGGCCGTACTCGACCTGCTGCGACAGCACATCAAGCCCGCCGAGGGCCTCGTCCTGCACGCGTCGGCCGAGGTACGCGACCTCGACCCGTCGTACCGGAAGTTCGACCTCTGAGACAGGCCTAGGACGCCAGCGAGACCAGCCGGGCCACCAGGTCGCCGAACGGACCGTCGCCCGGCTCGTCCTTGAGGACGCGGCGCATCAGCGTCGCCAGCTCCTCGTCGTGGGCGGCGCCGACGGCGGCCAGTGCGGCGAAGTCGTGCACGAGCTGCACCTCCAGCTGGGCGCGCGGGATGCGCCGACCGTCCAGCCAGATCAGCGCCGTCGACTCGGCGAGCGAGATCCAGGAGCGGACGACCAGTTCCAGCCGCGCGGGCGCCGGCTCCTCGACCCCGAGGTGCGCAACGATCTGGTCATACGCGGCCTGCCGTACCGCATCGATGAGTGCGTTCGTCGTCGAGGAGCCAACCGCCGGGCCGCCGCGCATCAACGCCGAGAAACCGGGGCCGTGCTGGTCGACGAAGTCGAAGAACCGGCGCATCACGCGCAGCAGTCGCGCCCCCAGCGGACCCTCGTGCGGCTCCACGAACCGGCCCGCCAGATCGTCCGCCGCACGCCTCAACGCGGCCTCGTACAGGCTGAGTTTGCCGGGAAAGTAGTGGTAGACCAGCGGGCGCGAGATGCCTGCGGCCGACGCTATCTCGTCGATGGAGACCTCATCCGGAGAGCGGCGGCTGAACAGTTCGAGGGCGACGCCGATCAACTGCTGCCGCCGCTCCTCGACACCCATCCTGCGGCGAACCACCCCGGTAGACATACGAACACCTTACCGATCGGATCCAGCCTCGAACGGACAGGACCGGCCAGGGGTGTTCATATGCGTCCTGTCAGCGCAGGCCGCTGATCGACCGCCCGTCCGTCAGGGTCGCCTTCAGCTCGGCCTGAGTGCCCTTCTTGGCGGGTACGGCCAACAGGTTGCCCTGCGCGGTCTGTTCCACTCCGCCGGTCGTGCTGATCGACGCGGTGTCGCGGCTGCCCGCCGCCAGGAGATACCAGGAACCCGCCTCGGACTTCCACAGCACGCCCGCCAGCACATGGGGATCGCGTGCCCCGCACGCCGGTACGTTCTCGGCCTTCGCGGCGACCGCCCCGTACGTCCCGCCCGGCGTGTGGAACTGCGCCAGCGTCCGCTCGCCGCCGCCCCGCCAGGTCTCCGCGCGCGTGCACACCCACGCCGCCGTGCCGCTCGCGTCGGGCAGCGGCTGCTCGGCGTACTGCCAGGCGTTCACCGACCGCACCCCCTGCCCGCGCACCGCGAACAGCGAACAGGCGAACGGCGCCCAGGTGCGCAGCGACTCCGCCCCGGCCGCGTCGTGCGTCCTGCCCGGCCGCCCGGTGGTGAGGCGGGCCGGCACCAGTTCGCCCAGGTCCGTCATCAGCCGCGTACCGGAGTCGTCGGTGATCTGCAGGACGTTCCACGATGCGCAGGAGCCGGCCTTGGTCGCGGGGCTGGCCAGCGGAGAGGTGATTCCGTCGGTGATCGTGAGGTCCATCGCGCCGGAGCTCGGTTTCAGCAGGTCCCGCTCGGCCACCTTCGTCACCCAGGGCGCCGTCAGATAGCGGACGTTGCCGTCGGTGCGGTCCAGGACCACGGCGTTCGCCTCGGCCCCGGTGGCGCCGTCGGTGCGGGCGAAGTCGAGGGCGGCGCCGGCAGTGCCGTCCTTCGGCTCGGCGTAGCGGGCGATGCGCAGACCGTCGTGGAGGAGCACCACGCGCGCGTTGTCGACGTTCCCCGCGTACAGCAGCTGGGGCGGGCCGGCCGGGCCGCCGGACGGGGTGCCGGGGGTGGTCGAGACCTGGACGGTCTCGCCGGGGCGTGCCCAGACGGCGAGCGCACGACGCAGCAGCGCCCGGTCGCCGGTGAGGTCGCCGCGCGCGGGCCAGACGGAGAAGTCCGTGCGGGCGGAGGACCGCCAGGCGGTGGGGGAGACCTTCGTCAGCCTGCTGGGGTCGAGGGCTGCCTCGGCCGCCGGGTTCTGCGCGTACGACGGGGCCGCGGCGCCGTCGGGGCCCCAGCCGTCGCCGGGCAGGCCGAGCAGCGCCCCGCTCACGGCGAGGGCCGCCGCGGCGGCGAGCGCGGCCTTCGTGCGCTGGCGGCGGCGCATCAGGTCGGTGGGCCGGGCCTGGAGCGAGCAGGGGTCGAACTCGGGGGAGTCGAGCAGCGCGTACTGCGCGGGTACGGCGTCGGCCTCGCCCAGTGCCGCCTCCGGATCGTCGACGCCGGCGGCCGTCAGCAACCGGTGCACATCGGGGTCGGCCAGCCGCTCCAGGCCGCGCAGGACGTAGGCGGCGCGGGCGGGGGCGGACAGGGCGGACAGCCGCTGGTCCAGGGCAAGTTCGTCGGCGCCGCCGGAGCGCGGGAAGAGCTTGAGGCCCCACACCTGGGGGAGCAGTGGCGGCAGCTGGGAGCGCTTGGGCCACGCCTTGCGCCGCAGCGGCAGGGCCGCCTCCAGCGCCGTCCGCAGGACCTGGAGGCGGACGAAGGCGTAGCCCGGGTCGGCTTCCCGGCCCTGGCTCGTGGACCGGCCCGTGGACTGGGCCGGGATCACGGAGGCCGAAGCCCGGCCGCGTGGCAGGGCGCGCTGGGTGAGGGAGTGCGCGGTCAGGACGCGCCGGTTGCGGCCCAGGCTCGGTGGCAGTACCAGGTAGGCGAGGCGGACGAGGCGTGGATAGTGCTCGACGAGCGCGGCCTCGGCCTGCTCGACGTCGACCACCGGGTCGGTGGGGGCGGCTGGTGCGGAGCTCTGGCGCTGGGCGACATCCTGTGACTGCACGTTCAGCAGAACGAGCGAATCGGCGCTTGGTCACCGCCACCCGATGCGTCAGTCCTGGGGCTCGACCAGGGCGCGGGCGTAGTTCGCCATCGACCGCTGGTAGCGCGGCAGATGGGGCGCGAGGGCGCCCAGGACGAGGGACAGGCCCTCGCGATCACGCCCGAGACTCGACAGGCACAGGGCGAGCGTGGCCCGTACCGCATCGTCCAACTCGTCGGAGGGTGCGTCCAGTTCGGGCGTCAGCAGCTTGACGCCCTCCTCCGGCTGCCCGATGTTCCTGAGCGAGCTGGACAGCTGGATCTTCGCCCGTCGGCCACGGTAGCCGTCGAGCCCGCGCGCCAGCGCCTCCCGGTACAGGGGGACCGCCTTGTCCGAGTGGCCCGTCGAGTCCCAGGTGCAGGCCTGCTCGAACGGCCCGAGGGGACTGCCCTCGGGCAGTTCGGCGACGAGCGCGTCGATCACGGCGCGGAAGTCGGCCGCTCGGTCGTCCGTGTAGTCGTCGAAGGTGGCCCAGGCCGCGGCCACTCGGTCTTCCCAGTCCTGGTTCACCGGCCCACCTTCGCACAGCCGTACGCGCGGAAGTATCGGTTTGAGCGCTGAGCGGGCCGCAGCCGTATCGAACTGAGGCGCATGTGTGCCTGCTCCAAGACCGGACCGGAGGAACAGATGAGGTTGACCCGACCGATGCTCGCCCTGAGCGGCGCCGTGGCGGTGCTGGCCCTGGCGGGCTGCGGCTCCGACGGCGACCAGGCGGCCGTACCGGAGACGGCGACCGGCAGCCTGGAGCACCTCGCCGCCGAGGTGAAGTGCGAGCCGAACATGACGACGGACGCCGACGAGATCCGCCAGGCCGTCTGCAAGAACACCGACGGCAGGTTCGTCCTCGCGACTTTCGCCACCGACCGCGGCCAGCGCGAGTGGCTGAACGGGGCGAAGGACTACGGCGGCTACTACCTCGTCGGCCGCAAGTGGGTCGCCGTCGGTGAGGAGAAGACGGTCACGGCGCTGCAGGGCAGGCTCGGCGGGACCATGGAGGAGGGGTCCGAGCACATGAATCCCGGTGGCAGTCACAACAGCGGCGGTCACAGCAGTGGCAGCCACAACGGCTGACCGCGAAAGTCCGGAGGCAGACGAAAGCCGGCGGTGGGAATTCCCACCGCCGGCTTCCTACTGGGTCAGGACTACTGGCAGTCCTCGCCGTTGTTGATGCAGTCGACCATCTCGTTCATCAGGTCCTCGTCGAAGAAGTTGATGAAGTCGTTGTGGTCGGTGATCGGCTTGTGCAGCTGCTCCGGGAAGGAGTCGATCGCGAACGCGTTCGCCACCTGTCCGTTCTCGATCTGCGGGGCCGGGATGTCGTAGACCAGCCGGACCTGCAGCTGGGGGATGGCCTGGAAACCGTTCGAGCAGGTGCCGTCCGCCTCCACGAAGTCCACGTGGGTGCGGTGGTTGGCGCTGTCGATGTTCTGGCCGTCCCAGCAGCTCTGGAAGTTGGACGTCCGCACCACGCTGCTGCCCTCGGGGCAGATCGGGTACTTGTCCGTCACCTGCCGGTCCTCGAAGCCGGTGCAGCTCCAGGAGGTGTTGGCGTTGTTCAGGCCGTTGGTGAAGGACTTGGCGTCACCCGTGATGATGCGCAGGGCCGTCGGCATCGCGACGACATCGCTCGTCCGGTTGCCGACGAACTTCAGCTCGGCCTCGCTCGGCTCGACGATCTTGCCGACGTTGCCGTCCTGACCGCCACCGGGCTGGCCCTGGTCGATGTCCTGCGTACCGTCCTGCAGACGGATCACCGGCCAGAAGTACGACGACTTGTCGCCCTGGTTCTGGCAGCTGGTGTCGCCGTTCGCCAGGTCCTCGTCGCTCGCGAAGGCGTTGTTGGCCTGGTTGCCGACGTAGTCGTGCTGGTGCTGGGCGCCGTTGCTGACACCCGGCGCGACGATCACGTTGTCGGAGTTGCGGTTCTCGTTCTCGTTGGTACCGCAGTTCGTGGTGAAGCTGCCGGTCGAACCGCTGTCTCCGTTCGCTGCCAGGCCGTTGGGCAGGTTGCGGGAGTTGGGCTGGACGTCCTCGATGTTGATGAAGTCGTCCGCCACGGGGCCGTTGCCGGCCTGACCGCCGTTGCCCTGGTCCTGGCCGTTGTCCTGGCCGCCGTCACCCTGGTCCTGGCCGCCGTCCTGGCCCTGGTCCTGACCGTCGTTGTTCTGGTCCTGGTCCTGGCCGTCGTTGTTCTGGTCCTGGCCGTCACCGTCGTTGGGCTGGGGCTGTTCGGCCGGGACGCCCTGGCACTGGGCGAACTGGTCGAGACCCTGCGGAGCCTTACCGCCCGCCCGGTTGATGTTGATGCCGATCCGGTCGAGGGTGGCCACCCGCTTGGACTTCAGCGGGCCGAGGATGGCGTTGTCGACGTAACTGGCGTCCCCCGCCTGGGCCTGACGCGTCTCCGCGAGACGCGTGTAGGCATCCGTGATCTGCCTGTCGAGCAGCGCCAGTTCCTTGGCGACGCCTTGGCGCGCGCTCTCCGGCACGTTCGTCAGCTTCTGGCCGACGTCCGGGCAGTTGATCGTCGCGACCTGGGCGGCCGTGGACTTCGTCTGGTTCCACCCATCCTCGTCCTCATGTGCCGAGGCATAGAAGTTGGCCCATACCAGCCCGCCCCCACCGAGCGCTAGGGCCGCCGATGCGGCAATGGCCTTGGTGGCCAGCGGCGTACGGCGTTTTCTTGTGTTGCGTCCCATGGAACTCCTCTGACTTCCTTGCGGGGCAGCATCGAGGCGCCCGACAGGAGTGAAGCGGCTCCCTTCCATACGGAGGTCGTCCCACCGGTGTTCAGACGGATCAGAAATTGATGAGAGATCCGCGAGACAATTCAGACCCAACTACCCCAGGAACATCGGGAGTTGTGGTGATCTCACATGAAGTGTTCGAGCCGGGTGGTGGATTTCGTGGAGTTTCAGCGACCCTGATCCGGACGGCCGGTCGCGAGGACCTTCGCCTCCACCTCCGGATCGAGGCCCACCGGCGGCCGGTCCGGGCGCTGCGGGGCGGCGCCGCCGAGGCCCTGCAGCCAGCTCCATGTGTCGGCCACGGTCTCCGTGACCGGCCGGCAGCGCAGCCCCCTCGCCAGCGCCCGGGACACGTCCGCGCCGTGCAGGGCGTCGTGCAGCTCGCTCCCCGGCGGCACCCACACCGGCAACTGGCTCCACGGCTCGATACCCGCCTCCAGCACCACCTCGGGGTCGGTCCAGCGCAGCTCGGCCGCCGCGCCGGTCACCTGCACGCAGGCCTCGAGCAGCTCACCCGTCGTGGTGAGGCCCCGGGGGCCGATCAGGTTGTACGGCCCGCTGAGCTCCTGCTCCACCCCGTCCAGGATCCACTCGGCGAGATCGCGGACGTCGATGTACTGGAGGGGCAGCTCCCGGGGGCCCGGCGCCAGCACGGGGCCGCCGCGGGCGATGCGGGTCAGCCACCAGGGGAGCCGGCCGATGTTCTCGTACGGCCCGAGCAACAGCCCGGCTCGCACCAGCAGCGAGCGCTCCGCACCGAAGGCCTCGACGGCGGCCAGCTCGGCGCCGCGCTTGTCGCGGGCGTAGTCCGTGTGGCCGGCGTCGGGCTCGGCGCCCTCGACCAGGGGCGCGTCCTCGGTGTAGCCGGCGGGCGGGGCCCAGGCGTACACCGAGCAGCTCGACACGTACACATACCGCCCGGCGCGGCCCCGCAGCAGCCGCGCCGCGTCCCGCACCGCGAGCGGCGCCGCCGACCAGGTGTCGACCACGGCGTCCCATGCGCCGTCCGCGACGGCGGCGAGCCCGTCGGGCGCGGTGCGGTCACCGTGCAGCGACCGCACCCCGGCCGGGGCCGCGTGCCGTCCCCGGTGGAACACGGTCACGTCCCAGCCACGCCCGAGCGCCGCCTCCACGACGGCCCGTCCCGCGAACTCCGTACCACCCAGCATCAGCAGTCTCATGCCGGTGACTGTGCCCGGGGGAGCGGCGGAAGGGAACGGGGTTCTGCCGACAGCAGACGCCCCGGCTCAGATGACGCCGACCCGCCGTCGGCAGGCCGTCAACTACCGGTCGGCGGCGCGTACTTGTAGCCGACCCGGCGGATCGTGTGGATCGCCTGCCGGTGCTCGGGGCCCAGCTTGCGGCGCAGTCGGGCGATGTGGACGTCGACGGTGCGGCCGTCGCCCACATGGCCGTAGCCCCACACCGTGGTGACCAGCTGGTCCCGGGTGTGCACCCGGTGCGGGTGCGCCACCAGGTGAGCGAGCAGCTCGAACTCCAGGTACGTGAGGTCGAGCTCCCGCCCGGCCACCTCCGCGGTGCGCTGCAGGGCGTCGACACGGATGAGCGGTTCGGTGTCGGTGGCGGTGTTGTCGGGGGCGTCCGGCCGCGGTTCGTCGGGTACCGCCACCGGCGGGAACGGCGGCTGCTGATCGGCCGGCACGAGCACCAGGTAGCCGACCATGGGCGGGCGGCCCGGCAGGTCGGGCAGGGTGTGCTGCGGAGCGGGCAGCCAGGTGGCACCCGGCGGCAGGAACTCCGCGACATCGAGCACCTCGTCCCTCTCGACGGCACGCAGTCGGTGCCGCGGGCTGCCGGGAGCAGGGGCGGTGTTCAGGGAACGGGACAGGGAAGCAGGGATGGTCGCCATGCGAGGTCAGCTCTTTCGCGCGAGAAGTCCGACGGGGACGTACGTCGTGTCGCGCTGGCCGAAGGCCGGTGTGTACGGCGTCAGCGGGCCGGCGCGGTCAGCGCGCGGCAACACAGCCGGTCGAAGTCGTGGTGCTGACGGGAAGGCCAGAAGGGCTCGAGGTCACGGCGACCCGTCGCGGAGTGCTTCTGGAAGCTGGCCATGGCCCCATTGAAGCAGACACCCGCCAGGAACCGGACCCTCCTCTCACACCTCGGACGTCCGTCGGCCGGAACTCGATGCCGTTTCCCTCATCCCTCCAGCCGCTTGTGCCAGTTCAGCGGCGTGACGGTGATCGCCCGGCCCGGATCGCCGTCCCACTGGGCGGACAGCCCGGCCGCGTCCAGCGCCCGGGCGACCTCACGCCCCACGGACCCGGTCGTCTCCTCCGACTCGTCGAAACCGCCGTAGTAGAGCGCGAGCCCGTACCCGTCCGCGGCGGACTCCGTGCCCTGCTGGTGGAAGAAGACGAAGCCACGCGCGCCCTCCCGCTCGGCGCCTATCTCGGCCATGCCGCAGCCCCGGCAACACGCGAAGTTCTCCCGGGCGGTGATGCCCTTGGCCTCCAGCGCCTCGAAGGCACGCGTGAGTCGCTCCGGGTCGGTGACGCCCTCCCAGGTCTCCTGCTCGGCCAGCCGCTCCAGCCACAGCCGGTCGACCATGCGCCACGCCTGCGCCCTCGACACCGGCCGCTCGTCCCCGTCGACCAGGTAGTCCTCGGCGATCTCGGCCAGCTCCTTGCGCGAGTCGTAGCCGCAGCGCAGCCGCAGCCGCACCTGCTCCTCGACCTTCTCCCGCACCTCGTCCGGCAGCTCGGGAACCTCCTCGCGCGGCGCCGGCTCGATCGGCTCCCACGCCACGCCGGCGCCCCAGCCGTCTCTCTGCCGCGCCCAGCCCGTCAGAAGGTCGGCGACGCGCTCCGGCTCGCCGAGGTTCGTACCGAAGAACCCGTCCCCGCCCGCGCGGTGCTCGAGCCGGTAGTCCCCGCCCTCCTCGTGCCACACCTGCGCGAACACATCCGGGACGTCCGGTATCCGCTGCACCACCAGGAAGCGGTCCCCGGCGCCGCCGATGCGCTCCACCAGCTCCCGCAGCTGCGCCGCCGAAAGCCGCGCATGCGTCTGCCAGTTCTCCGTCTCGACCTTGATGCCAAGGCCCCCGTCGATCTCCATGCCCCAACGATGACACGCACCACTGACAACGCCCCGACGAAAAGAAGAAGGGCGCCCGCCAACACGGCGGGCGCCCATCGACATCGAGCGTGTGGATAAGACCTGGCCCAGTCTCGTATAAACAACAGACGCAGCCGACGACAAAGCAAGTGTAGTTATCGGGGGGGGGCGGGTGATTAAAAAAGGG